>DASPWJ010000162.1:0-2770 GCA_035621895.1 Burkholderiaceae bacterium | reverse complement strand
GACTTGTACGTCGTGCGCTTCGACCAGCGCTGTTTGCTGAATCGCTCTTTGCGGTGCTAGCAGACAGCAGTGGTTGGACCAACGCGCTGCTCTCCAAAGTCTAGTACCGCGCCGCCCGCACCAACTGCGTTGCGCGATCCGCCCTGAAAGCAACGTTCGCGGCTGAGAGCGACCGGTTTGTGCTTGCCCGCCGTTCTTCCGCTTCTGTCCAATTTGGAGCATTAGCTCTTCCCGTCAGCGGTCGCATTCGCAATCTCATTGGCGGAGCGCGCCTCGTCCCAGAGCTTCTTTGTCGATCTTGCAAAGCTGAACGTGTATGCCGCGATCACTACCATGCCGAAAGCGGACACGGCGATGCTGATCACTTCGATCCATGATTGGGCGCTCGACTTACCCTCCACCTCGCTCGGTGCAGCGGCCTGCGGCTTGGATTAGGCATGTGCGACTTGGCCCGCTATTGCGAGCGACAGCACGGCTACCGCTTGGAAGCAGGTTCGCATGCGGCGCACGCTACGCTTTCTCGCGAGCGAGGCGTTGATGGCGGTTAGCGCAACGGCCTACATCGAACGTGCTGATCGAGGGCTCGAAGCCCTGCATACTGTTAGCAGAACCCTTTGGGGGTCACAAGTTGTGCTAACAGAGCGCCGCTAACTCCTTGATTATTTGGTCGGGGCGGCGGGATTCGAACTCGCGACCCCTTGCACCCCATGCAAGTGCGCTACCAGGCTGCGCTACGCCCCGAAGAAGGCGGATTGTACACGCCAGCGCTCGCGGCCACTCTTATTCTTGCGTGGAATGCTCGGTGCGCCGCGAAAGAAGAGCACGGATCGACTCAAGTTCCGCGCGCATGATGTCCAACGCGTCAGCGCTGGTCGTTTGGGTTGATCGTGACTTTGTCACCCTCGTGCCGGGCATCTGAACCGCGAGGTCGCCCGTCGGATTTGCCTCGCCGCGGTTGCCACGGCGACGCAAAGGAGAGCCAGCGCCGTCGTCATCGAGGCGATTTCGCGCCCCGTTGATTGTGAATCCTTCTTCGTAAAGCAGTGCCCGTATGCGCCGAATGAGCAAAACCTCATGATGTTGGTAATAGCGCCGATTGCCCCGCCGCTTGATCGGTTTGAGTTGGGAGAATTCCTGCTCCCAGTAGCGCAAGACGTGCGGTTTGACCGCACACAAGTCGCTTACCTCTCCGATCGTGAAGTAACGTTTTGCCGGAATGGACGGCAGGGAGTCCGTCGAGTCAGGTTCGACTCCGGCAGTCTTGGACATCGATGCGCCGCTCCAGATGCGAGGTTGCGGGTCAATTGCTGGTCATTAGCGGCCGTAAGTGCGCGTCACGGTCGCCTTGAGTTTTTGACTGGCATGAAAAGTCACCACGCGGCGCGCCGTGATCGCGATCTCCTCCCCTGTCTTGGGATTGCGTCCGGGCCTTGTGGGTTTATCGCGCAGTTGGAAGTTGCCAAAACCCGACAATTTCACAGCTTCGCCCCGCGCCAGCGCCTGGCAAATCTCGTCGAAAAATCCGTCAACCATGTCTTTTGCTTCCCGCTTGTTCAATCCCAGGCGCTCGAACAAGGCGTCCGCGATTTCGGCCTTGGTCATTGTTCGAGGTTCGCGCTCAGAATCGGCTTGCGCGGGGTTGCTGGCGGCTTTCGAAGCCGGCGGGGGATTGGGAAATTTAAAGGTCGTCATGGGACAAAGTAATTAGCCGCCACAATTGATTTTTGCTCGCTGAGAGCCCTTATTGGCGCACCCTTGCACCCCAACGCTGCAACAGGTGCTCGACGATTGCGGCACGAGCCGCATCGGCATCCGCTTCTGCCAGCGAGCGATGAGTATCTTGCAGAACTACGCGAAACGCAAGACTTTTCTCCTTATTTAACAAGCCGCTAGCTTCTTTTTGCGAAACCGCCTGTTTGAGCGTGGAGGTGGGACGAAAAACGTCGAAGAGTCGAACTGCGCGTACGCTGGTCAGCTTCGGATTGTTCAATGCCAAACCGCGCAGGTCTTCCAAAACTTCGCCCGCGCATACCTCGCCCTCGACCCAGACCGCGATATCGCGGACCAAAGCAGGGAAACGGGGCACGGCAAGAAGCGTCGGCAAGCCGATCTGCACCATAGGGGCGACGGCGACCTCAAAGAGCATTGGCGCCGCATTCAAATCGAACTTCTTGCACAGACCCGGGTGCAGCTCCCCGATCCATCCGATGTTCTCGCCATGCAAAAGGACCCTTGCGCAACGCCCCGGGTGAAACGCGGCAAACAGGCGATCGCCCTGTTCGGTTGCCATAAACCGTGCCTGTGCCGGAAATAGCAAACGTTCGAGATCGCCCTTGATATCAAAAAAGTCCACCTCGCGCGCGGGCAAACCCCACTGCTCGTCTTCGGCCGGCCCGAAGCACAGTGCCGCTAGGTGCAAGGGTTCTACTACACCAGCGACTGGCTGCGCGGCATCTGGCCAGACGGCCCCTCGCCCATAAACACTGGCAATTTCAAAAACCCGTACCCGGCTAGCCTGTCGATTGAGGTTGTAGCGAAGGTTCGCAACGAGGCTCGCTAGCAAGTTCGTGCGCATCACGCCGTGTTGGACGGCAATCGGATTGAGAACTCGGATCAGGTCGGCCGAAGAGACGCCGAAATCTGTCTCCCATGACTCGGGCACGAAACTGAAGTTGATCTGCTCTTGATAGCCCGCCTGCGCCATCGCCTTGCGCAAGTCATGTGCACTGCGAGTGTCTTCGCGCCGCACGCGCATGCGAGCGCGTGCAAG
>DASPWJ010000161.1:0-2246 GCA_035621895.1 Burkholderiaceae bacterium | reverse complement strand
ACCAAAAATACCGTGGGGCGCTGGGCATCGGCCTCATAGGATGCGAGCCACGACTGCAGCACCTGCCACTGCAAAGGATTTGTGTCCTGAAATTCGTCCAGCAGCAGATGGCGATAGCGCACATCAAGCCAAGACTGCATGTACGCCGCCACGTTGGAGTCAGCTAGCAGCCGATGCGCCTGCCACTCCAGGTCCGTAAAGTCCACGGCGCTGGCTCTTGCCTTGCGCTGCTGAAAGACTTCAAGCAACGCCTGACCGCACTCCAAGCCATGCGTCGTCAGTTCAAGGGCCTCCCATTCCTCACGGGCGGCTTGCACAGTCCGAAGACGCTGCACGATATGGTTGTGCTCTTCGCGGTAAGCGTGCTGTCGTCCGGCTGTGAGCTTTTTGCCTAGCACATTGGGGTCCAAGGCATTGCGTACCTTGCCTTCCTGGGTAAGGAAGATTTCTGCCAAGCCTTCCACGCTTTGATCCGGATCGGCTTCGTTCTGCGCAAGCCACTGCTCAAGCTTGCCTGCCATGTCGCTTACCGTTTTGCCCGTGCCAACGATCGACTGCAAGTGGTCGAGAATTTGCGTTGCGATCCGCACCATTGCTTTGTCGCGCAAAAGATGCGCGGGGTGGCGATCGCTGTGCCCCGTTAGTGCCAAAAGCTTGGCACGCATGGGCGCACAGGCACGTTCGACGCCCGTGGGTGCGCCTTCTAAAAAGGACCACCAGTCCGCGCGGTGTCGCACGAAATTGCGCAGCAGCTCCTCCGTGGCATCGTCGCCGATCAGCTCGGTGAGTCGCTCGTACGAGTGCATCCTCGATTTGGCCTGCGGCGCCAGAAGCGATCGACAAAACTCCGTCCAGGACTCATCGAGCAGCTGCCCGGTTCGCTCGACCAGGCTCGGCGCGTAGCCCAGGCCCGCATCAAGTGGTGCAGCCTGCACCAGACGCCAAAACCAGCCGTGGAAAGTCTCGATGGCCATTGCCGATTCTGCGGTCACCACCCGCTCGTATAGTCCTTGGGCCGTCGGAATTGCGCGTATTGCCGCGGCTCGCGACATACCACGCGCGCACAACATGTCGCTAACCGCGTCATCATCGCCTTGGGCAAGCGCCGCCAGATCGGCAAAGAGGCGCTCGCGCATCTCTTGCGCGGCGCGCCGGGTAAATGTAATCGCCAGAATCTGCCCGGGTGCGCAGCCTGCCAGGAGCAATCGCACGATGCGCCCTACGAGCAGCCATGTCTTGCCGCTACCCGCACAGGCCTCTACTACGCAGCTTGCATCTGGCGCAAGCGCACGCGCCACGAAATCCGCGTGGTCGATGGCAACACCATTGGCAAGATAGTCACTCATGGACCGCACCTGTGCGTTCGACGCCGTTTTGTTGCGCTGTGAAGCCATGCCGGCAAAGGCTGCGTAGTTCGCAGCGACGGCAGATGGATTCCGCACCATTTGCCGCAAGACCTACGCCCTGCGCAATGCGGCTCAGATCCGATCGCAGTCGCGTTTGGAGTGCTTGCACATTTTCTGCAAAGGGCACGGGCGCATGCACCAGCGTTGCCACCTTAGCGCTTGGGTTGCGCGGATCCGGTGGCCGCTGAATACTCAGGTACGCAGCCTCTTGCGCGGGAGGATCGAGCAAGAGGCCGTAAAAGAGCAGTTGTACGTCTTCGCCAAAATCGCGCTGACCTTTTCGCAAGCTCGCAACGTCGCGCGATTTGTAATCGAGTACGCGCAATTGGCCCTGGTAATTCCTATCGAGCCGATCGATGCGACCTTCGAGCGCCACCGCTTGACCCTCATCGATTACAAGGGGCCGCGTCAGCACGAGCTCACCGTCCTGCCAGTGCCATCCTTCATGTTGCGCCTGCCGCAGCCACTGAAGATATCCGGGGAATAAAAGGCGCAGACGCTGGCGATAGCCGATCAGTGCCGGCCGCTGCGCTAGCAAGGGCGCGGTGCGCGCATCGACAATCTGCCGCAAACTCTCTAGTGCCGCATCACTTGCTGCTGCAGCCAGCGGTCCGTCGGTAGCCGAATTGCCCGGAGCTTGCCCCGCGTGGAATTCATACAAAACCGCATGCAGCAGTAATCCGAAATCGCGCTTTTCTGGCTTTGCGGCTAAACGCGGCGCCTCGCGCAATCCCAGCATGCGCAATCCGAAGAAGCGGTAAGGACAATCAACTAGATCCTGATAGGAACTGGCTGAAATGCGCCGCGGCAAAAGCTCTGGCGCACACGGCGACCGCGGCG
>DASPWJ010000160.1:0-11985 GCA_035621895.1 Burkholderiaceae bacterium | reverse complement strand
GCTTTGACGACATTGGCAAAGCCCGGCAGCAAAGTCAAATCGTCCTCGATCACAGTGCAGCAGCTGACCCCATCGGCCCGCCGGAGCAGGCGCTGCCACGCCGTAAGGTGTGAGAGCCAGCAACCGATTTCCGCGTCGCTTAGCGCCTTGCGGTCAAAGCGTAGGGCCGGGAAAGTTGACTGGATCTGCGCTTGGACCTCGCACGGCCGAACGCGGCGCAAATCCACGCCAACGCGCTCGAATGCCAAAGCATTCCGCTCGAGTTGGCGCGCCATTGCTTGGCGCCGCTGCACGGCCGAGTCCAGATTGATGAGCACCAGCATGGGCGGGGCGAATAGTGGCGAGATGGCGTGACCGCACAGTGACAGGGCACAGCGTCCGGGCGATTTTCGAGGAACTGAGGTCGCAAAACCGGTTGTGTTACCTTCGCGCCCTGACGTTTCGGCCCATTACCGCATTTTTAACTGTGCAAGCGCCCTGTTTCGACTCGACTTTTCAATGAGCACCGACGCGCGTACGGAAGTCGCTATCGTCTTGCGGCGCCTGCCCGAGTACCGGGTTGCGCTTTTTGAGGCCTTGCGAAAACTGCTGATTGCCGACGGGGTGGAACTGCGCATTTTGCACGGTGAACCCAACGCGCAGGAGGCGACTCGAGACGACGAAGGGCGTTTGCAGTGGGGCGAACACGTTCCCACTCGCTATGTCTTTGACCAGCGTCTTTGCTGGCAGCCTTTTGCCCCAAAGACGCGGACGTCAAGACTCGTAGTCATCGAACAGCAGTCGCGGCCGGGCTATAACCTTTGGGCACTATTGCCGGGCCGACCGCAGCGCTTTGCCCTTTGGGGCCCCGGGGTCGCGGAGCTGGGCGATACATCGCCGCGCTGGGGCGAGCGATTGTGCCGCTCACTGGCTTTTCGAGCCAATTGGTGGTTTACCAGCACGGAAGGCGGAGCCGAGCTGATGCGACGCCAGGGATTTGCCCGCGACCGCATCACAAATCTGGAAAACGCGAGCGACACAGTCGCTCTGGCAGAGCGGCTGCACGCGGTGACTACCGCGCAAATCGATGCTGGGCGCCGTCGCATGGGTCTGAAGGGCGCGCGGGTGGCCATTTTCTTAGGCGCGCTCAGCGAAGAGAAGCGATTGCACTTTCTGCTGCAGGCCGCCGAACAGGTACTGCACCGTGTTCCCGGCTTTCGGCTTCTTGTCGCCGGCGACGGGCCACTGCGGCCGATGGTTGAACAGGCATCCGCCTCGCGACCGTGGCTGCGCTTTCTCGGCCGACAGCAAGGCCACGAGAAGGCACTGGCCCTGCGCCAATCCGAACTGATGTTGTGTCCGGGTGGCGTCGGGCTAGGGATCCTGGATGCCTTTACAGCCGGCATCCCCATCGTCACGACCAACTGCCCCGGCCACGGACCCGAGATTGCATACCTGCGCTCGGGCGAAAACGGTTTGATGACGGAGGACTCAATGGAGGCCTACGTGCGTGCGGTGGTGGCGCTTTTGCAGTACGAGGAGGAGCGTCGGCGCCTGGGAGTTAATGCGCAGCACGTTGCCTCGCACTTTACGATCGAAAATATGGCTCAGCGGTTTCGCAACGGAATCCACGGTGCCCTGCGGGTGCCGGCGTGAGCTGGCATCCTTTGGCAATGGGCTTGAAAGGCGATCAGCTCCTCGGCAGGTGATCGCCCTTTATCGCGTGGCGAGAGGCCCGAGCTCTTACTCCTGGCCCTACGCCACCACGGCCGGTTTTGCCCGATTACAAAATTGACATAATTCTTCTATAGGCTGGCGCGCCTATTTCTCGCTTGTAATTTCCCGTGTCGCACACTTTAACGATCCGCAAGCAATGTGCCGCCCTAATATTTACTGACGCCTGGCGCAGGTTTGTCCTCGCGCTGGCACTTCAGTCCTTGTTTTCGTTTGCTTGCGCCCAATCGACCGCACCCACAGCGGTCGCAACGGTTCCGGTTTTGGCTCCCGCTCAGGACTATGTTCTGGGCGCCGGAGACGTGATCAAGATATCGGTATTTCAGAATCCGGATCTGAGTTTAGAGACTCGTGTTTCGGAAAACGGCACGATTTCATATCCGCTCATCGGCACAGTGCCCGTCGGAGGCTCGTCGACCGCGTTGGCCGAACGGCAAATCGCTACGAGACTCAAGGAGGGGGGCTTTCTTAACGACCCACAGGTGACCGTTCTTATCGAGCAGATCCACGGTAACCAGGTCGCGGCCTTGGGGCAGTTCAACCGCCCGGGTCGATACCCCCTGGAGACCACCCAAATGCGCCTTACCGACCTGATTGCACAGGCTGGCGGTATTGCCCCGACGGGGTCGGACAGCGTCATTTTCTCGGGCCTGCGCGAAGGAAAACCCGTCTGGAAGGTAATCGACATCGGCAGCATGTTTGCAACGAACCACCTGGACAACGACTTTATCTTGCAAAGCGGAGACGTCCTGTTCGTTGACCGTTACCCGCTCTTTTATATCTACGGAGAGGTTCAGCGACCGGGCTCGTATCGCGTGGAGCGCAACATGACGATGGTCCAGGCCTTGGCGGCCGGTGGCGGCCTCACGCCGCGCGGCACCCAGCGGGGGCTGCGTCTTAAGCGCAAAGACGCTAACGGTCAGGTACTTGAACTGCACCCAAGCCTTGACGATCCCGTCAAGCCGGAAGACGTCATTTACGTGCGCGAAGGCATCTTCTGATCGACGGCTTATAGCGCAACGACGAATTTCCACCGTACCCCTTTTTATCTCGCTGCCGCCCGCGGCAGCGGCGAGGACCGAGAACCTGGGCCGGCCGAATGCGCGCAAATGCTTGCCTTGGCCTCAGGCATGGCTCACGTTGCCATTGAGGATCCGGAGCAGCGCATCGAGGTAGACCCGAAACAATGCCTCGCTTGCGGCCGCATGAGGCAATGCTTGCGCGCAGATGGTCCGCATTTTCAAGGCATCGGTACTGCTAAAAACGGCACTGCAGACTTAGCGAGACGTTGCTGTCTGTATACACCCAAGATGCAATCGTGGAGTCGCGCTGCTCATGGCGCAAGTCGAGCTTCACCTGAAGCCAGCGCCTCGGGTTCCAAGAAGCGCTAATCCCGGCGTTGTGCGAATTGTCCCTACGCGTGGTTCCCGGCGCAAGCCCAGTTACGACTGCGTAGACGTCGCTGAAATAATCGCGCAGTGACCATTCGAAGTAGGTCTCCAGTGCGAACATCACGCTAGGTTGATACGCGGGGGCCAAACGAAACGTCCGGGTGACCGCCGATAGATAATTGTTGTCGCCCGCCGCCCCGATCGCGCGCGAACCGTAAGCGCTGATCTTGCTGGCTCCCGTGATCTGCCAGATATAGGTGAGGTCAAACCCGGGACCGGAGAAGTTGCGGCTGAGTTCACGAATCTGGAACGGAAAGCTCGTCGTGTCCAGGTAAAACAAGTCGTCGTTGCGCCGCTCGGTGTAACCGGCTCGGCCGAGCAGGTGGCTTGCACCGGTGAACGTCCAGTCGGCGCGCAGGTCAGCCCCGCGATCGTTATAGCCTGGACTGATGAAAACCGACGGAGAGCCGTTTGGGTACGTCCCGTGAACGGTTCGCAATAGCAGGTCAACATGATTGCCGCTGGATGGTTGAAATCGAACACCACCATCGAGTTCGGTTGTGTCCAGATCTTGTGTCTGGAAGATCGAGGCGGAGTTCATCGTCCGGGCGTCATCGCCCGTCAATACCCCACGCCAGTTGGCCGTGAACGGAAAATCGACGCTGGCATTAAGTTCATTGTGGTAGATCACGTCGCGAATGGGACTGCCCAGGTCCGAAAAGTGCGCCATCTGGGACGTGCGCGTGACGGTCAAGACGGCGTCGGTGTTAAGTGGCAGGCTCGAGCGCAGCGTCCCGCGGATGTCCTGCTGAGTAATGTCGTACTGGCTATAGACCGGGTACAGCACCCGTGCGATCGTCACTGACGCGCTGACATCCTCGCGACCGTAGGTCTCATGCAGCGTGCCCTCAAGGTCGGTGATGTACGAAGTGGCGGAAAGAACGGGATATGGGCTTTGGTTGTTCGCGCGAGTCAGATTGCTGTCGTGCTCCAGCGTTTCGCCCACGCCCCAGGAAACTCCAAGTGGCACCTCCTGAGCTCGCGCCGACGTCGAAAATTGCAGCGCAATCAGCAGTGCGAACACGACCCGCCAGGCAAGAGCCGCAGCGACGCGGACCCTTTGGCACGCCGCTGGCTGGAGCTTGAGGAGAAAAAGCCCGCGGCCCGAGCCTGGACTGGCAAAAGCACTCCTCACGCTCTGTTTGTCCAAGCAAGGTACGGGTGCGAAACTCGCGTTGTGCGCCGCAAAAGCAGTGCTTCCGATTTGTCGGAACCTGTTGACGACTTGTCTTTCACCATCGCGAATGAGTCCCTTGGCCTTCAAATGAACCAAGATGATGTGTCGCAGAACATGACCGGGTCGTTACCGCGGCGCAAAAGGCGGCTTGAATCGCAAAATGTGCCGCGCCTTGCTGGCGGGGCGCTGGCCGTTGGGCGCGGTTCACGAAACACTGCGCTGGCGTTTACGAACTTTGGCTGCGGCGGCGCCCGCGCACGCAAGGTGGCGGCAAGGGTGCGGGGCTAGAGCGCAGTGCCTAAAGCAGTGGCTCGGCCGCTCGCGTTATGCTTGCGCATCATGAGCACGCAAACCCACGGATTGAGTCCCAATTCGCCGCTGCCCACCGAGATCACGGTGCACTCGGCCTCTCGCGTGCTCGAAATAGCCTTCGACGATGGCCGTCGCTTTCGTTTTCCGTTTGAATTTTTGCGTGTTTTTTCGCCGTCGGCCGAAGTGCGCGGCCACGGACCGGGACAAGAGCGCTTGCAAGTGGGCAAGCGCAACGTGACGATCCGCTCGGTCGATACCGTCGGCCACTACGCGTTGCAACCGATCTTCTCCGACGGACACGATACCGGTCTGTACTCCTGGGATTACCTCTATGAGCTGGGCATCAATCAGGATGCGATGTGGGCGGATTATCTTCGCCGCCTCGAAGCGGCCGGGGCCTCGCGCGATAGCGCCACAGCCGGTAGTTTGGCGCCCGATGGGGCCCGTGAGGTAAAGCGCCATGGATGAGCCCGGCAAAACGCACTTTGGCTACACCGAGGTTCCGGAGCCGGAAAAAGCAAAACACGTTGCTCGGGTGTTTAGCTCGGTGGCCTCGCGCTACGACCTTATGAACGACGTCCTGTCGGGTGGACTGCATCGACTTTGGAAGGCGTTTACTGTCGCGCAGGCGCAGGTCCGCCCGGGGATGAAGGTGCTCGACGTGGCGGGTGGAACGGGTGATTTGGCACGCGCCTTTGCTCGCAAGGTCGGCCCGCGCGGACAGGTCGTGCTAACCGACATCAACTCGGCGATGCTTACCGAGGGTCGTGATCGGCTGCTTGATGCCGGAGTCGCGGTCGCGGCAGTGCAATGTGATGCCGAACAGTTGCCATTTGCCGATCGCACTTTCGATCGGGTCGTGGTCTCTTTTGGTCTGCGCAACATGACGCACAAGGACCGGGCGCTGGGGGAGATGCAGCGCGTATTGCGGCCCGGAGGCCAACTGCTCGTGTTGGAGTTCTCGCGGGTCTGGGCGCCATTGGCCCCGCTGTACGACGCCTACTCGATGAAGGTCATGCCCTGGCTGGGTGAGCGCATTGCCGGCGACGGCGCCAGCTATCGGTATTTGGCCGAATCGATACGCATGCATCCCGCGCAGCAGGAGCTGGCCAATTTGATGGAAGCGGCGGGACTGGCGCACGTGCGCTGGTTTAATTTCGCGGCTGGCATTTGCGCCCTGCACACCGGTGTTCGCCTCTAGCGCAGCACGCGTGGCTGCCCGCATTCTTCAGGAGATATTACGTGCTTGATCGCCTTGCTACCGACACCATGGTCGCCTGGTACAACCGGCTGCTGGCGCGCGAGCAATGGGCACGCACCGCCCTGGCGCCCTACGCGGGGCGCACGGCACGCATCGATGCGGGGCTAACGACGCTGTTTGTCGCGGTCGAGGCGGGAGGCACGCTTGCGCCGGGCAGCGGAACGCCAAGCGTCACCATAACAATCGAGCCGGAGGCCGTCGCAAGCTCGCTGTTCGAACCTGCCGCAATGTTGCGCAAGCTGCGCATGGAAGGCGACGTAGCCTTTGCTCAGGCGCTCACCGACGTGCTGCCCAAATTGCGGCCGGATCCGGCCGAAGAGCTCTCGCGCTTTGTCGGCGATGCACCCGCCGAGCGCATCGTGCGCACCGTGCGCGCCACATTTGATGCTTTGCGTGATGCCGTGAATCGTGCCGCGCGGCAGGGCGCCGATTATTTCGTTGGCGAGCACCCGACGCTGCTGGGACGGCAGGAGTGGGAGCGGTTTGGCAGCGAACTGGCCACCTTGCAAGGCCGCCTCGATCGTCTTGAGGAGCGCATTAAAGCCCAGGAGCTGTCCGGCGCGACCTCGTCGGGCGCGGCCGCACCGACCCAACCCCCGGGCGAAGCAACCAGCAAACAGCGCGGCGCGGCCCAAAGCTGATTCATGCGGCGCCTGCTGCGGTTGTTGCGTATCGCGCGGGTCGGCCTACGCTATGGGCTCGATCAGATCGCGTTCGCCAATCTCAAGCATCCGTTTTTGGTGCGCCTTGCGCGCATGGCGGCCTTGGGGCGCAGCTTTGAGAGCCCGCGCGCGGAGCGTTTGCGCTTGGCACTGGAGAGTCTGGGGCCGATCTTCGTCAAATTTGGCCAAGTTCTATCTACCCGCCGAGATCTTTTGCCTCCTGATTTCGCCGACGAGTTGGCCAAGTTGCAAGATCGCGTGCCGCCGTTTGACCCGGATCTTGCGGTACGCGAGATAGAGCGCGGGCTCGGACGCCCGATCGGCGAGCTGTTTTCGCATTTTGAGCGCGAACCGGTCGCCAGCGCGTCGATTGCGCAAGTGCATTTCGCGGTGCTCGCAGGTGGCGTACGCAGCGCACCCTCGGGCGCAACAAGCGCCGTGCAAAGCACCCTGGCCGGGGGCGGGGACGCTGCCCGAGCGCCCTCCGCATCGTTGGCCGGGCGGCCCGTGGCCGTCAAGGTGTTGCGTCCCGGGATGCGCACGGCGATCGACCGCGACCTGGGGCTGATGGAGGTCGCGGCGAGCCTGGTCGAGCGAGTCTGGCGCGATGGTAAGCGGCTACGGCCGCGCGAGGTAGTGGAGGAATTTCGCAAGGTTCTGCACGACGAGCTGGACCTCATGCGCGAGGCGGCCAACGCCTCGCAGCTGCGCCGTAACTTCGAGGGCTCGCCCTTGCTGCGCGTGCCCGAAATGTATTGGGATTACTGCTGCGAGCATGTCCTGGTCATGGAGCGCATGAGTGGCGTGCCGATTAGTCGCGTCGACGAGCTGCGCCGCGCCGGCGTCGACCTAAAAAAGCTCTCGCGCGACGGGGTCGAGATCTTCTTTACACAGGTGTTTCGCGACGGTTTTTTTCATGCCGACATGCATCCGGGCAACATCGCGGTTGGCGTCACGGGAGCGGACCTGGGCCGCTACATCGCGCTCGATTTTGGTATCGTGGGCACTCTCACGGACACGGACCGCGATTACCTGGCGCGCAACTTTCTTGCGTTTTTTCAGCGCGACTACCGGCGTGTAGCGCAAAACCACATCGAATCGGGCTGGGTTCCGTCCGGCACACGCGTAGACGAGCTCGAAGGTGCCATCCGCGCAGTGTGCGAGCCAATTTTTGATCGACCGCTAAAGGAAATTTCCTTTGGCCAGGTGTTAATGCGCCTGTTTGCCACGTCGCGGCGCTTTAACGTCGAAATCCAGCCACAGCTCGTGTTACTGCAAAAGACGCTGCTCAATGTCGAGGGCTTGGGCCGCCAGCTCGATCCAGATCTTGACCTGTGGGTCACGGGCAAGCCGTTTCTGGAAAAGTGGATGCGCCGTCAGGTGGGCTGGGAAGGTTTTGCCGATCGCATGAAGGCCGAAGCGATCCCGTGGAGCCAGTTCGTGCCGCGCCTTCCGCGTCTGGTGCACGATGCGCTGTCGCGCGAGAACGTCGATGCCCAAGTTCTGGCCGAACTGCAACGGCTTCGGCGGGCCCAGGAGCGCGGCGCGCAGCTTCTGGGCATCGGCGCGCTGGCGCTGGGCGCGCTGGCGATAATGATGGCATGGTACTTCTCCGGCCTGCCCTTGCCGTGAGGATTGTGCGGGATAATTGCCTGCATGAATATCGTGATTCTTGCCGCTGGGCAGGGTAAGCGCATGCGCTCGACTTTACCCAAGGTCCTGCAGCCGCTTGCGGGCAGACCGCTGCTTGCCCACGTAATCGACACCGCGCGCGCAACGGCGCACCAATGCCAAAGTGCGGCGCGCATCGTCGTTGTGATCGGGCACGGTGCGCAGGCAGTACGAAGCGCATTTGCTGGCCAGCAGGACCTGCATTTTGTCGAGCAACAGCCACAACTGGGCACAGGACATGCGGTGTTGCAGGCGGTGCCATGGCTGCGCGAGGATGTCGCTACCCTGGTGCTTTACGGCGATGTCCCGCTCGTTCGCAGTCAGACGCTTGTTGCCCTCATCGAGGCAGCTTCCGGCCATCTTGGCCTGCTGACGGTGCGTTTGGCCAACCCGAGCGGCTATGGGCGCATTTTGCGCGACGCTGCGGGCCACGTGCAGGGGATCGTCGAAGAGCGCGACGCCGAGGCCTCTCAGCGCCAGATCGACGAAGTCAACACCGGCATATTGGTTGCACCGACGCAGCGCTTGAAGCACTGGCTCGAGGGCTTATCCAACGCCAATGCGCAGGCAGAGTATTACCTGACCGACGTCGTCGTGGCGGCGCGTGCGGAGAACATGCCAGTCAGTGCCGTCGTTGCCACAGATGCCGACGAGACGCTCGGTGTCAACAGCAAGTCGCAGCTGGCTCACTTGGAGCGTATCGTGCAGCGCCGCAGCGCCGACGCGTTGATGGAAGCCGGAGCTACGCTGGCCGATCCTTCTCGTATCGAAGTGCGCGGCGAACTGTCGGTGGGCAGCGATGTGTTCATCGATGTGGGATGCGTGTTCGAAGGAAAAGTCGCGTTGGGCGATCACGTGCACATTGGTCCGCATTGCGTCCTGCGCGACACTGTGGTGGGCGCGCGCAGCGTTTTGCACGCATTCTGTCACCTCGATGGCGCGCAAATTGGCACCGAGGTGCTCATCGGACCCTACGCGCGGCTGCGTCCCGGCGCCCAGCTCGATGACCAGGTGCACATCGGCAACTTCGTCGAGGTAAAGGCCAGCCATCTGGAGCAAGGTGCCAAAGCCAATCACCTGGCCTATGTCGGCGATGCGCACGTGGGCGCGCGCTCGAACATCGGGGCGGGCACCATATTTGCCAACTACGACGGCGCGAACAAGCATCGCACCGAAGTCGGAGAAAACGTGCATGTTGGCAGCAATGCGGTGCTTGTTGCTCCTATTCGCGTGGGCGCGGGTGCGACGATCGGTGCCGGCTCCACCGTCGTGCGTGAGGTACCGCCCGACAAGCTTACGGTGGCGCGCGCGCGCCAGGTGACCATCGAGGGCTGGAAGCGCCCGACCAAGAAGCGCTAACCGGGTGTCCGTGCGCGAAAAAGTCGGCATTACCTACGGTTGAGCATGCGCATCGGTATCGACCTAGGTGGTACCAAGATCGAAATCGCTGCCTTGGACAGCACGGGCACGATTGTCCATCGGGCGCGTGTGCCAACGCCGGCGGGCGATTACGCAGCCACGCTTGCGGCCATTGCCCGATTGCTTGCCGACGCCGAACAGATGCACGGGCGCGCGCACAGCATAGGGATTGGCACGCCAGGTTCGATCTCGCGCAGCACGGGCTGCATCAAGAATTCCAATTCGGTCTGTCTAAATGGTCGCAATCTGGGCGCCGACCTCCAAGCTTTGCTCAGGCGTGAGCTTCGCATCGCCAATGACGCCAACTGCTTTGCGTTGTCCGAAGCGATCGATGGAGCGGGAGCCGGCAGTGCCATCGTGTTTGGCGTGATCCTTGGCACGGGCGTAGGCGGCGGCTTGGTCGTGAACGGGCATTTGCTTGATGGGCCCAACGGAATCACCGGCGAATGGGGCCATAATCCGCTCGTCCTCGATGCCCCGCGGACGCTTGGAGCGCCGCGCGCCTGTTATTGTGGTCGCGTCGGCTGCGTGGAAACGGTGCTATCGGGCCCCGCGATGGCGGCTGATCATGCACTTGCAAGCGGTGAGCCGGTGCAAACCCCGCTCACGGCCGAGCAGATCGCGCAACGCGCGCGAGCCGGCGAGCACTCTTGCATCCAGACACTCGAGCGCTATGCGATGAATCTGGCGCAAGCTCTTGCCGTAGTAATCAACATCGTCGATCCGGACGTGGTCGTTTTGGGCGGCGGAATTTCCAACATCGATCCGCTGTATGAGCTTGTGCCCGCCCACTGGGCTAAGTGGGTGTTCTCCGACCGCGTGCAGACCCGGCTGGTGCGCAATCAGCACGGTGACTCATCCGGCGTGCGCGGCGCCGCTTGGCTGGCCGCCTAATCCTTCGGGGATTGGTCCTCGTCCCCGGTCGCAAACCCTTGGTACGGATTCACGAGCGCATCGACCAACTCGTGCAGCGCCTGACGCACCTGGGTTTCATTGCACCCGATAAGCAGCGCATCTTCCAGCGCATCTTGCGCCGTTTGCTGCAACTCGGTGTAGTTCTCGTTGAGCACCTTGATCTTTTCCAGGCACGAAACGGGCGTGCCATCGTCGTGGCGCCAGACCGGTGGCTTGCCGCGGGAGGCCTTTGCCTTGTGTGCGGATTTGGCGCCCGGCTTGGAGTGACTGGCAGCCGAACTGCTATGGGGTTTGGTGCTCATATGGCGGCATTATGCCAAGCGGGAGGGTTTTTGAGCCAATCGACCAAAGTCCGCCTGCGCTAGACTCGCGCGCAAATGCTTCGGATCGCCTCAACGTTGCTCTTGTCGCTGCTGGTTGTCGCTGCCCAGCAGGCGGCGCTATTGCACGAGATCGATCACGGTTTCGCGCATGGGGCGCCCTTGGCGGGCCTTTTCGCCACCGCTAACGACCGCTTGGCAGATGGCAAAACGCCAGGCAAGGAAGCTTCCTCTTCGTATTGCGAAAAGTGCTTCCAGTTTGCGCACGTTTGCGGTGCCGTCTTTTCGTCCCCCGTCACGGTCGTTTTTATCGCAGCGCGCGCCCAGGCAGTGCGCGCGGGCGAAGTGGCCGAGCTGGCTGCCGATCCTCCGGCAAACCGAAGCCGGGGCCCTCCCGTTCTCCTCTGAAATCTTGAACGCTTAAAGCCGCTTGCGCCACGACCGACGCAAAAGCGGTCCGCATTCTTGCTTTCGGAGGTGCGATCATGTCTTGCCCAGCCACGCGCGACCTCGCGGTGCTGTTGCTACTGCTGCCAAGCGCGCTCCTAGCGCAACAAACACTCGTTGAACCCTCGTTGCCCCCCGCCACGAACCCGGAGGCCACGGGACTCGATAGCTCCGCGCCGCCCTTCCCTGCGGCGCCGCCCGACCAAACATCCGGGTCCCCCGTACCGGTTCCGGTCGGCACAACCACGGTTCTTGAGCCTATCGAGGTAGTCTCTCGGCGCTTGAACGAGGCGCGCACGGGCATCGAGACCCAGACCGGTGCTTCCGTCTACACGATCGATGCCGCGGCCATCGCGGCCATGCCCGGAGGCGACAACGTATTGCTGAACCAGGTGGTGCTGCAGGCGCCGGAAGTGGCACAAGACTCCTTTGGCCAGTTTCATGTGCGCGGCGAGCACAACGGCCTGCAATACCGGCTCAACGGCATCATCTTGCCCGAGGGCATCAGCGTTTTTGGGCAAACGCTTGACCCCCGTCTGCTCTCGTCCATGCAACTGATCACGGGTGCGCTCCCCGCAGAGTACGGGCTGCGCACCGCGGGCATCATTGATCTGACAACAAAAAGCGGCGCGCTGAC
>DASPWJ010000159.1:0-2096 GCA_035621895.1 Burkholderiaceae bacterium | reverse complement strand
ATCGAGCGACCCAGGAATACCTCGCCCTCATTTTCCGCATACACCATAGGCCCGAGCTTATCGCTCATGCCATAGCGCGTGACCATGTCACGAGCCATTTGCGTTGCACGCTCAAAATCGTTGCTCGCACCGGTTGTCATCTGTTTCATGAACAGCTCTTCGGCCACACGACCACCAAACAGCACAGCGACCCGTGCCAGCAGGTACTCGCGGTCATACGCATAACGGTCCTGCTCGGGCAATTGCATCGTCACACCGAGCGCGCGCCCACGCGGGATAATTGTCACTTTGTGCACGGGATCTGTCTTTGGCAGCAGGCGTGCCACCACCGCGTGACCCGACTCGTGATACGCGGTATTGCGGCGCTCTTCCTCCGACATGACCATGGACTTGCGCTCTGCGCCCATCATGACCTTGTCTTTGGCCTGTTCAAAGTCCCGCATCTCCACGACGCGCGCGCCGCGCCGGGCGGCAAAAAGCGCCGCCTCATTGACCAGATTTGCGAGATCTGCCCCTGAAAAGCCCGGTGTGCCGCGCGCCAAAATGTCGGCCTTGACATCCGGACCGATGGGAACCTTGCGCATGTGTACGACCAGAATCTGTTCGCGTCCGCGAATATCCGGAAGCGGTACAACGACTTGCCGGTCAAAGCGGCCCGGGCGCAGCAGCGCGGGGTCAAGTACGTCAGGGCGGTTGGTCGCGGCGATCACGATAATGCCCTGCCCGGTCTCAAAGCCGTCCATCTCGACCAGCATCTGATTGAGCGTTTGCTCGCGCTCGTCGTTGCCTCCGCCCAAGCCCGCGCCGCGCTGACGCCCAACGGCATCGATTTCATCGATGAAGATGATGCAAGGGGCGTGCTTCTTGGCGGTCTCGAACATATCGCGCACACGCGCCGCGCCAACGCCAACGAACATCTCCACGAAATCAGAGCCCGAAATCGTGAAAAACGGCACCTTGGCCTCACCGGCAATCGCCTTGGCAAGCAGCGTCTTACCAGTGCCGGGCGAGCCGACCATCAACACACCTCGCGGAATGCGGCCACCGAGCTTTTGGAATTTGGACGGATCACGCAAGAACTCGACAAGCTCTTGCACCTCGTCTTTTGCCTCGTCGCAACCGGCCACATCGGCAAAAGTGATGCTGTTATTGGATTCATCGAGCATGCGCGCACGCGATTTCCCGAAGGAAAACGCTCCGCCGCGTCCTCCGCCCTGCATCTGACGCATGAAAAAGATCCACACGCCGATCAGCAAGATCACCGGGCCGAAGGCGTAAAAGAAACTCAAGAGTGGCGATTGTGATTCGCGCTGCTCGAATTCGAACTTGACATTGGCATCTAGCAGGTCTTTGAAGATGCCACGGTCGTACAACGTGCCCGTGGTGCGCAGCTGCGCACCGTCGTTGGTCTGGGCGATGATCTCGGTCATGCCTGGCGAGGTCTCTTGTATACGAGCACTCTTGACGTGACCGGCATGCACTTCGCTGACAAACTGCGAGTAGGGAATCTGCTGAACGTTTCCTCCGGCGCCCTTTTCCAGCTTCTGGAAAACCGTGAAAAGCACCACGGCAATCACGAGCCAGATGGCGGCCTTAGCGAAGGTACTGTTGTTCAAGGTGATTCTCCTGCGAGAAGCTATTTGCTGTCGCTGCTTGCCCGAAAATGTCAGCTAAGGAATCGGAAGACGGTCCCTACTGCATTCTAGGCTCTTCTCGCCCATATGACAGCCTTGTAATTTGGACGGGATTTCGAGCCTATATGGGGGCGACATGAGGCAGATTTCAAGTCACGGAAAGCTCGGCCGCCTTGGAGGGCTTTAGGCCGTACGCCAGCAGGTAGGTCTCGGCCGACTCCTGGCGCGAGGCCGCTGGTTTGCGCACGGCCACCCGTTGAAAATGGCGCTTAAGCTCCTCGACGAACTGGCTGTACCCGCTTCCCTGGAAGGCCTTAATCAGCAGTCGACCATCGGGTTTGAGATATTTGAGGGCAAAATCGAGTGCCAGTTCCCAAAGGTGCGCACTGCGGGCCGCATCGGCAGCGCTAATCCCGCTCAAGTTGGGCGCCAAGTCGGACAAAATGAGGTCGGCGCGCTGCC
>DASPWJ010000158.1:0-8385 GCA_035621895.1 Burkholderiaceae bacterium | reverse complement strand
CCTGTTTGGCATCGCCACGACCATTCCCCTGGCTCAGCTCGGGCTGCTGGGTGCCCTCACGCTGGCGGGAATGCGGCCGGGGACGGCCTTTGAATTTCAGCTGCTGATGTTGACGCTGGCGATTTCGACGCTGTATTTGGGTGCATTGTCTGACGAGCGCCAGCGATCGGCCGCGCGCATTGCGGGGCACGAGCGCACCTTGCGCGAGCGAGACCGGGCGCTGGCCGAGACACAGCGCATCGCTTCGACTGCCGAACTTGCCGCCGCGCTCGCGCACGACTTGAACCAGCCCCTTTCGGCGATCGGTACGTTCGCACGCGCCAGTCAGGTGCTAGCCGACCGCGGCGAGGCGGAACGCACCAAGCTCATCGAGACGCTCGATCAAGTCGTGCAAGAAAGCGCGCGCGCCGGCCAGTATTTGCGCCGCATGCGCGATTTTTTCCGCACGGGCACCATGCGCTTGGAGCCTATAAGCGTCGCTGGTCTAGTTGAAAGCACGCACGCGCATGTGCGCGATCGTCTGATTCGCGCCGATATTCAGTGGCGTTGCACGATCGAACCAGGACTTCCGGCCGTCAGCGTTGACGCGGTCCAGATCGGCGCCGTGCTGGGTAACCTTGTGGCCAACGCTTGTGATGCGTTGGAGGGGCGGCTCACCTGGCGCCAGGTGCACCTCAAGGCGTTTCGCATCACCGATGGCGGCGATTGTCAGGTCCGAATTCTGGTGGAGGACACCGGACCGGGTGTGCCGGCCGAGGTGCGCCAGCGCCTGTTTACGCCGCTCGCGACAAGCAAACCAAATGGAATGGGACTGGGTCTGGCGCTGTCGCGGTCAATCGCCGAGCGCCAAGGCGGACGCCTGTGGTTTGATCCGGACCGGGAAATGACCACCTTTTGCCTGGACTTGCGCGCCTATGCAGCCTAGCTTCGATAACGCCGCGCACAGCGCAGGTACGGTCTTTTTGATCGAAGATGACGCCCCGGTGCGCCGATCCTTGTCCTTATTGCTGGAGCTGCACGGCTTTCGTTGTACGCAGTTTGAAAGCGCCGAGGATTTTCTGGCGGTGCCAGCTTGGCAACGACCCGCATGCGCTTTGGTGGATATACGTTTGCCGGGCATGTCCGGCCTGGCATTGCAGGCGCGGATGATTCGCCAGGAACGCGGCTTCCCGGTGCTGCTGATGACGGCACAAGGGGATGTGGCAATCGCGCGTACGGCACTGCTGCAGGGAGCAAGCGATTTTCTGGAAAAACCCATTGACGAGAAGGAACTGCTCGAGGCGATTTCAGTTGCGCTTCGCATCGATAGTGATCAGATCGCCCGGCAGCGCGAGCACGATGCCTTGCTTGCGCGCATCGGGACCTTAACCCGACACGAATGGGAGCTCTTTGAGCGCATCACCAATGGCAGTTCGTACCGTGCGATTGCCGAGGATTTCGGATTGACGCTAGAAGTCTTCGAGGAGCAGCGCCGTCGCATGATGGAGAAACTGGGGGCCCGCCGACTAGCCGACCTCTTTCGCCTGCGTTTTCGCGTCGGCGAGCACGTGCACGGTCGCCGCGTACCGCTTTAGCGGTCGCCTGCCGAAGGTTCCTCGCGGGGCGGTGACGCCGAGGAGCTGGTTTCGCTCTTTAGCGCAAGGCGGATCAGATCCGCAATTCGCCGTACGTCGAGTTTGTCCATCAGCCGCGCCTTATATACCTCGACCGTGCGCGCGCTGATTCCCATCTCCAGGGCGATCTCGCGATTGTGACGTCCTGCCACGACGTGTTGCATCACCTGGCGCTCGCGCACCGTTAGGCGAGCCATGCGTTCTTGCAGGCGTTCGATCTGCATGCTCGATTGCCAGCGCTGCTCGTCCTTGGCCAGTGCAGCCGCTACAAGTTCAATCAAGCGGTCGTTGTCGACGGGCTTTTCCAGAAAATCGAAGGCACCGGCTTTGAGCGCCGCTCGCGCCGTCGGTACGTCGCCATGTCCGGTCAAAAACAGCAGCGGCATGTGAATGTCGCGCGCCGCCAGTTGCTTTTGCAGTTGCAGTCCGTCCATGCCGCCGAGTCGAACGTCGACAATCGCGCAACCCTGGCAGTTGGCATCGATCTGCGCGAGGAACGGTTCGGCCGCGTCGAAGTTCTTTGTCGCTAGGCTGCGAAACCCCAGCCAAAGAGAAAGAGAGCGGCGAACCGCGGGGTCATCATCGACGATATATACGACGGGGCGGTACATGATGAAGATCAAACTTGCGGCGGCGTTGCGAGCATTCTCGGAAAATCGGCCGCACAATAGCGCGGGTTGGCTAGGGCTGCGCCGGGATCCCGAAGCCGCTGGCTCGCGAACTACCAGTCCTGGCATCGCGCGGCAGGCCGGCAGCGATCCACGATTTTGTCAAGTTGCGCTCCGCGTACGGGTGTACCCATGTTGAAGGCTATAACGATCCGATATCCTTCGCAACCAAAGCGCTCGCCCCATAACCGGGGCCGTGGCGGGAGCTTTGTCCTGTCTTTTGCCCGCTTGTCGTTGCGAAAGCCCTAGTGTGTCCATAGTCGATCTGGTCCTCAGGCGCCCCTACACAGTTCCAGCTGTGCTGATTCTTATCTGCCTGCTGGGTATCGGGGCAGCGCTACGCATGCCCGTGGATATCTTTCCCGAGATCGATATCCCGGTCGTGAGCGTTGTCTGGACCTATAACGGCATGAGTCCGGTGGACATGCAAAACCGAATCCTCACGCTGCATGAGCGCCAGCTCGCATCCTTGGTCGACGACATCGCGCGCATTGAAGCGACGAGCTATTACGGCGTCGGCGTGGAGAGGGTGTACCTGCACGAGGGAGCCGATGTCACCCGGGCCATATCGCAACTGGCCAGCAGTGCACTGGTCGTGCTCAAGTACATGCCGCCCAACATCACGCCGCCGCTGGTGCTGCGCTATGGCGCAACGGACGTGCCCATCATCCAGCTTAGCCTCGCGAGCGATTCGTTGCCCGACACCAAGCTAAATGATTTGGGCCAAAACATCATTCGCCCGGCTCTCGCGGTGGTCCACGGTGCCGAGGTTCCCTACCCGTACGGCGGCAAGCCGCGGGTGATCATGGCAGACCTGGATGCCCGCGCCTTGCAGTCCCGCGGGCTTTCGCCCGCCGATGTAAGTCTGGCCTTGCAGCGCCAGAACGTCATCTTGCCGGCAGGCGACGTCCGAATCGGCGCCAAGGACTACATGCTGTCGATGAACAACAGCCCTAACGTCATTGAAGACATCAACTCCTTTCCGATACGCGAGGTGGCTGGTCGTACGGTCTTTATGCGCGATGTGGCGCGCGTGCATGACGGCTTTCAGGTGCAAACCAACTCCGTTTCGGTCAACGGTTCGCTCGGTGCCTTGATGACGATCCGCAAGACGGGCGGCGTCTCGACCTTGGCCGTCATCGATGGCATACGCAACGTGTTGCCCGACATCGAGCGCGTAATGCCGCCGGGCGTTGCGATCAAACCCGTATTTGACCAGTCAGTCTTTGTCAAAGCGGCACTCGATAGCGTGCTGATGGGCGGGCTGATGGCCGCGGGGCTGACGGCCATGATGATCTTGCTCTTCCTGGGCAACTGGCGCCTGACACTCATCATTTTGGCCTCGATCCCGCTGTCGATCATCACGGCCGTGCTGGTGATGTACACGGGCGGCAGCACCCTGAATACCATGACGCTCGGAGGCTTTGCGCTTGCCGTCGGCATACTTGTGGACAACGGCACGGTGGTGATCGAGAACATCGAGCGAAACTTGGGACTGGGCAAGTCCCTGACGGCGGCGATTTTGGACGGCACCGCCGAAGTGGGCGTGCCGACCTTCTTGTCGACGCTATGCATCTGCATCGTCTTTGTTCCGGTGTTTCTGCTGCAGGGCACTGCGAAGTACTTGTTCTCGCCGCTTTCGGTTTCGGTTTGCGTGTCCTTGCTCGCCAGTTTGGCACTGTCGTTCACCTTGGTACCTGTGCTGTTTAAATACCTCATGCGCTCGAGCGTGCACGGCCCAGGTCATGCGCCGGTGCCTCCCGCGATGGCCGCGAGCGCTTCACCTGCTCGCAGGCTCTTAAACGCATTGGCAGGGATCCACCGCGGCTTCGACGCGGGTTTTTTGCGCTTTCGCGAAAACTATCGCGATGCAGTGTCCTTTGTCGTGACGCGCCCGCGCCTGACCACTGGATTTTTCGTCGCCCTTATGGCTTGCTCTTTGTTGCTTTTTCCGTCGTTGGGCCGCGACTTTTTTCCGCAAGTCGATGCCGGCCAGATGCGGCTGCACGTGCGTGCGCCCCCGGGCACACGCCTGGAGAAGACGCAGGAGTATTTCTCGCAAGTCGAAGCTGCGATTCGTGAAATGGTTGGTGCTGATCAGGTCGCCGTCATACTGGACAATATCGGGCTGCCCTACAGCGGTATCAACATTGCGCTTAGCGATACGGCGACGGTGGGACAAATGGATGGCGAGGTCCTGATCTCGCTGAAAAAGAAGCACACTCCCACAGCGGATCTGGTGGCACGCTTGCGGCGCGAGCTGCCGCAGCGCTTTTCTGATTTGCAGTTTTTCTTCCAGCCAGCCGATATCGTTGATCAAGTGTTGAACTTTGGACAGCCGGCACCGATCGACGTGCGCATTTCCGGATACGACAGCGGCGAGACCTATGTGTTGGCAGCCCGGATCGCAGACGACCTGAAGCGGATCCCGGGCGTCGTCGATTCTCATGTCTTTCAGGTTCCGAACGCCCCCGCGCTGACGATCGATGTTGACCGCGCCTTGGCAACTGAAGTCGGCGCGAGCCAGCAAGGCACTGCCAACAGCGTACTCGTGGCGACCAATTCCAGCGCCCAACTCGCGCCCAACTTCTGGGTCGACCCGCGCAATAGCGTGAGCTATCCGCTCGTTGTGCAGCTACCCACCTATAAGATCACTTCCGCCGAGGACCTGTGGACGATCCCAGTGACCGCGGAAAGCGGTGGCGATCAGCGCCAGCTGCTCATGAACGTTTCGACCTTCGGCAGGACCCCCGTGCCGATGGTTACCTCGCAGTTCAATATTCGACCGGTCTTTGACGTTCATGCTGATGTGCAGGGGCGCGACCTGGCTTCGGCGGCTAACGAGATTTCGCGCGTGCTTGACGCCGATCGTCCCCCGCCCGCAAAAGCGATCTCGGTTGTGCTCTCGGGCCAAGTCGAAACCATGCAAGAGAGCTACTCGGGCCTTTTCACGGGAATTGCGCTGGCCGTCATATTGGTCTACTTGTTTTTGGTGATCAATTTTCAGAGCTGGATCGATCCTCTGATCGTACTGATGGCCGTCCCCTTTGCCTTAGGCGGCGTGATGTGGATGCTATTTCTTTCGCAGACGCATTTAAGCGTCCCGGCCCTGATGGGAACGCTGATGTGCATTGGGCTGACTACGGCCAACAGTATTTTGGTCGTCACCTTTGCCAACCAGCGCATGGACGCTGGCGACAGTCCGCTGGTAGCGGCGGTAACCGCCGGCTACACGCGTCTGCGTCCTGTATTGATGACGGCAGGAGCAATGATCCTGGGCATGGTGCCAATGGCGTTTGGAGTCGGCGAGGGCGGGGAGCAAAATGCGCCTCTAGCCCGCGCGGTCATTGGCGGTTTGCTGTTTGCGACGTTCGCGACGTTGGTCTTCGTACCGACGATGTACCGATTGCTGCGACGGCATCCGTCCGCCTACCTGTCGCGCTCCTCTAGCGCCGATTTCACGAAAGGCACGCCGTGAGTGCACGCGATTCACAAATTCCGCCCGCGGAACTCGGAGCAAGCGCAGCTGCCGGTTCGCAGCTTGTGGGACGAAAAGGGCCGGCCGCACAGCCGCCGGCCTCCGGCCATGAGTCTGCGGCGGGCTCGGCGTCCACCGAATTTTCGCAACAAACGGGTCTGAAGCTGCGTCGCTTTGCGCTGGCGGTGGCCGGCGTGCTGCTGGTGGGCTTTGTCGTCGTCTACCTGGTGAAGCTGTACGAGCGCCATGAGCTCGCCGCTAGCTCCGCTGCGGACGCCTCGCGCCGCGCTGAAGTCAACGTCGTGCCTGTGCGTGGTGGCATCGGGGCGCAGTCCCTCACGCTGCCGGGGGAAACTGCGGCTTGGTTTGAAAGCGTGATTTACGCGCGGGTCAATGGCTACGTCGGAAAGTGGTATTCGGATATTGGTGATCACGTGCGCCAGGGGCAGACGCTTGCGACGATTGAGACACCGGAGTTGGATGCACAACTTGTTGCTGCGCGCGCACAACTAAACGCGGCCGAAGCGCAAGTGCGCGTTCGACAGGCCGAGGCCGCGCTTGCGACCACGACCTACGAGCGATGGCGCGATTCGCCCAAAGGCGTTGTTTCGGAACAGGAGCGCGACGAAAAGAAGGCCGCTTTTGAGAGCGCAGAGGCCGCGTTGAACGCGGCGCGTGCGCAAGTCGCATTGAACCAGGCCGACGTCGATCATTATGTGGCATTGACGGAGTTCAAGCACGTCACCGCCCCGTACGACGGCACGATCGTGGAGCGGCGCATTGACATCGGCAACCTGGTCACGGCGGGCAGCACGGCGTCGACGTCGCCGCTGTATCGCATGAGTCAGGATCGTCCTATCCGCGTGTTCATCGACGTTCCACAGGCCGCCGCGAGCGAGCTGATGAAACCAGGGGCGCCCGTGCAGATGCGTGCGACCAATCTACCTGGTCGAGTATTTACAGGAAGCGTGGCGCGAACCTCGCAAGCGATCAATCCGCAAGCGCGCACGTTAAAAGTTGAGGTGGACTTGCCCAATCGCGACGGGGCGCTGGTCCCCGGAATGTACGTCGACATCTCGTTCCAGTTGCAAAACTCGAACCTCTTCCAGGTTCCGGCGGCGGCCATGATCTTTCGGTCCAGCGGCCCGCAGGTTGCCGTAGTGGAGGCCGACGGCCATGTGCGTTTTCGCAAGGTGACCATCGCGCGCGACGAGGGCAACGTCATCGATCTGGGTTCGGGCGTTAGCGCGGGGGAGAAAGTCGTTTTGAATATCAGCAGTCAGATTGGCGATGGGGACCTGGTCGCGATTAACGAGGCGCCAAGTGCACCTGCTCCGGCCGGTGCGACATCCGCGGCGACAGCACCCGCGCCAGCGGCGGGATCGAGCATGGCGCCAGCGGTGCGAGGTGAGGGCAAAGGCGGCCACTAGACGGAATCTACTGTGCGCTCGGGCTATCGATTTCTTTCGACCGCGGTCGCGGTGCTATGTCTGTGGGGTTGTGCTGTCGGGCCGGACTATCACCCGCCTACAATCCAAGCCCCGCAGCAATTCCTCAAACCCGAATTGGCAGCGCCCGCACCTGATAACGCGCCGGGCACGCAGGGGATGGCGCCGATCGCGCCTGGCACGCAAACCTATAAACCCATGGTCCCGGGCGCGCCTGCGGAAAGATCCGCGGTCGCGGTGGAGATCACCAGCTGGTGGCATGCGCTCGGGGATGCGGAGCTCGATTCGCTGGTCGAGCGCGCCCTCCAGGCCAATCCCAACCTGGAGATTGCGCTCACCCGATTGCAGCAAGCGCGTACCTTCGAGGTTGGGGTCACGGGTTTTGCGCTACCGCGCGCGGAGGCCGCCGCGGCTGGCGCGCGCGGCACAGGTAGCGACTTGACGCGCGGGCGTATCCCCGGAGCGCTGTCTTCGGCCGATCACTCGATTTCTTCAACGGCTCGCATCAACCGGATCTCGGGATTTGACGCGGCATGGGACATCGACCTTTTTGGGCGCCTGCGACGCCAGATCGAGGCCGCGCAGTATGACGCGCAGGCGGCCGCGGCGGCACGCGATGCGGTGCAGATCACGGTCATCGCCGACGTGGTGCGCGCGTATGTGGACTTGCGTGGCCTGCAACTGCAACTGGCAGTGCTGCAGCAAAACTCTCGCGCGGCCCAGAAGCTGTTGGAATTCGTCCAGGCACGCTTTGACCGAGGCATCACCAACGAGCTCGACGTGACCCTGGCGCGGCGGCAGCTGGCCACGCTTCAAGCTCAGATCGAACCCCTGCATGCGCAAGTTGAAGCGGCTCAGTACGCAATTGCCGTGCTCGTGGGGCGCTTTCCCGAGGAAATGAAGCAAGAGCTCGAGCCGCCGGCGCTCATTCCGCCCGTTCCTGAGCAAATCACGCCCGGCCTGCCGCTTGACCTCATCCGGCGTCGCCCGGACATTCGCGAGGCCGAATGGAACGTGGCCAGCGCGACCGCGCGCATCGGCATTGCTACCGCGAATTTGTTTCCGCAGCTCTCGCTAACCGCCGGGCTCGGTAACCAAGGTCAGGGGTTTGGATACAAGCCGGGCAGCAGCCAAAGAATTTGGTCGGCGGGCTATGCCGCGATCTTCCCTTTGTTGGA
>DASPWJ010000157.1:0-5344 GCA_035621895.1 Burkholderiaceae bacterium | reverse complement strand
GTCCGTGCAGTATCAAAGGGCAGGTGGTTGGCAGGATTTCTGCAATCGGCCATATCGCGGCCATTGCGTCTCATTGCCGCCAGCGCACGCCTTGCACCAAACGCGACCCTGACCGGACCGCCGGGTGCGATACCGCTGCTTGGCGATCAAGCCGCGGAACGCGTCCGATGTGTCTTTTCCTAGCGTAATGATGGCGCCATCTCGACCTCCGGTTCGAGCCCGGGTCGGACACATTTTCGCTTTGTCCGCCGTGCTTTCCCGAGGCAAGACGGCGGCAAGGGTGGCCGAAGTTATGGGGATATCGCGGCTGCTATCGCGCGGTCGCGACATGCGCGAAAAACAAGTGCTCCTTGGGCAGGCGCGCTAGGCACTCGACAGTGCCAGCCGCAGTCCTTCGCATCGGAACGTCGAATCGATTAGCGAGTTGGTTTCGTACTTTTCGCCGATGCCTGCCCTGGATAGGGCTGCGCAGGCAACCATCGATCGAGGAACGTGAAAGTATCGCGCCAACAGCGCCTCGCCTCTGTCCGCCAGAACATCACATGAAAGGCGTGCGTTTCGCCAGGGTATTCGTGCACTTCGCAGGGGGACCGCAGCCGCTGCAATGCGCGGGCGAGGCGCAGCGAGTCCTCGGCGACCGGATCGTCCAGGCCAACAGCGATGAAGATTGGCGGCAGCCGTGGCGCCGCGGCCATCGCCTCGACAACCAGCAAGGGATCGGCGAGCGCTTGCTCTGGTCCGGGGCGCTCGGCGGACTTGCCCAGGTACGAGCGTGAGGCGTCGTGCGCAACGCGCGCGGCTAGCGCGGAGATGCCGGGCCCCCGGTGGCGTTTTGGCATGCTGGCTTGCAAAAAACCGCAGTAAAGCAGCACGGCGCGCGGCGCGACGCTGCGCTCGAACAGCGGCGCCGCGTACGGTTCGGGCCTCGGCGTGCAGCAGGCAAGCGTAACGGCCAGTGCGAGGTTCGCGCCTGCCGATTCTCCAGCGAGTGCGGCGCGTTGCGGGTCGCCTCCGTGCTGCGCGGCGTGGTCGACCGCCCAGCGCCATGCGGCGCAGGCGTCCTCGACGGCGGCGGGAAACGGATGCTCTGGCGCGAGGCGGTAGTCGACATTGCACACGAGGTAGCCCCGCGACGCGTAGGCAGCGGCGAGGGCCCGGTGCGTGCGCTTGGATCCGATCGCGAAGGCGCCGCCATGCAGGTAAACGAGGACCGGATGTGGCGGCGGCGCTCGTGGGACGAGCAGGTCGAGTCGCAGGGAGACGTCGCCGTGGTGCGCATATTCGATGTCCTCGACGAGGCGGCTAGCGGCCATTCGCTGGCGGACCGACGTCAGCAGGTCCGCGCTTACGGCAAGAGCGTATAGCCCGACGTCGAGGGCGACCCGCCTCGCGGGCTGTTGCACCCGGATCATCCGGATCCAGCGGCGCATCAAGTTCGTCGGCAGCATCAAGGGTGCGTTTCCTGAGGCGAGTGCTCTGTCCCGAAAATAACTGGCATTAATTTTGCCGCTGTTCGCGGTACCTTGGGGACGGCGATGCCGCGACGAAAATAGGCCAACCGAAGGCGCAACTGGTCCCACGATGTCCCCTGAGGCAATTCTCCCTCTATCAAAAGGGTCCCCTATTTTGGCGCTTTTCCCTCTCGGACTATGCCGTCCAATTCGGTCGCACCGAAAACTGAACATTTTGGTACAATGTCGCCTTTGGAGGTTTCGCCCGCCGTGTTGGGGCGGGCGAAAGTTCAACATCGCGAGGAGGAGTAATGACGCAAGGCAGGCGCGAACGTATCGACGCCATTATGCGCAAGCTGCTGACCCGCGAACCCCTGACATCTGCTGAGCAAAACCTGCTCGCAGAAGAAGAAGGGTTGTGGGTTACCGAGGCCGGGCCTCGCAACGGAGAAGAAGCAACATGATCAAAGCACCGAGAACCGTTGCCTTGTACCTGCGCGTATCCTCGGGCGAGCAAACCGTCGAGAACCAGCGCCGCGAGCTGCGCGCGCACGCCAAGCGCGCGGGCTGGAAGATTGCCGCCGAGTATGTCGACGAGGGCATCAGCGCTACCAAGGGACGCGACAAGCGGCCTTCTTTTGATCGCCTGCTGCAGGATGCCGCCTGCCGCAAATTCGACACCATCGCGACGGTGAGCGTCGACCGGCTTGGCCGCAGCTTGCAGGATCTGGTCGCATTTCTTGCCCAGATTAAAGCGCTGGACGTCGGACTCTACTTGCACCGCCAAGGACTCGATACGAATACGTCCAGCGGGCGGGCGCTATTCGCGATGCTGGCAGTCTTCAGTGAATTCGAGCATGCGCTGATCACCGAGCGGGTCAAGGCCGGGATGATTCGCGCCAAGGCCGCAGGCGTGCGTATTGGACGTCCTCGCCTGCCGGCCGAGGTCCTGCGCAAGGTCCACGCCGCAAGGCGCAAGGGTCTATCGATACGCGCCGCCGCCGCCGCTGCTGGAGTCGGTGTCGGCACCGTCCAGCGGCTCGAAGCCCGGGCCTGAGCGCTAACTCGCCGACCGTCTCACATCTACCGGTCTCACCTGGGCGCGCGTGCCTCTGCGACTTGCGGAAAGGCGCCTAGAGGACGAGCTGGTGCTCGGGCATGGGAGTAAGGTAACCAGACACCGCCTGTGCGGCTACGAAGGGCTACCGAGGTCACAGTTTGCGACCCGAGCGCGTCCTGATCAGAGTTTTGCCCCCGGGTCCGCGCTTCGTCTGGCAGTAGTGGCTGACGTTGACGCGTGGCAAGGTACGGACGTCGATCAGCTTGCCGGGCACCGGCATGAGCTACAGCGAGATGTCGCGTTGATCACCAAGGTGTAATCTCAAGGCGCTCTCGATTGTTCGCCGGAACGCATGAGCCTTGCAAAAAGCAGACGAGGCCGTGAAGGCCGCCGATTCCTAGCTCTGGCCTAGAGATGCCATGCTTACCGTAGGCATGATGTGTCTTGCGTCGCTCGCCGGTTCAGCACTGGTCGCAATCTTCGTAACTTTGATCGTGATATTTGTGAGTGGGTATTTATATGGGACGTGACTGTCACCGTCGACGCGCCGGTCGACACCCGGGCAAACCAGCATAAACTGCAGAGAGATGGGCACCAAGCACGAGGAGCCGCCGCGGCGGCGGAGGCTGCATCATCACTGGTGGTTCTGGGCGCTGCTGTTGGTGATCGTCGCGCTCGCCTTCATCTATGGCGGATCGGCGGGACGTTAAGGCAGACCACGACAATATAGGCAGGCCGAGCCGTCTGTTTCGACACAGCGGCAAGCAAGATCGCTGCTCGTGAATGCGAGTGAGGCGCACGGCTTTACGGCTACCTTTTCGTTTTCGTATTGACTGTCAATCTTTGGTAGCCGTTTCCTTGACAATAGAACGTCAATACATGCCGGACCGGGCAGTCGATCCCGGCCTTTGTGTCGATGTGGATCTGGCGCTTAACGTGGCCCGTCGCGGTCGGGTCCAGAAACTCGCGGGCGCATTGGCGTTCGACTGTTATGTGAATGCAGTCGGCGCACTTTAGGCGGTCGGGGAACGGCAGCGAGTTCATGTGAACGCGACTCGGGCGAGGATCGGGGCGGCGATGAGGGCAGGAGGACGCTGCTCTATCCGAATATGCGGCGGGCGACCTACCGATAGGTGCGTTCGGACCGCCCGCCGACTGCGGTTAGGGGACTCTCGGGTCGTTCATTCCGCGTCCGGCGACCACCATGCCTCCCGCGACTTCTCCGAGTTCTTCTACCGCCAGTTCTACGATGTCATTTGCATTCGAGTGCATGGCCTACTCCTTAATTGACTGCGCCGGTAGCACATGGCCGCAATTGTGCCGATGGACCGCATGGCCGGTAAGTGTCTTTGGTCACAAGGGCGAGCAAGGCTAGCTGGGCCGCAGCCTGCGACCCGAGCGCCGTGCGCCAGAGCGTAGGGGGTGAAGTGACCGATTGGCGGGAGCATGGCGGCAGCGACACGCCGCCCTGCCCTAGCTGCCGACGGTCACCACGATGTGCGGAACAGCGGCGTCGCAGACTCGCCGCTCGACAATCTTCTGCCAAGGATGTTGACGCAGTTCAGCACCGGGCGCTATCAAATCGACCGTGACCCTACCGTGTCTGGGACCGAGCACACCTGCCGGTACGCGCACCATGCCGGACCAGTCATCACGAACGCAGACGGCGCCAATTGATCTTCCGCCGTGGCCTCAGAAGATGCCGAGGTGTTCGCACCTTTTGAAATCGCCCAGCAGCGGGTGACGTTTCTGCGGCGGCATCGTCACTTGCTCGTAGGACTTAGAGTGGTAGGTGCCGTCGCGGTGGTAGCTGACGTGTGGGCTGCCGGGGTCCTCACCCTCGACGCAACCGTGCGGCCAGAAAACATAGATGTCGCCCTTTGAACTGCGCTTGATCCAAAGCGGGACCCAGAGGTCGTCGCCATCTTCGATTGCGACCGCGTAGCAAACATCATTGGGCTTCAGCGCCATTCGACCGACCGGGCAGTAGCGCGCGCGGCGATCAAGGCTCACCGCGAAGCAGCGGCGTAGAGCTTCCATCCCTTCCAGGGAGGCGCGCTCAAGATCAAACCGCTGGTACCGGGCAAAGCCTTGAATCGTATCAAGATCGTCTTCGGTGAAAATTTCTTGCAAGACTCGCCCGAAAAAAGTTGCAGTCCAACGCGTGGGTCGATCTACATCGAACGTGCGGATCGAGGCATGGAACCGCTGCAAATCGGTAGCAGATGGTCAGCGGGGTCGCAAGTTGTGCTAACAGAGCGCCGCTAACTTCTTGATTTATTGGTCGGGGCGGCGGGATTCGAACTCGCGACCCCTTGCACCCCATGCGAAAAAGGGGTCGCGGCCTATGCCCTTACAACCGCAGTAAAATCTCTACTTAAGTACTTGATCTGTAAATATAAACTGCTTCTCATGTCGTTACAATTTGCTTCACCGAATTTCACCATGTTTTGCAAAGTTGGTACTCAATTGGTACTCAAAAAATGACGGACGTGACCGAAAGAAGCTTCAAGCGCCTTACATCGAGACGCGCCGAGTCTATCAGGAGCCAGGATCAACGACGCGCGGTCGCTGATCCACAAGTGCCCGGCCTGCAGCTCGTTGTGGGCGCGAAGCGCACCAACGGTACCGCCGGTGCAAAAACATGGCATCTTCGATTCACGTGGCACGGACGGCGGGCGCGCATCGCGCTCGGCCGCTTCCCGCAGCTTTCACAGGCCGAAGCGCACGAAAAGGTTCGCGAGGTTCGCAAACTAATCGAAGCCGGCATCGACCCACGCGGTGCAGGCATTCGAGCGCACGGCCCATCCAGGCCCGCGAAAGATCCGAGCAG
>DASPWJ010000156.1:0-3349 GCA_035621895.1 Burkholderiaceae bacterium | reverse complement strand
GCGAGTTCAGGCCACGCGCGCGGGAATCAAATCAGGACTCGATTGGGTGCGAGTGATGCTGCGTCTTAGCCGCTGATTGCTTGAGTCAACAAACCGGCCAAAGGTTTGAAAGCGTCTGTCAACGAGACATCGATGCCATAGCGTTCGCCAAGCAGTGCCGAGGGATCGAGAAAGTCGACATTGATGACTCCTCGATTGTCTTGCCAGATTGCGACTTTAAGTGGCAACTCAAGCGCCGCATAGGGATTTGCCGCCATGATGGGCGTGCCCGCCTTGGGGCTTCCGAACAAAATCAGGCGGGTGGGTCGGAGGCTCGCTCCCACTTTTGCCGCAAATCTTGCCTGGTCGATATCGGCAAAGACGATCATTCCGCGCGATGTCAATGCTTCGGTGACTCGAATCACCGTCGCATCAAACCCAAGGCGGCTCTGCATTTTGACAACGTACTCTGGTGATGGTGTGCTGGCAGACATGGTCAGCAGGCTCCCAAAAAATGCCGGGACAAAACTACGAGGTGATGAGAGGCCTTGCCACCGGTCCGCGACGGGATGCTGCGCAAACCAGGCACACGCCGGCATGCTGCCGCACGAAGCCGGATCGTGCGTGGTTTACAGCGCAAGAGCGTGCTTGGCCACTACCCATTGTGATTTGGCCTCAGTACGTCTTGTATGGAAGAAACTTGCCGGACATCATGATCCGCACCCGATCGCCTTTGGGGTCGGGCTCGCGCGCAATGTCCATCTTGAAATCGATGGCGCTCATGATGCCATCGCCAAATTCTTCGTGAATCAGTTCTTTGAGCGTGGTCCCGTACACGTTGACCAGCTCATAAAAGCGATAAATGAGAGGATCGGTGGGCACCGTTGTCGGCAGCGATCCTTTGTACGGGACGATTTGCAGCAGACGAACCGCTTCGTTCGGAAGACCGAAGACCTCGCCGAGTTTTTTGGCCTGCTCACTGGTGAAGGTCATCTGGCCCAGGCATCCGGCGGTCACCCACTCTTTTGACTGCCCGATCTTCTTGGCCACCTCGTTCCACGACAAGCCTAATCTTGTCTTCGAGGCAAGAATCATTTCGGTAACCTCATTTCGATTCATAGCAACCCTCCCGAGGAGAAATAACGCGGGCGTATCGCAATTTGGGCGATCGCGCCCCACCTCTACTTGCTTCTTGCCTCCCGACGCTACCAATAAATCCCGAACTGCGGCAAATTCGACACGTAGACCGACATCAGGCGTCGGCCTGCTGCGCGCCTTCCCTTTCCATCCGGCGCAAAGCGACCGCGTCGACTTCGGCCAAAGAGGGCTCGGTGGTGTTCATGCGAAACATCCTCATCGAGCTCGTGATCGTGGCGATTTGATCGTCCAACAATTTGGCCGATGCCGCAAGCTCATCGACCATTGCGGCGTTTTGCTGCGTCATCGCGTCCATATGCGAAATGGCCTCGTTAACCTGTGCGATTCCGATTTGCTGCTCCGTTGCACTCGTGCTGATGTCGGCAAGCAGATTATTGACTTTGTTGACCGCGTCCAACGCGGTTTGCATACGTTCGCGCGCATCCAGGGTCTGGCTGTGTCCCGCCGCGATACGCTCGGTCGCTTCTTCGATGAGCTGCTTGACCTCGCGTGCCGCTTCGGCCGTGCGTTGGGCCAAGGTGCGCACTTCGGTGGCTACCACCGCAAAACCTCTGCCCTGCGCACCCGCCCGCGCCGCCTCGACTGCCGCGTTTAGCGCAAGAATGTTGGTTTGAAAGGCAACGCCCTCGATCACCTGAATGATTTCCCGGATACGGTGAGAGGACTCTTGAATCGTGTCCATCGCGTTGGAAACTGCCATGACCGCTTCGTGGCTGCGATGGGCTGCGGTGGTCGTTTCTGCGCCAATCTTGGCGCCCAGCTGCGCCGATGCGGCGCTTTGTTGCACCGTCCCCGTTATCTCCTCCATCGAAGCGGCGGTTTTCTGCAGGCTGCTTGCTTGTGCCTCGGTTCGCTCAGAAAGATGGCGGTTTCCCGCCGCGATTTCTTGCGCGGCGTTGTGTACGTTGTTCATCTCGCTGCGCACGTCGCCAATGACCGACCGAAGGTTCACGGCGACCTGGCGTAAGGCAAGTTGCAGATGCCCCAGCGTCCCGGTGGCGTTGGCCTGTGGAGTGTGCGACAGGTCGGCGGCCGCAAGCGAAAGCGCGTCGGAAAGTAGGTCTTTAAGCGGGCCTTGTCGGGACTGATGCACGAACCAGGCCGCACCGCTCATGGCTAGCAGCGCGACGATAATCCCAAGCCAGAGGGGCAGCAGCAAGAAGGCGGCGCCAACTAGCGCGCCCGCCAGGATCTGGACAAGGTACACGGCAGCACCGCCTAACTGGCTAATTGGACGCGCGATCTTGCGAGCGAGCCGCCCTACGAAGTCGGTCTTGACGACTTTTCCGTGATATAGACCGATTCGTGCGCGCGCTGCTTCGTCCTGTGAGCGCAATTTTTCGTATAGGATCTGCGTCTGCTCGATTTGTGAGCGCTCGGCCCGAGAGCGTACCGAAAGGTACCCTACGATTTGGCTGCCAGCACGGATCGGCGTTGCGTTGGCGAGCACCCAGTAGTGATCGCCGTCTTTACGGCGATTTTTTACCATACCCGTCCAGGGAAGCCCGGACTGGATCGTTTCCCAAAGATCGCGGAAGGCCTCCTCAGGCATGTCCGGGTGACGCAAGATGTTGTGCGGTTGCCCGAGCAGTTCCTCCCTTGGAAACCCGCTGACTTCAACGAAGACGGAATTGCAGTAAGTGATTCGGCCTTTCAGGTCGGTTACGGAAACAATACTGCGGTCCGAGGGAACCTCGTATTCCCTCTGGGTTACCGGAAGGTTCGTGCGCATTGCAGTTCCGATCTTTGCGATCGGGCACAGAGCTATTGTCGCTACCGCCGTGACTTACGCCCGATAGCAAATGGGATCTAGCAAGGCCCGCGTCACCGCGATTCAATTTTATGGGCCTTGGCGCGTTCGTTGTTTGTATTTGGTTGATCAAAGGACAAAATGCGGGATGCGTCATGTGAAAATAATGTGAAACGTAACGAGCTCATGGTCTTCAGTTCGACTACGAAAAACGATGAAACAAAACGGCGACTTGTCGCAGCTTCCCGGCAACAGCGCTTCTTTCCGCCCAAAGTGCTTGCGCTGGTTTTGTCGCTCTCGCAGCCAGCGCTGCCCGTTTCTTCCCTGGGGCAGGCACCCGGCGCGACGTCAAATGAACCGCACGAGACTGCATGCTTGTCACAAAGGACGCATCCCGAGGATCTGTGAGCGCTTTGCCGCTCGACTTTGTTCGTCTTGCCAGAAGTTGGGCAGAAGTTCAGC
>DASPWJ010000155.1:0-2038 GCA_035621895.1 Burkholderiaceae bacterium | reverse complement strand
GGACCGCAGACACCCAAGGCAAATGCGACGCTCGAACCACGCGTCGCGTCGCCAACCAGGAGCCGCCCAGGCCGCCGAATCCCACAATGAGCAAAACGCCGACGAGAAAAGGATCGACAAGCATTTAATTAATTGCACGGGGCAGTCCCATATTGCATTCAACCTACGCTGCCGGGATGCCCGGAATCCGGCAAGCCCGCGGCGACCTCACACGAAGCGCGCTAACGATCCACAGCCGCCATCTCGGTCCGTCAAAAGCGACAAGCCGACAAACCAAAAAAATTGGGAACCGGACATTCAGTGAGCGTCTCGCGTTCGCGCAAGTCAAACGCGAAGTTGACCCGGTCAGTCCTTCGCGCACACCGCGGTGGGCTGACCGCTCCCGTTCACAGTTGAGGAAGCTGATCTTCTGTTCTATGCAAGCTTTGGTTGCCCCGGTCAGTCTACGATGACTTCACTTGATCCCAGGGAAAAGAGGAATGACAAGTGGCAACTAGCGTTTGTCACTATCGGTCGGCGACGGATTCGAGGCGCACGAGCATGCAAGAGCCAAGCCGCATTCCGCAAATGTCAGCTTGTACACTGACGTCGATGGGGTATCGACCTCCACCACGGCAGGAAGGTGTTTTCCAACGCCGCGCGAACGAACTCGCATATTCGCTTCCACGAGAGCATGACGCACCGTAACGCCGCCACAATGCCCCCAGAGCTCCCGCGCTTTCCCCAGGATTTCCTGTGGGGCGTCGCAACCTCTGCCTACCAGATCGAAGGCGCGCTGACCGAGGATGGACGCGGGGCGTCGATCTGGGATCGCTTTTGCCAGGAACCGGGCCGCATCGCTCGCGGTGATACCGCGGCCATAGCCTGCGACCACTATCACCGTTATCGTGAAGACGTTGCGCTGATGTCTGACCTGGGTGTCGGCGCGTACCGCTTTTCCATCGGGTGGACGCGCATTCAGCCGAACGGCCGCGGTGCACCGAACCCGAAGGGAATGGACTTTTACTCGCGTTTGGTTGATGAGCTGCTCGCGAGCGGGATCCGCCCGATGCCGACGCTGTACCACTGGGATCTTCCCCAGGCCCTGCAGGATGCCGGCGGTTGGCGAAATCGTGACACCGCCAAACACTTTGCGGATTTCGTACAGATCATGGCTGAGAAGCTCGGTGATCGCGTTGCGTACTGGGTCACGCACAACGAGACGTTTGAACATTCCACCCTCGGGTATTGCGTCGGCGCACATGCGCCAGGGCTGATGCTATTGATGGATGCGTTTCCAGTCGTGCATCATCTGCTGCTATCACACGGCATGGCCGTTCAGGCCCTGCGGGCGAGCCTGCCGCGTTCGACTCAGATCGGCATCGCGCAGAGCATGGCGCCTGCGCGGCCGGCAAGCGACGGTCCGGAGGACCACTTCGCTGCCGGCATGCTGGAGGTATTGCACTGTCGCCAGCACGTCGATCCGCTGCTGCTGGGTCGGTATCCGATTGAGTTGGCTGCGTTCGGCATTGATCAATCGGTGATTCTCGTTGGTGATCTGGCAACCATTGCGCAACCGCTCGACTTTCTCGGCATCAACTACTACAACCCACATTACGCCCAGGCCACTCCACCGGGTTCGCCGTTGCCACTGTTGTTGGCTGAGCCACCTGCGCGGTACGAGCGCACCGAGATGGGTTGGCCGATCATTCCGCAGGGGCTCACGGAAGGGCTGCTCGGGTTGCGAGAACGCTACGGTGCGATGTTGCCGCCGGTCATTATCACGGAAAGCGGCATGGCGCTGGTCGACGCGATTGACGCCAATGGCCGCGTTCATGATCCGCGTCGCGTGCGCTATCTGCACGATCATCTGAACGCGCTGCGCAAGGCGATGGAAGGCGGCGTCGATGTGCGTGGCTACTTTGTCTGGTCCCTGTTGGATAACTTTGAGTGGGCCGAAGGCTATCGACCAAGGTTTGGCCTGGTGCACGTCGATTACCCTAGTCAGCGACGCACGGTCAAGACTTCGTACCTGTGGTACCGCGACCTGATCGCTGCG
>DASPWJ010000154.1:0-28395 GCA_035621895.1 Burkholderiaceae bacterium | reverse complement strand
AGTGCGTACGAGCGAACCGAGCTGTTCGATGCGCAAATTTGCACCGCGCCGCGGCAGCAAGGCCTTGATCAGCGAAAGTCCGGTCACGCCCGAACCAATTCGTGCGAGGTCAAACCCCGCCGGCAAGCGCCCTGCATTGTCGATCTGTAGTGCGACACCGTCGGGCCGGCTTGCGATTCGGACCTCAATTGCTAGCTCGCGACTGGATCGGTATTTGATCGCATTAGTGCCCAGCTCATTTATCACTAGGGCGAGCGGAACGGCCTCATTCTCCGGCAGACCCCAGCGCCACAACGCCGGTGCCTCGGATTCGAAGCGCACATCGGCGCCGAACATTGCGCCGAGATTGGAAAAAATTCCCTGCGCAACACCGAGCACCGGCAGCGTGCCCCCGCTGCCGATCTGCAGACCATGCACCTGGGCGATCGCCTGAATCTGACCGGCGATTTCATGCAGGGTCGACGCGACTTCTGGCTTGGCGCTCGCCATTTGTTGAAGCAAACCTGCGACCCCCTGCAGGTTGTTCTTGATCCGGTGGTGAACTTCCCGGACCAGGACGTCGCGTTGCATGACCGCTTCTTCCAGGCGTTGTTGTTCGGCGGCCCTGCGTTCGGTGATGTCATCTGCAATGCCAAAGACGCGAATCGACCCGTCGTGAATAAGGGCCGGATTGAGTCGCACGTTCAGCATGCGCACGCCTCGTGTTGGATGGTTGACGCGCACCGAGAATTCGGTGCGGCGCTGATGTCGAAGTTTGGCCAGCAGACGCGGCAATTGGCGATCGAGCATCGCCAGGTCATCCGGGTGAACATACTTGCGCGCTGATCGAGCGTCGCCTAACAGCTCGGAAGCTGAAGCGCCCACCAGCTGTGTGTAGCGGTCGTTCACATAGAAAACCTGCGTCAGATCCGCGCTGGCGATAAAAAGCAGCTGATCGATGTTCTCGGCAAACTGGCGAAAGCGTGCCTCGGTTTCGCGCAGTGCCGCTTCAGCTAGCACTTCCCCGGTTAAATCATCAATGATCGACATTACGTAGCGCGCCGCTGCATGACCACGGCCCTCCTGTTTATCGTCAAAGATCGGAACCACACGCTGATTGACTGTCAAGGTTCGACCGTCCGCACGCAACATGATGTCGCGCGGCCGATCGATCTGGTGCGCCTCAAGTATCGCTTTGCGATCCATCTCCGAATACAGATCAGCAAACTGACGACCGTAGATCTCGTGCCAGGTGCGGCCAATTACCTGTTGCCGGGGCAGACCGGTCATTACCTCGCCGGCGCGGTTCATGCTGACGAAGCGTCCGCTCTGGGCCTCGCGCACGGCTACTAACACTGGCAGGCTCTCAATCACCAGATCCAAATAATTACGCACGCGCTGCAGTTCGTCCTCCGACCGCCGACGAAGGTCAACGTCCGTAAGCGCCACGATCATGCCCCGCTCGGGCGCACCCGGTTCGATTGGACGCACATTACCGGCACACCAGAATGTCGTGCCATCGGCGCGGTACATCGGCAACTCGAAGCTGGCGCTTGCCCGGCTCTCGGCCACTTCCGATTCGGCACTGCACTGTGCCAGGACCCTTCGCCAAGCGTCCCGGTCGACAAAGAGCGAACCAAACTGTACTTCGCGCAGATCCGCCGCGCCAAAGCCAAATAGTCGCTCGCCCGCAGCGTTCGCCTTGATCACCAGATCGTTGGCGACGTAAACAATGGCCACCAGGGCGTTATCAAAGATTAGCTGCAACTCATTGAGCGTGGCACGCAACTCCCGATCGGCGCGTTTGCGCTGGTCGATGTTCACGAAGGCAAATATGTATCCGAGTTCGGGACGCTCGGGATTCACCGCTCGACCTTGGACCGCGACCCAAATCGGATCGCCACGGCGTCGATACATATACAGCTCGAATTCACAGGCTCCCGCGGCACGAATCTGGCCAAAGCGCTCGCTCAGCGCCGTCAGCAGCAGTCGGTCGGAGGGATGGGTAAAAAGCTGGATCTGCTCAACGAGCGTGCCGGGCTCACAACCCAGGAGCTCCTCCATCGCGGCATTTGCGCGCACGACCGTTGCGTCGCGCACAAACAGCAATCCCACCAGCGCCGTGTCAAAAATCAGTCGACTTTCGGTAAGCAGACGCTGTAATCGCTCTTCAAAGTGCTTTCTGTCGGTGACATTCTCCAGCACCAGCAGATATTCGCGCTGTCCGTCGGTAGCGCCCAGTGCGCGCCATTCGAGCTTGACCCATACAACGTTGCCCTGCGAATCGACCAGGCGGCGATCCTCCTCCGTGACGCTGGTGCCACCAGCGGCAAGTTGCTGCCGATCGTGCATGCTCGAATGAAAATCCTCGGCATGAAGCAACCCGGCTGGATCGCGTCCGATCAGGTCGGCCTCCTGCTGGCCAAGCAAAGAGCAGGCCGCGCGATTGACCCGGCGGATGCGAAAGTCGCCGTCGACGAGCACAATGCCAACCGGACTCTCATTAAAGATGGTCGAGAGGCGTTCGCCGTGCTCGGCCAGGGAAACCTCGAAGTGCTTGCGCTCCGAAATATCGCGAATCAGAAGAAAGATGAATTCGCGCTCTCCGTGCTCAACGCGCTGCAATACGACATCGACGGCAAATTCCTCACCCGAGCGAGTGCGGTAGCGCGTCTCGCCTTGATACGAACTGTGCAGCATCAGCGTTTCCAGAATTCGGGCAAAGCGCTCTTCGCTTAAATCCGTATCGATGGCACGCAGGCGAAGGCCGGTGAGCTGCTCGCGGCTGTATCCCAGCCTGGCAAGTGCGGTCTCGTTTGCGTCGACGATCCCCCCGTCGCGGCGTATTTCCAGGATCATCTCGCCCGCACGCTCTAGCGCCTGACGCAGCGCGGCAAGAGAGGTCTCGGCAAACCGCTCCCGATCCAGCCGCTCGACGGTAATGAATACCCCGTTGAACTCGCCGCGGGCGTTAAGCAGCGGCGTGCGGCGCTCACGGATCCATGGAAAGTCCCCCCCGCAGAACTGATACTCGACCTGATGCGAGCTTCGCAGCTCGTGATCGCGCATGCGCAGCAACGATCGCATGACATCGGGCTGCCCGCTCAGATCAAACGCCTCGTCCAGTCTGCGGCCCAGAAGCTGCTGCGATTCGACACCGAGCAGCTGCAATAGGTACAGATTGCAACGCACGTAACGCAAATCGCGATCGAGCACCGCCATCCCGATGCGGGCGCTCGACATAAGGGTCGAAACCATGGCGTCGGCAGCCCGATTGGCGCGTAAGGCGCCGCGCGGAACCGTGATATCCCGGGCGATCGCCGTGACGTGGGAGGCCTCCCCCGTCGGGCCGCACTCTACGAATAGGCGTACCTCGAAGCTTTTGGAGCCTGTCGGGTACGGATAGATGAATTTGAAGGATCGCCCCTCCAACGAATCGAAGACGGCGCCCAACTTTGCCTCCCACAGGGGCGCGAACTCCCGAAACGCTTCCACCTCCTGCAGCCGGCGGCCGATGACATCGCTCCAGGGCACGGCGGTTGCCTGCACCATTGCGGCATTGGCATACACGATGACCAAGCGGCGGTCGAAGCGCCACACACCGTCAGGCAGTTCATCGAACAGCGCCGCCGGAGGCGGGGCTGAAGCCGCCTGCGATTGTGCCGGCGGCGCCGCTTGCGGAGTATCGCTGCGCGGCGGGTCAGTGAGGGCCGTGGCCGACGTAGTCGGCTCCGACCCGCGATCAAAAGTCATCGAATCCGCCACGCTCGACCGTTCCGAGTACCTGTCACGACTTCAGATTGCGTACCGGCTGGTGCCGGACGCAAGCGAAGAATACCGGAAGGTGGGGATTGCGATCTAGATGTAATTAAAGAGCGAAAGCTTGGAAATTGCCGCGTAGCTCTGCAACGCCGCCTGATATTCCGTCTGCTGCTGTGAAAGCTGTGAAGCGCCCTGGGCGTAGTTCAGATCTACGATCGATGACATTTGCGTCTGATCTTGCAGCGTTTGATCGCTGTTGATCGTCCCGTAGGTATTGAGCTCGGCCAATTGCGCGCCCATTGACGATTGCGTCGTGGAGAGGCTGGAAATCGCCTGTTGTGCACCGCTCAGCGCGGTCGTTATTGCGGCGCTGACGCGGGTCGCAGCTGCCGCAGTCGTTGTGGGCGTTTGCAACGCGCTGATCGCCGAAGCGATGGCGCTAAAGATCGATTGGTTTGTCGATGGCGAAATCGTGAACGTATCCCCCGGCTGGGCGCCGGGGCTTAGCGTCACCTGCATGCCAGGAATCGGTAGTGTCGTGGGGCCGTTATTGTTGTACGGTAGGCTCGGTCCGGTGGTTCCAGGAGGCGTCTGCGTAATCGTGTACGTTGCCCCGCCGGCACCTATGCTGATCGTGTACTGATCGCCCGTAAGCGCGCTGGGGTCGGTCACGCTACCCGTGCTGATTGCCGCCGTGCCTGCGTTGTTAGTGTTGGCCGCGGTCACGAACGTGCCGTTGCCCGTGGGGATCGACATGAATACGGCCGCACCGGAGTACTTCACCTGCTCGCTGCGGGTTTGGGAGATCTGCAGGCCGGGAACAAGGTCATCGCCCACATAAGTCACATTGTTGCCGCTTTGTACGAACGGCGGGGTCGAATTGACGGACCCGCCGAATAGGTATCCACCCTGCCCGTCGCTGGTATTGGCCAAGCCAACAAGTTGGTTCAGGTCCTGTTGCAGTTGCGCGGCGATGGCACTGCGGTTGGCATCGCTCAGTGTCCCGTTGCCGGCCTCCACGAGGCTGGTCTGTACGGACTGCATGACGTTGAGCGCCTGCGTTACAGTTGATGAGGCGTTGTTGAGCAACTGCGTGGCTTGGGCTTGGTTGGACTTGTACTGTCCAAGCTGCGTTAGGTCGCTTTGCAGCAACGCCGCCTGGGCCGCGCCCACCGGATTATCGGATGGCGAGTTGATCTGCTTGCCGCTAGAGAGCTCCGCCGTCGTCGTCATCATCGCGGACTGGTCCGCATTGATCGCGTTCTGGCTATTTAGGTACAAGTCGGCGGTAGAAACGCGAATCATGGTATTTGCCCATTCATCTGTAGCGCCAGGTCGGCCCAACGCGCATTACGACGTCACCGCATCGATGACAGTTATCAGCGTGTTAAAGATCGTGTCCGAACTTTGAATCAACTGCGCAGCCGCCTGGTACTGCTGCTGGTACTGCATCAGGTTGGATGCCTCCTCGTCCAGATTCACGCCGCTCACCGAGCTTTCGGAGGCCGTGGCGTTTTGGAGGATCGCATCCCTGGAGGTCTGATTGGTCTGCGCGGTCGAGGCCATTGCGCCGACACTGCCGACAACAGCCGAGTAGCCCCCGTCCAGTGTCGTGCCATCGACGAGCGACAGACCCTGGATCTGCGTCATCAGCAGCGCATTGCGGTTATCCCCGCTGCCAACAGCGCCCGGATTCGCATCGACCGTGACCATATCGCCATTGGCGGGCGTGCCGGTTAACGTCAGGGACCACCCGTTGATATTGATCGGCTGGCCGGCCGTATAGCTTTGCGGCCCACTCGTATAACCCGTCGTCGTGTCCGTATAGGTATAGGAGCTGGGACTGGTGAAATTCAGTGTCACCGAGTCTTGCAGTTGGGCATTGGGGTTGGCTGGGTTGGCACCCGGATTTTGCGGTAGCGGTTGCAGTGCAAGGCCGCCCACCGTCAATGACCCGGTATTGCTTAAGGCCGGCGTTGCCTGCATGGGACTCGCGGCGGCAATCTGGGAGCCTTGCGACAAGGCCACGCTGATGTTCGCCGCCCCAAGCTGCACGGGCTCGATCGTGAACACGTCCCCGCTGGCCGGCATCGCGTTAAGACTCAGATTCATGCCGTCGACAGAAAGAGGGTTGTTCAGTATTGACGCGACCGTGCCGCTCGCCACAGTCGAACCATCGGAAAGGCGCGTGAGCGTGTAATTGGTTCCTTGCACACGCAGCACGTAGTTGGATGGTTGCAGCTGCGAAACGTCGCCATAGGTCGCATTGACCGTGACCGAGCCTGCGTCGGGGTTCGTCGAGGCCGTCACTACAGTGATGTTCGGTGTCGAAAAAAAGGCGCTCCCAGGGTTGCCGTTTGCATCCGTGCCCTGCGCCTGCACTGCATTAAACTGCGAGGACAGGGCGACAGCGAGCTGGCCGATCTGGTTCTCGACGCTGGGGATCGTCTGCTGCGTGAACTGCAACAGCGCGCCGATTGCACCGCCGCCACTGTTATTGGGATCCAGGGCTGCGATCGCACCGCCGACGTTTGTTCCCACCTCAATATTTTGCGGGTTTTGCGGATCCTGGCCCATCGTGAGCGCAAACGTCTGGTCGCCGACGAGCAGCGGCTGACCGTTGGCAAGAAAGATGTTCACTGTGCCGCCGGTTTGGGTCGAGGTCGTCACGCCAATTGCCTGATTTAGCGTCTGGATGTCCTGATCGCGTTGATCGAGCAACGAGTTCGGCGAGTTATCACTGGCCGTTGCCAGAGAAATTTGCCCATTTAAGCTAGCGATCTGCGCGACCGTCGTGTTGACCGTTGCGATCTCTTGGGTGAGCTGCTGCGTTGCAGCCTGGTTCATCGTCTGCAACTGAGCAGCCGCGTCGTTAAACTGTCCCGCCATCTCCTGCGCGGCGGACAGTGCGGTTTGTCGTGTCGCCGGGCTGTTGGGCGCCGCCGAAAGCGCTTGAATTTGTGTAAAGAAATTGTCGATCGCCGCACCCAGACCTGCGGTCGTATCGGAGAACATGCTGTTGATTTGACCCGTCAGTGTCGCGGTCTGATCGGCCTGACTGGCCATTGCCTGTGCAAGGTTGGTTTGCTGCGCAAGAAAGCTGCTGTAAACGCGGGAAATGGCATCGACCCGCACGCCGGTGCCGATATACATGCTGCCCAGATCGGTCTGCACCTGCGGTGTGAAGCTGGTGACCTCGCGCGAATACCCCGGCGTATTGACGTTGGCAATGTTGTTGCCGGTCGTCTGCAGCGCCGTGAACGCCGCACTGAGCGCACTCGATCCGATTGATAAGAGGCTGTCCGCCATGTTTAAACCTCGCCGCTACCGGAATTCGGCAACTACCTTTTGATCTTGAGCCATCTGTGCCTTCCGACCCGTATTCCCGTGATCGCGCTACGCGGGGCTGCAATTTTTCGTGGCGCGCCCGAGCGTCTTACTTGCCCGTGCGCACGCTTGCGGCGGCGCGTATCGCCTGCAACACGCTGCTGGAGGCCGACGTGCCCGCAGCGGCTGCGGACGCGGCGGGAGCCCCTAGATCCTGTGTCGATGCGTCGGTTGTCGACGTTGTCGCAGACTGCGGAAGGTTGCGGCTGAGCTGGCGCGCGATCACATCGGCCAGTCCCGTACCACCCGCAGCGATTTTTTGTGCAAGCTGTTCATCGAGCATGCTCGTATACAGCTGCTGGTCCGAGGAATCGAGCAGCCCGGACTTCATCGTGGCGTCGCGCATGCTCTTAAGAACCATCTGCATGAACAGCGCCTCAAATTGGGTGGCGACCTGCTTGACCGCTTTGGATGGATCGCGGTTGGCCAGCTGCCGCAGTTGGTCCAAGGAGCGAGAGTCCGCGGCAACGCCCCCGAGCTCCTTTCCGGCCTTTGCATCCAGTAACGGGGTTACCATGATCGCACGAGGATCGTTTAGATGACTTCGAGATCTGCTCGCAAGGCCCCCGAGGCCTTGAGCGCCTGCAAAATCGCGACCAGGTCACCCGGATTTGCGCCGAGCGCGTTCAGTGCCTTCACCAGTTCGGCCAGATTGGTCGCCGCGGGTACATGCAACAGACTTCCACCTTCCTGTTTGATCGCGATATCGGTTTTCTCGGTAACCACCGTCTGACCGCTGGACATGGGCCCTGGCTGCGAAACAATTGGTGTCGAGGTAATCGTCACGGACAAATTGCCGTGGGCTACCGCCGCCGGCTCCAGCGTCACTGTCCGGTTCATGACGATCGAACCCGTGCGCGCGTTAATCACGACTCGGGCCGCCGGCTCGATCGTAGTAACGTCAATGTTCTCCAGCTCGCCCACGAAACGAACGCGATCGTTTGGTGCGGCCGGCACCTTAACCTCAATTACGCGGCCATCTCGTGCCATCGCCGTGCCCTCGCCAAGCTTGGCATTGATGGCCTCCTCGACCGCCGTGGCGGTTGCGAAATCGCTCGCATTTAGCTCCAGGCGGATGCGGTCGCCTTGCAAAAAAGGGGTAGGAATCCCGCGCTCCACATTGGCGCCATCCGGAATTCGACCGGCGGCCAAGTGGTTGATCTGCACCTTGGATCCGCCTTGCGCCGCGCCGGCGCCGGCCACGAGGATGTTGCCCTGTGCCACCGCATAGGTCAGTCCATCCGACCCTTTTAATGGTGTCATTAGCAAGGTGCCACCGCGCAGACTCTTGGCATTGCCCATCGAAGAGACCGTCACATCCAGAGTCTGGCCCGGCTGGGCAAACGGTGGCAAGGTGGCAGTCACCATGACCGCCGCGACATTACTCAGCATCGGATTGGTTCCCGGGGGCAGCGTGATGCCGAGTTGCTGCAGCATGGTCTGTAAGGTTTGGATCGTAAAGGGCGTCTGGGTTGTCTGGTCGCCGCTGCGGTCCAGACCGACGACGAGGCCGTAACCGATCAAAGGATTGGAACGCACACCCTGGATCGCTGCCAGATCGCGCACATGCTCGGCGTGGGCTACCGGTGCCAACGGCGAAGCGCACAGCAACAACAGCATCGCGAGGACGGATGCGCGCGGCAGATCACGACGTGCTCGAGCACTCCAACAGAGGAAAATCATTGCTGCCTTCGTGATCAGAAAGGTGACCAGGAATTGAAAAAGCGCCCCAGCCAGCCCTGAATTTGCGCTTCCTCGATGTAGCCACCACCGCGATAGTCCAGTCGCGCGTCGGCAACCTGTGTCGAACTAATGATGTTGCCTGGCTGAATGAAGGTGGGATCGATGACACCGGTAAAGCGCAGAGAATCCGAATTCTGGCGAATCCCGATTTGCTTATCGCCCGCAACCACGAGGTTGCCGTTTGCCAAAACCTCGATGACGGTCACCGTGATCGTTCCGGTAAACACACCCGTCGATGCCGTCTGTCCCGTGCCGTTATAGGCGTTATCCCCAGCCGCATTCAGATTCAGACCATTGATACCGTGGCCGAACACGCCGGAGACTTTAGGAAGTGTCGCGGTGATGCTTGTCTTTTTCTCGCTGCTCGAATTGGCAGACTGGCTCGCGTTGGTGTTCTCGTTGATCTGGATTGTCAGCAGATCTCCCACGACACGCGGTTTGCGATCCTCGAACAAATACACCATGTTGTTCGGCCGGAAAATGCTCCCGGTTGGCGCGGCGGTCAGCGGGTCGTAGGGCTGCGCGCGTGCGCTCAACGGTGCGTTGGGCGTAACTGGCGCACGCGGAGCCGCGCAGCCCCCAAGCAGCGCAGCTAAAGCGAACAGCGCGGTTGCGGCGCGGCAGCGATAGGTCGCGGTCATAGCAAGGTTCATCGATAATTAGAGGTCACTGAGCTTGCTGAGCATCTGATCCGCGGTTTGAATCGACTTGGAGTTCATTTCATAGGCCCGCTGCGTCTGGATCATGTTTACGAGCTCGGTGACGACATTGACGTTACTGGTCTCGATATATCCCTGTTGCAAGGTGCCCAGGCCATTGGTTCCGGGCGTATTGACCGTCGGGGTTCCCGATGCCGCGGTTTCAACAAATAGGTTTTGGCCCGTCGCCTGCAAGCCAGGTGGATTCATGAAATTCGCAAGTTGAATTGTTCCCACCGTCTGCGGCGCCGACTTTCCTTGCAAGGTGACGGTCACTGTGCCGTCCTGGCCCACAGTGACCGACTGCGCACCCACTGGGATGGTAATAGCGGGGGTCACGGGAAATCCGGCGCTGGTCACTAAAGCACCGGTAGAGTCGATCTGAAACGAGCCGTCGCGCGTATAGGAGGTGGTGCCGTCGGGCATGAGTACCTGGAAAAAGCCTTGGCCGTTAATAGCCAGGTCAAACTGATTGCCCGTTTGCTGCAAGTTGCCTTGCGTGAACATGACCTCGGTTGATACCGGGACGACACCGGTTCCAATCTGCAGGCCAGCGGGCAGATAAGTTTGTTGCGAAGAATTGGCACCAGATTGGCGCAGGTTCTGGTACAGCAAGTCCTGGAACTCCACGCGCGAAGTTTTAAACCCGGTGGTACCGACGTTGGCCAGGTTGTTGGAAATGACGTCCAGCTGCGTTTGCTGGGCCTCCATTCCGGTCTTTGCTATCCACAAGCTTCGAATCATCGCGTTCTCCGCAGCGCCGGCCGAAAAAAGTCCGGCCTATTTGCGCTTTATCTAGTTAGATCAAGTGATGCGCCAGGGGCTGCACCGCGATCAAGATCCCAAGAGCGTTCCCGCCTTTTGTTCGTTTTGCTCCGCGGTACTGAGCATCTTCATCTGCAGCTCAAATTGCCGCGCCGCCCCGATCATTCCGACCATGGACTCGACCACGTTGACATTGCTGCCTTCGAGCGTGCCGCTGGCCACCTTTACGGCCGGATCGGCATCAGCGGTGTCGCCGTTCTTCAGGCGGAACAAACCGTCCAGACCCTTGCTCAGAGATTCCAGCGGCGGGTTTACTAACTTGAGCTGTCCCACAGTGGTCGGCAAAATGGCGCTCGCCGTCTTCACCGTAATGGTCCCGTCGGGCGCAATGAAGACCGACTGCGCGTCGCTGGGCATGCTGATCGGACCGCTCGTGCCTTGCACCGTCGCGCCATTGTTCAACTGCAAGGTTCCATCGGGTCCGACCTGTATCGCGCCCGCGCGCGTATAGGCTTCGTTGCCATCGGTGCCCTGCACAGCAAACCAGCCCGATCCCTGGATTGCAACGTCCAGATTGCGGCTCGTGGAGATCATCGGACCTTGGGTGAAATCCGAGCCCGTCGTAGTTTCGACCGTGAATACGCGCGTTCCGGCCTGTTGCCCGACGGTTGGGACCGCGCGCAAACCGACGGTGTCGGCACGAAAGCCCGTTGTGCTCGAGTTGGCCAGGTTGTGAGCGAGAGTCGCTTGGCGCTCAACCAGATACTTAGCGCCCGTCATGGCCGTGTAAATCAGTCGGTCCACTGGCTTGCTCCTACAGAGTTACGTTCCGCCCACTCTTTGCTAGCGCAGGTTCATTAGTGTCTGCTCCACCTGATCTTCCGTCTTGACCGTTTCCGCATTCGCTTGGTAGACGCGCTGCGCGGTGATCAGATTCACCAGTTCCGTCGTGATATCCACGGTCGAGGCCTCTAGCGCACCGGACTGCACGGTCCCAAGCGAACCACTTCCCGGCGCGCCGACAACCGGTGCCCCCGAGGCCTCGGTTTGCACGAACTGGTTATTGCCCACAGCAATCAGGCCTTGCGGATTTACAAAGTTGGCCAGTGCGATCTGCCCCTGGGCCAGCGTCTGCCCGTTGGTGTACTGACCCGTAATCACACCGTTGGAGCCGATCGAGAAACCGGCGAGCTCGCCGGTGGCATAACCGTTTTGACTGTTGCTGCTTACGGAAAACGCGGCCCCATACTGGCTCGTCGCGGCAAACGGGAAGGTTGTCGTGATGTTCAAGGGGTTTGCGCCGTCGGTCAGATTCCAGGCGCCTGGCAGGGCCAACTGGACGTTCTGGCCCGGCGGCGCAGTTACCAGTGCGCCCGTTGGGCCGAAGGTCAGCGTCCCCAACTGTCCAAGCGTCGTGCCGTCGCCGGTCGCGTAGACGTTCCAATCGTCGTTGCCCGCGGCGTCGATGCCGGTGTTCACGAAATAATACGAGAGCGTGTGCGCATTGCCCTGCGAGTCGTAGACCGTCATCGACGTCGAGGAGGTGTAGGTCGTGGAATCGGCCGGGTTAAACACGGTGCCGGCGGCAACCGGGGTCGACCCCGCATCGAGATTCAGCGACAGCGAAGCGGTGGTGGTCGCAGCGGGCGGCACCGGGGCCTGCGACAAGGTGAGCGGCACGGGAGGCGCCGCCGTAATTTGGCCCGTAGGAGTGGCCGGGTAGCCTAGCAATTGCGCGCCCGAGGCCGTTACGATGACTCCGTTGGCATTGAGCTGGAACTCGCCGTCACGCGAGTAGCTCGTGATGCCATTATTCAGTTCTTGAAAGAACCCTTGTCCGTTGATCGCAACATCCAGCGGATTTCCCGTGGTTGTGATATTGCCCTGCGTGAAATTCGGTGTAACCGCGGCAACCTGGACACCGATGCCGATCTGCGTGGCGCTGGCGCCCCAAAGCGTCGAGGCGTACACGTCAGAAAACTGCATGGTCACGTCCTTGTATCCGATGGTCGACGCGTTGGCGATATTGTTGCCAATGTTGTCGAGGTCCTGCGACGCGGCCTGTAGACCCGATAGTGCCTGTTCAAAACCCATGCTCTTCTCCCGTTACTGCTGCTCGCGGACTTTGACTTGCCATGCAAACGCCTTACAAGCAGCGCCAGAACATCAAATAATCTGCGCGATTGCGCTGTACGGAACCTGCGTGCCGTTACCCAGCATCAGCTGCGTTGTCCCGTTGGACTGCGGCACCGATCCGACCACGGTCTGCAGGTTGTAGGACGTTGCCTTAACCGCAGCGCCGCTGCTTGAGCTAGCCTGCACGGTGAACTGGTAATTGCCCACGGCCGCGGTTGCGCCCGAATCGGTTGTCCCATCCCAGGAAAAGTCCTGCAGCCCTGCGCCCTGCGGACCAAGCTGAAGCGTCTTGACGGTTTGCCCCGAGGCATCGCTGATCGTGACGGTGACGTTTTGCGCCGCGCTCGCAAGGCTGTAGGCGCCGACTGCGCTTTCACCCGTAGTGCTGCCAGAGCTCGTGTTCGACGCCAAGGTCATGTTGGAACCTGCGACCATGACGGAGTGCCCGGTGAGCTGCGCAGACTGGAGCATCGCGCTTTGCTGCAGCTGGCTCATCAAGCTCGCCACCGTCGTATTAAGATTATTGATGCCGGTGACGGTGCTGATCTGCGCCATCTCCTCCGTCAATTGCGTGTTGTCGACCGGATTGAGCGGATCCTGGTTGTTCATTTGTGCAACCAGCAGGGTCAGAAAGGTTTTTGCCAGATCCTGAGGAGAGCCTAGCGAGCTTGTTGCTGCGGCCGCGATGGTTCCTGTCGTTGATTGGCTGACCGTGCTGTTGGCCAATATGCTGTTCCAGGAGCTTGGACTGCTACTGGTCGCGCTGCTAATGGTCATGAGCTTTTACTCCCTAGGATCCGAGCTGCAGAACTTTCTGCAGCAGGCTTTTGGCGGTATTCATCACGTCGACGTTGGTCTGGTAATCGCGCGAGGCGGAGATCATGTTGACCATTTCCTCTATTGGGTTGACGTTGGGCAAGGTGACATATCCGTCCGCGTCGGCCGCGGGATTTTGCGGATCGTGAACCTTGCGCGGCGCGGCGTTATCCTCGACCACCTGCGACACAGCCACGCCGGCCGATGTCGGATCAGCACCAAACATCTGCGTCTGAAAGATAACTTGCCGTGCCTTGTAAGGCTGGCCATCCGGACCAGCGACCGATTCCGCATTCGCGAGATTGCTAGCCACGACGTTTAGCCGCTGGCTTTGCGCGGAGATCGCGGAGCCCGATACGTCAAACACTTTTAATAGTGACATGGCTATGACCTCTCATTACTGACCGTTGATCGCCGTCATCATTTCCTTGATCTGGCTGTTAAGAAAACGCAGCGTGGCCTCATAGCGCACCGAGTTTTCGGCGAAGTTCGCGCGTTCCACATCCAGGTCCACCGTGTTGCCGTCGACCGCGCTTTGCAACGGCGCGCGGTAGAGCAGGGGCGGGCCGTTCGCGGCGCCGTTCGGACCCGATAAGTGCGCTGCATGCGTACGCACCACTTGCGGCGTTGTCGTCACGTGCGCGCCGCTTTGTGCGGTCGCTGCCGCAAGTGCCTGCTGAAAACTAAAATCGCGCGCTTTATAGTTGGGCGTATCGGCATTGGCGATGTTCGACGCCAGCACCCGCCCGCGCTCGGCCTGTAGTTCCAGCGCTTTGGACTGAAAGTCAATCGATCCCAATATGCCGCCTGCCATGATTGCGTTCCGGTGGGCCAGAGCAGCCCTAAAGTTTTGCTCCGTTGCGCCGATTATTAATTCGGGGACCAATGTCGATCGACCAATAAGGTCGGAGCGGGCGCGCCTTCTTTGGGGATCGGTGCGTCTTATCTGGCCTACTCTTGTAGGCATGAAACGATGGCTCGTTTTCTGCCTGCTGATTTGCGGCAGCACACTTACTTCCCTGTCGCAAGCCACGGCGCCCCCGGAGGCGCCAAGCACTCCCGCGGACGCGATTCGTCATTTTGTCGAAAATGAACTGGCCCGTTCGGATCCCAAGCTGCGCGCGGAAATTTCGGTCGGCGAGATCGATCCACACCTGCGGTTGACACCCTGCGAGCGGGTTGAACCGTTCCTGCGGGCAGGCAGCCGTCTGTGGGGTCGCAGCTTTGTCGGCTACCGCTGCCTGCAGCACCCGGGCTGGACAATATCGGTGCCAGTGATGGTCCGGCTATATGGGCCTGCTCTGGTTGCCGCACAGACGTTGCCCCCATTGCAGGCCATCTCCGCCGATGCCGTACGCCAACAGGAGGTTGAGCTAACAAGAGAACCCAGCGGTGTCGCAGTCACCGTGGAGCAGCTCGAGGATCGCGTCTGCACGCGGTTGTTGCAAATCGGGCAGCCCATTCCGCTGAGCTGTCTGCGTAGCGTTCCGGCGATAGGACAGGGCGATCCAGTCAAGCTCGTCGGAGTCGGCAGCGGCTTTACCATCAGCACCGATGCCACCGCTCTTTCGACTGCGGCCGCTGGAGAAACGGTGCGCGTTCGAACCGACTCTGGCCGTACAATATCGGGAATTGCCCGCAAGGGCCGCGTCGTGGAGGTCAGCTTTTGAGCACCCACCGCGGTAGTCCGGAGGAAGTGCGGCAAGTTGGGCATGCGCAAAAATGGATGCTTGGGCTAAAGTTTGCTTCGAGCAGGCCGATTCGATACCAGAACACTTAAATTGCACCAGGAGATGGTCGCCATGAAGATCACGAACAGTTCGCAAGCGCCCGCGGCGACGACCGGCGCAACACGCGCCGGTGCAAGCGGCAAAAGCGCTTCGTCGAAAAGTTCGAGCGTGCCCGCCGTCTCCACCAGCGCCTCGGCACTTGTCTGTCCGGTCGAAGCGCAACTTTCGTCGTCGGACTTTAGTGCGGCCAAAGTCCAAGAAGTCTCGGCGGCGATCGCCGCCGGTAATTACCAGGTCAATGCCGGCGCCGTTGCCGACAAGCTGTTGGCCAGTGCTGCAGCGCTCGCTGGCGGGTCGGGCACAAAGAGCTGAGCAAATTCGCGAAAGCGGATCCTGCCCGTGCAACGCCCAATACCCAAAGGCAAGTAGCCTGAGCGCGCAATGGCTTTGACGGATGCCAGCGCCGATGCGCTTTCCGCGTTGATTGAGTGCTTGGAGGCCGAGTACCGCGCACTTCTTGCAGAAGATATCGGGCATCTGCACGCCGTGCTCGTCCGCAAACAGCAATTGCTCGCGCATCTTGCGGCGCAGCCCACGGCCACATATGCACCACCTGAGAACGGCCAACGAGCTACCACACCATTGAGGCAGAGACTTACGCACGCCTGCGAGATAAATCGGCGCAACGCACTTGTGCTGGCGCCGCGCTTAGCGGGCATCCGCGCGCGCTTGGGATTTCTTCAGGCCGCTGCCGGTCGTGAGCCGATGTACGCGGCCGACGGTTCCTTGACCTCCGGGGTATTACGCGCCGCGTATCCGCAAAGTGCGTGAATTACACGGCGTGGGGCGCGACCGGTTTGCAAATAAGCAAACCATTTCCCAGACTCAAACCGGTGTGACTGGCACGCCGAGAACTGCGGTGCGCGCCCGCGCATTGGCCTTGGCGTACTAGCTCAGAACTCCTCCCAGCCATCGTCTTTTGCCGGTGGCAGGGGCTTTTGCGGGTCCGCTGGCGGCGTTTTTCTCGGGCGTGGCGACCTAGCAGCACGGCCCGCTGGCATTTCACCGGATCCACCATCGGTCGCCCGTGCGGTGGTGGCGGATTGTGACGCTACGACGCTGAGCCGATCACGGGACGTCGCCTGCGCCGAAGCGATCGCTTTTCGGGATTCCTGTTGACCGATCTTGAAAATGGCGACGGCCTGGGCTAGTTGGTTTGCCTGCTCGCGCAAGCTTGTGGCCGCCGCTGCGCTTTGCTCCACCAGCGCAGCGTTTTGCTGCGTCATCTGGTCCAGTTGGTTAACCGCGTTATTTACCAGTCCGATTCCGGAGTTTTGCTCCATCGTGGCTGCAGCGATCTCACCGAGCAAATCCGTCACGCGACGAACGTGATCGACCAACTCCTTCATTGTTTTACCTGCCTCGGTGACCTGACGCGACCCACTCTCGACCTTCTCGACCGAGTCCGCGATCAGGCTCTTGATTTCCCGTGCGGCCTGGGCGCTACGCTGCGCGAGACTGCGCACTTCGCCGGCAACGACCGCAAATCCTCTGCCCTGCTCTCCCGCGCGAGCTGCTTCGACGGCGGCATTTAGTGCCAGGATGTTCGTCTGAAATGCAATTCCGTCGATCACGCCGATGATCTCCGCGATCTTACGGCTGCTTGAATGAATCTCGCCCATGGTGTCGACCACCTGCCCGACCGCTTGCCCGCCCCGTCCCGCGACTTCGGACGCAGCGGCGGCAAGTTGGTTTGCTTGGCGCGCCGACTCGGTGTTTTGCTTGACGGTGCTCGAGAGCTGCTCCATCGAAGCGGCGGTCTGTTCCAAATTGCTTGCCTGCTGTTCTGTGCGCGCGGAAAGATCCTGGTTGCCAGAGGCAATCTGTCCTGAAGCCGTGGCGACGGAGTCCACGCCGACGCGCACCGAAGTAACTACCTTTCGCAGGCCCAGCACCATGTTATGCAGTGCCTGCTGCAGCCTCGTCATTTCATCGGAGCCCTCCGGAACAAGTTCGGCTGTGAGATCGCCGCGGGCAACCGCGTCAGCAACTTTAATCGACACAGCCAGCCGACGGGCGATGGACCGTGCAATGGCAATGCCCATCAAAACGGCCAGTACCATCCCTACCAGCGTAAGCACTATGACGAGCGTCGTACTGGACCGAAAAGCGATTTGCGTGTCATCGGCATCTTGCTTGGAATTAGAAACTTTCCACTCGACCATGGCATGAATTGCCGTCCCCACGGGTGCAAGCGAATCTGCAAAGGCTCCGAACAGCAACGCCGACGAGCGCCCATGCTCGCCGATTTTCTCGTGCTCAACCGTGTTGGCCAAGTCCGTGAACGCAGCAGCGTACTGTTCAAAGACGATACCGGCCAGGTTCGATAGATCACGCCCCTGCTCGTTCGTAAATAGCGGTTTGGCTTTGTCAAGATTGGCCTTGGCTTCTTCGTGATAGCGACGCGCCTGAGCAAGCAAATCGCTGCGGGTTCTCTCGTCGGGTGCCAAGATGGCCAATTCCATGGCCCGCCCCGAATAGGTGACGGCAGCTTCGGCGCGGGCGGCAAATTTCAGACCCGTCAAGTCCTGCTCGTAGGTAATCTGCGCGCGCGTATTCATGCGCGCGGTGCTCAGTACCCCGACCGTGCCGATCAAGGCCCCAATGAGCGCCAAAAAGATAAAAGCAAAGACCAGTCGTGAGAACAGGGAGATTCGATTTAATACTTGCATAGCAACTCTGTTCGTGTTCCGTCGCCGATTTATGGGCATTGCCGGTCAGGCGACCGCTTTCGTGACCAGTGCAATGTCGGAGCTTGCGACCAGCTTTTCGATGTCGACCAAGATGATCATGCGCGCCTCCTCCGCTGAGCCGATTGCCCCGAGACCCATGACAAAATTGGAGTCCAAGGTGGAACGAAACGCCGGCGCTTCCTTGATCTGCACCGGATCGAGCTGCAGCACGTCGCTTACGGAATCGACCACAGCGCCGATGACGCGCCCGCTCAGATTCAGGATGATCGCCACCGTGAATCCGTCGCACTTGGCCTCCCCCAGGTGCAATAACATGCGCAGGTCGACGATCGGCACGATGACGCCGCGAAGGTTAATAACCCCTTTTACGCAACTGGGTGCGCCAGCGATCTTGGTCACCGCGTCGTATCCGCGAATCTCCTGCACCTTCAAAATGTCGATCCCGTATTCCTCGGTATCCAGTCGAAAGGTGAGGTATTCGCTCGTGTGCACCGAACGCAACGCGTCAAACCGCTCCATTACACCCATGGGAGACTCCAAATGGATCTTGCAAGCTTGCGCGCATCGCGGCTTGCTTCATTGCCACTTTGACAGCTTTCACCAATATCCGGCACCGAGCGCTCGCGCGAATTGGATCGTTTTTGCAGCACTTCGGTTCTTGCTTCCATTGCGCGACCTACACAGGCGATCGCCTACCAGCTTTTGAGCTTGGAGCGCAGTCGCGATACGGCTTGGCTGTGGAGCTGGCACACGCGAGACTCCGTAACGCCCATTACGGCGCCAATTTCGCGCAGATTCATGTCCTGCTCGTAGTACATGCTCATCAGCAGCTTTTCGCGTTCCGGAAGATCCTCAATGGCGGCCACCAACGCGGCACGAAAGCGCTTGTCGCGCAAAATCTCCAGTGGCTCGCCACCGGTCTGCGCCACATGCCGCTCGAGGTAATCATCGCTATCGTTGCCGCCACCTAAGTCGTCGAAGTACACAAGTTGCGCGCCGCGCGCGTCGCTAAGAAGTTCCTGGTAATCCGGAACGGACAAGTGAAGCTCCTGGGCGATCTCCGACTCCTGAGGCGCCCGCTGAAGGCGCTGCTCCAGCCGATGGATCGCATTTTCGATGTCGCGCTGGCTTTTTCTGGCCGAACGTGGCAACCAATCGCTAGCGCGCAACTCATCGAGCATGGAGCCGCGAATCCGACTTGCGGCATACACCTCGAACTGCGTTCCCTGGGATTCCTCGAAGCGATTTACTGCGTCCATCAAACCGATCATGCCGGCCTGTACCATATCGTCGAGCTCGACGTTGGCGGGTAATTTCGCGACCATCTGGTGTGCGATGCGACGCACCAAAGGCGCATATTGCTTGACGTAATCTTGCTGTCGCTCGATCGTGCCGCGCGCGTTGTACACGAAAGCGTCGTTCTTCAAAACACACTCTCCACGAGTCGATGCCGCAAATGGCGGCTCGAACCCGGTTCTGTCTCCGGCACGGGTTCGGCAGCGAGCACAATCGCGCCAAAGTGGCGTTGCGCGATTGCAGCCATTCCGGACAACAGCCTACCTGCGGTGGCCTCCCCCATACCCAGAAAAAGAAGGCGAAAAGTGTCAATCTCTGCCTCACTCGCCTGGCGTATAGCCGTCAATACTGCGGCGCTCGCATCGGCGTTGTGGTGCACCGGGACGAGGGCCTGCCGCGGTCGCATCGGATGGGGCAGGTACCGGATCCAGGAAACTCGCGCCGCCGGCAGTAACAAGATGGCCCGGCGCATATCGGCAGCCACCGACTGGATCGCTGCGCAGACCCGTGCGGCGTGTCGCTCATCGGATCCAGCCCGATCGAGCGCGCGGGCAGCGGGCAGCACCCAAAGCGATTGCGTAGCTGCCACACAGGCCTCGGCAATATTGCAATCGCCCGCAAGCACGTGCTCCAAGTCGTAGCGCAAGCGCAAACCTAGCGGAAGCGCCACTTGGCTTCGGGCCGCATCGATAAGCAGTGTCGCGCCGGTATGTGCGGCCAGGCGCCGCACCCGCTCAGCCAAAGCTTGCGCGTGAACGGCCGTGCGCGACGTCGGCTGCAATACCAGGCCCCACGGCACCAAGAGCTGATCAAAGATCTGGCGCAAACCGCTCGCTTGGTCTAGCGGGGCACTGCGGCCCGCTGGACACGCACTGGCCTCAGGCAAGAAGCGCTCCGCGACCGGCCAGCGACTGCAGCTCGTCGGCCCCCAGATTGAAGGCAGCGCCGAAGGGTTTCAAAGCGATATGTGCAAGCAGCGGTGGATTGCCAGGATGCCAGTCCTCCGGAACGCGCTGGCCGTTGGTAAGGCCCAGCAAAGGAGTCTGATAGCGCATCAGCACGTCAAGGGCCCCGCCGATGCGTGCCGCCTCGTCGATCTTGGTCAAAATCGCGCCCGATGCACCCTGAACGCACCAAGCACGCGCCACCTCGTCCAGCGTTTCCGCGTGCGAAGCCGCATTGACGAGCAAAACGCGGCGGATCTTCTGCTCCCCAAGGCGCACCTCCTCGAGCATGGAGAGCATTTCGCCCAACCGCTGGTCGCGATGCGAAACGCCGCACGTATCAATCAACACTTGGCGCTTGCTTTGCATCGAAGCCAGCAAATCGCGCAGACTGACGGCATCGTGCGTGTTGTGGACCGGAACGCCGAGAATGCGTCCGTAGCTGCGCAATTGCTCGTGTCCTCCGATACGGTAAGAATCGAGCGTCACCAGACCCAAGGCTCCTGCACCGTGCCGGACGACAAAGCGCGCAGCGAGCTTGGCAATTGTCGTGGTCTTACCGACGCCGGTGGGCCCGACCAGCGCCATCACCCCCGGATGAAAGAGCGGGTTGTCCGCATCGTCGGGACAGCGTACGTGACGGGCGATGACCTCCTGCAACCACTTGTCGATGTCCCTGGACTCGAGAGTCGCAGGTACGACTTCGCCAATTCGGCGCGCCAGCTCTGGCGAAAAGCCCGACATGAGCAGCCGCGTCAAAACTTGTCTTGCGACGCCCATTTGCCTGGCGGGCGCATCGCCTTTCTTCTGGGGCGCGGGCTGCGCAGCAATTTTCGTCTCGAGGTTCGAGATACGGTCCGAAAGCGCGGAACGGAGCATCTGCAGTTCGGCCATCACGCGCGCATCCGCAAAGCCAATGGCTGGTGCCGGGGCGGTTGCTCTTTCCACCGTCGCATCGGCCTTGGTGGGCGCGGCCGCCGCGGTCGGCGACTCGCTGGCGGGCGACGAGATCACGGGTTCGGAATGCGCGTTGGGCGCAGGGCGTGCTGGCACTGCGCGCGTAGCTTCTTGCGCGACCGTGACCTTGTTGCTCGTGTCGGTCCCCGCTTGGGCAGCACGATCGGCCGTCATCAATCGCGACGGGCGTCGCCGGAAGACGGCCGGAGCGGCGAGCTGCCTCGAAGGGACGCTGTTCGCCGAAGAACCGGTAGGTGCCGCCGGGGATATGGTTTCCTGTTCCCGGGCGACGGCGTTGTACATCGCAACCGCATCCAGGCGCGGCATCGAGATTGTCGTTTGCCGTCGGATGAACTCCTGGAAGGACTCGGGCGCGGATCGACGTGCAGACGATGCGGCCGGTCGCTCTGCTGCTTCCTCCACGGGTCGCCGCGACGCCTCGCGCGAGTCCGTTGGTGCGAGCTCGTCCACCAAGGCACGCATCTGCCCCGGTGCCGCCGCGATGATTTCGACCTTCCCGGCGACGGAGCGTCGGTTCGACAAGATGACCGCCTCCGGTCCGAGCTCCTTACGAATCCTTTCCAGCGCTTCGCGCGCGCTGGGAGCGACATATCGTCTAAACCCCATCTTCATCTCCTAGCCTTGCACTTCGCACCATTTCGCGGCACCGTTGGTTCTCGGCGTGTCACGCACCCGCTCCCAAAACATTGCTAACCCGAATCGAACTCGTTTCCGGCACCTCGGCGTGCCCGAGCACCCGCAACCGTGGGGCGGCCCGCTTCAGGAGTCTGGCCAGGGGCACGCGCAGTCGGTCGGGCACCAACAGCGTCGGGGTGAGGCCCGAATCCTCTTGTCGCTTTGCTGCTGCCGCCGCACCCCGCTGCAGTAGATCCACCAGGCCGGGCTCAAACGCGGCCGGCTCGCCCGGGCCACCAAGCGACTGTGTCAGCACCTTCTCCAATTCTTTGTCCAAGGCGATCACGGGCAGCTCGCGCGTGCTGCCAAAGAGGCTCTGCGCAATGGAGGCGCGCAGGGCCGAACGCACCAGTGCGGTGAGCTCCGAGGCATCCGTGGTCTTGGTTGCGCCGTCGGCCAACGTCTCGATGATGGTCCGCAAGTCGCGAATGTGAACGCCCTCCTCGAGGAGGTTTGCGAGCACTTTTTGCAATGTCGCCAGCGGGATAAGTTTTGGAATAAGGTCGTCGATCAGCTTGGGGTGCAGGCGCCCGAAATGGTCCACTAGGGCCTGGGTCTCGGCCCGCCCGAGTAACTGGCCGGCATTGGTCAAGAGCAGGTGATTGACGTGCGTGGCCACAACCGTTGCGCAGTCCACGACGGTGTATCCGAGCACCTGCGCTGACTCGCGCTGACGCGTGTCGATCCAAACCGCCGGCAGACCGAACGCAGGATCCCTGGTCGGTGTACCGGGAAGTGTCTGCGTCACCCCGCCTGGATTAATTGCCAGCAGCATGCCCGGGAAAGCCTCGCCTTCGCCGACCGTAACACCCTTGAGCAGCACGCGATATTGACTGGGCTTGAGCTCCAAGTTATCGCGTATATGTACCGACGGCGGCAAAAAGCCGATCTCCTGGGCAAATTTCTTGCGTATGGCCTTGATGCGCTTAAGCAGTTCACCGTCGGCATTCGCGTCCACCAGCGGAATTAGCCGGTAGCCGACCTCCAGTCCCAGCACATCAACCGGAACAATGTCGTCCCAGCTTGCCTCCAGCGGTGTGGGCTGCGCTGCCGCAGAGGGTGCCGCAGCGGCCTTGCGGCGTTCGCGCTCAGCATTGCGAAGCAGCAACCACGCGAGATAAGCGCACGCTGCCGACAGAAGCAGGAAAACCATCGAGGGCATTCCCGGAATGATCCCTAACAAAAAGAGGATCGCCGCCGTGATCGACAAAGCGCGCGGGGTCGAGAACATTTGTTGCACAATCTGCGAACCCACATCACCGTCTTCTTCGCCTACACGCGAGACGATCAAACCAGCTGCAATGGAGATCACCAGCGCAGGAATCTGCGCGACAAGACCATCGCCGATCGTCAGCAAGACGTAGTTGTCGACCGCCGTTGAGATAGTTAGATCATGCTGTAGCACGCCCACAGCGAGACCGCCGATGACGTTGATGAACAGCACCAAGATTCCGGCAACGGCGTCGCCGCGCACGAACTTGCTGGCGCCATCCATTGCGCCGTAAAAATCCGCTTCCAACGCGATGTCCGCCCGGCGCCGGCGCGCCTCCTTATCGTCGATCAGCCCCGCATTCATGTCAGCGTCGATCGCCATTTGCTTACCGGGCATGGCATCCAGGGTGAAGCGCGCAGCGACTTCGGCGATCCGTCCTGCACCCTTGGTGACGACCATGAAATTGATGACGACAAGAATCGCAAAGACGATCAAACCCACGGCAAAGTTGCCGCCGATGACGAAGTGGCCGAAAGATTCGATAACCCTGCCCGCCGCCGCCGGTCCGGTGTGTCCCTCGGTGAGCACGACGCGAGTCGAGGCCACGTTCAGCGACAGCCGCAGCAAAGTCGTGAGCAGCAAAACGGTGGGAAAGGCCGCAAAATCCAGCGGCCGCTTGGTGTAGGCGGCCACCATGAGAACCATCAGCGCGAGGGCGATATTGAAGGTGAACAACAGGTCCAGCGCAAATGCCGGCAATGGCAGGACCATCATTGCCAGTATGAGAAAGACGATCAACGGCACCGCGAGGGAGCGCCAGGGAATGGCTCGAAGCAAGGGGTGGTTCAAAATTGCGTCCATGAAATTGGTCTGTGCTTTCGAATTGATTTATCCGCGTGTGGTTGGTTGATCGGGCTTCATGCGCGCGCCATCGGTGCCAAGGGATCCATGCCCTCTGGCACCTCGATGTCAGTTGGCTCGATCGGCCGCGCTGCCTGACCCTGCGCATAACGCTTAAGCTGAAAGACGTAGGCCAGAACCTGCGCCACAGCGGTGTAGAGCGCGGCGGGAATCTCCGCGCCAATCTCCACATGCTGGTACAGCGCGCGAGCCAGTGGAGGCGCTTCAAGTTGCGGCACACCGGACTCGCGGGCGAGCTCGCGGATACGGTCGGCAACAGCGTCCATGCCCTTAGCAACGACGACGGGGGCCCGGTGCCGGTCCTCAAGATATTTCAGTGCCACCGCAAAATGGGTTGGATTGGTAACGACAACATCGGCCTTGGGTACGGCCGCCATCATGCGGCGGCGCGCCATTTCCCGCTGAACCTTGCGCACCTGTTGCTTGAGTCGAGGATCGCCTTGTTGCTCGCGCTCTTCCTCGCGCGCTTCTTGCACGGTCATCTTCAGGCGATTGCGGTACTGAATGAGCTGGTAGGGCACATCGATCGCTGCCACAGCAGCGAGGGCAACACTCATGAGGGCAAAAGCGCTGAGCACCAGCGTGAAGAGTTGACTTATCGCCGCCGGCAGCGAACTTGAGGCCAGAGCAACAAACTGTTGCAGATGGCCGATGATGTAGGTGCCGCCGACGATCGCGAGCAAGACCGTCAAGAGCAGGTTTTTGCTCAAACCGACGAAGGACCGCAGCGACAAGAACCTGCGCAGACCGGCGACCGGATCCAGGCGCTCGAGGTCGGGCAAGACAACGCTGGGAACAAAGAGCAGGCCACCAATGAGCAGCGGCGAAGCAATCGCGGCGACAAGCATCACCGCGAAGATGGGCGCGAGCGCCACGAGCGCGCTACCGACAAGCTCCCCGAGCCGCTCGGCCATGCGCGCCGGCTCTGTGGCCGTGACGGCATCAAAGCTCAGGCCCCGGGCCAGCAGGGCGCGGCTTGCGCTCCCCACCCAACCCCCCGCGAGCGTTAGTACCGCTACCGAGGTCCCAACGACAATGAAATGCGCCAGGTCGCGCGACCTGGGCACTTGGCCTTCTTTGCGCGCGTCCGCATAGCGCTTTGCGGTCGGCTCTAAGGTCCGGTCCTGTCCGCTTTCTGATTCGGCCATCGAAGCTATTGCGGCGCAAGCGTGGTGGCGCGCGCATTGGTGAGATCGCTTCGATTATTCGGCCGCGCCGCCCGGGAAAAAGGGCGAATATCGGCAGCGCAAGGGTTTACTTTAGCCCTGCGCAAAAGAAAAAAACGCCCCCAGCCAGTTGCCGAAATGCCAATTGTTCCGCATGCAGCCTTCAGTTGCGCCTTCTGCTGCCGAAACTAGCAGTCGGAGAGCTCGTATTTCGCGAGTTCTGCGTACGGAACCCGGTGATGACTCGAATGGCACTTTTCCGGCGACTGGCCGAAGACGCAACCAAACCGCTGGGGGATTTCGACGCACCTCCTCCATCCTCCGAAGGCAAGGCGCAAAGCGGCGAGGCGCGAGACTTGTTTATTTGGTTCGAGGACACCTCCGAGCGCCAGCGCCATGGTCAACGTGGTATTGCCGGTCTGCCCGAATCCTTGTTCCCGCTTGCACATGGCATGAGGGTGCTCGAGCGGCGCTACGCGCTCGGACACAAGCATCTGCTCACGGCGTTGCGGGTGCGCTGCCGCGATCGGGCCGCCGAACGTATCGCAGCGATCTATACCGCTGCCCTGGCCGTCGGCACCGTGGCCTGGATCGGATCCGGTAGCCAGTACGAAATGGCCTGGAACGCCTTGTATTCGTCGCATACGGACGAAGCCGACCCCGTCTGAATCCGGGACCCTGCAGCTTGCCGGAGTTCGCTAAGGTCTGCGGCCGCGATCGCGGCGCCCCGCGCTAGGCAGACTTGGCGTTATTTAGTGCCTTGCGTTGCTCGGCCTCTACCCGATTGACATAGCGCTGCAGCATCATTCGCGCTTGGGGCGGCAAATCAACGAACTGGCAGCCGCAGCGGCGCCCTTCGACGCCCTCCTCAGCCTCGTAGACATTCACGACCCGGAAGGCCACATTAACGGGACCAACGCCGGGCAGGTCAAGGAAGCAGTTGCGGATCGTCTCGCCAACGGGTAATTCGAAATTATGCGGGTAACTCAGTACTGCGAGGCCGCCCACGCTGATGTTCAGAACCTGCAGTGACTCGTACTTTGCCGCACCGTTTGCCTGGGGCACAAGGCAGGTCGCCTTCCCCATGATGGGGGTGCGGACCCGAAAATACTCGCGTCGCTGCAGCCGCAGCATCTGCGTTGGCAGGCGGATGCGAAACGCGGCACGCCCTTCATAAGTCGTCGACTGCGCCAATTGCGCGCGAAACTGGACCTTAATGTTCTCGAAAAAGACCACGAACACGAGCTCGTGCGCTCCCAGAAGGCGCGCCTGTGCTTCGGGATTTACCGGCATATCGAATGTCGCTTCGTCGAAATCCGGATCCACATGCAGGACCATCGTGACCGCAAATTCGCCCTGCTCACCCGTATAAACAGTCACCAGCGTACGTTCTTGGCCGATGCGCCGCAAAATCGCGACGATTTCGGCGTGCGAGTACAGCATGTAGTGCTCAAGTTCGGGAGCATCCGGTTCAGGAAACGGGTGCAGTTGCATTTGGCTATGCCATTGGTAGTCGCTAAAAAACTTTAGCGCGAACGGCTGGCGGATTCCCCGCGCAGCCCTCGTGCCGCGGTGCAAGTTCACCACAGATCAACTCAAGACCACGGGTAAAACTGCGCCCGGTTCCGGGCGCAATTCCAAGAACCGCTTAGCCGCAACAAGGCGTCGGGGCTGGACGCCTGTAACTCTCCAATTGTCCTAATGCGCCCACCGCTTGGACGAGGCGTCTTGCCTGCGCGCAAGCAAGGCTGGTCGTTGCCCGCGAATGCGCCACCCGGCTTGTGCACTAGCTGGCCGCGGGTCGTACGATAAGGCGCTTGCGCATGCCTTTTGCATCAACGCGGCGACGCGGTGGCATCTTGACGGGGCCCCATCGCGCACCCCGGCTCACCCGACGGCGGTCGTCAAAGGGTCAAGCTCGGAAGTGGCCGACTTGGCATCGCCTTATCTTGCGAATCGCACCGACCTGGCCGGCTAAAGTTTTGACCACAGCAACCGACGGGTCCCCTCCAATGAGTTTGTCCCCTAGCCCCGGCGTTCACCTTTGTATTGTCCAGCCCCTGGGGTACGTGCACTCCATGGGGCTGTTGGACGCGGCTTTTTACTTTCGGTACCGCTTCGAGCAGCTCGGCGCGTCAGTGACCATAGCGAAAAACCGCCTGCGCCGTGACGCACCCAACCTGGTCTTTGGCGCGCACCTCGGATTTGATCCGACGATACGGCAAAGCTTCCCCTGCATCTTCGTCAATCTGGAGCAACTCGGCGACGGCGGTAGCCGTCTTCCGCCTGCCTATTTAGAACTGTTGCGTGGCTCGCCCGTGATCGACTACGACGTCGCCAACTGCCACACCTACACTGATCGGCCCCACGAGGTGCCACTGATTGGTTTTGGCTACGCGCCGTACCTGCGACCGCAGCCACCGGCGCTCGCTTTGAACCAGCGCCCCATTGACCTGCTGTTTTTCGGTTCAATGAACGAGCGTCGTCAGCAACTCATCGAGCGCATCGAGAAGACGGGTCGCTGCGTGACCGTGTTTGATGGACCCGTGTACGGACCGGAGCGAGACGCTTTTATTGTCCAGTCGCGCGCAGTCCTTAACTGCCACTTTTACGAGAGCGCTCGCTTCGAGCAAGTGCGCGCATTTCACGTTCTTTCCCTCGGAACGCCACTGGTCTCCGAACGCACGCCTCGCACTCGGCCTGGCGCCGCCTACGAATCGAGCATCAGCTGGTTCACAGACCAGACGTTAGAGGCATTCTTCTCCCAAGAATATTGCCACGAGGACTTTCTCACACGCGCCGCGCTGCAGTTGGAGAACTTTCGCAACAGCCACCCGGCCGGGGAGTTCGAACGCGCTTTGGACCTTTCTTGCACGGTTTTTGCGTTCACCCGCGGCGTCAATGCCTCCAGCGGCTTGCCGCAACGTTTGCTGCACATCGGTTCGGGCAAGGACTATCGCCCAGGCTGGCTCAACGTCGACGTATTAGACAGCGCCCAACCGGACCTTCGCTTAGATCTTTGTCAGCCGCAGACCTGGCCGGCCCGGTTTGAATCCCCTTTTTGGGGAAGTCTGCAGATTCAAGCCGGTGCGACCGATCTGATTTTCGCCAATAACGTACTGGAACATGTACCCGATTTGCCGATGATGATGCGCAACTGCTTGGATTTGCTTCGATGCGGGGGCTTAATGGTCATCGAGGTTCCGTACGAAAAAGATCGCAGCGCATGGCAAGACCCGACCCATGTGCGAGCCATGAACGAGAACTCTTGGCTGTATTACACGGACTGGTTTTGGTATCTGGGATGGTTCGAGCACCGCTTCAAGTTGCGCGAGTTCAAATGGCTCGACAGCAATCTTGCACCGTGTGCGCAATCCGTGGCCGCGTTCATGTCCGTTACCCTGGAGAAAGTGCCAACGACGATCGCCGAGCG
>DASPWJ010000153.1:0-23323 GCA_035621895.1 Burkholderiaceae bacterium | reverse complement strand
CAGGCTCCTTTCGTGCGGCAATTGATAGGGGGGCACGAGTTTCTTGACGTGCCGCACGACGAAGTCGACGATCCACGATTTGAACCCCGTGAACATCTCGCCCATCGAGCATAAGACGACGCGCTTGGTGGGCACCTTGTCTAGTACAGCCTGGACCGTATGCGCAAAGTTTTCTAGGACGAACAGGATCTGCGCGCCACTGTCCTTGAGCTGAAACTCGAGCTCGTGCGGCGTGTATAGCGGGTTGACGTTTACGACCGTGGCGCCGGCGCGCAAGGCGCCGAAAAAGGCGATGGGAAAGTGCAATATATTGGGCAGCATGATCGCGACCCGATCGCCGCTTTTGATTCCTTCCGACTGCAACCAGGCGGCGATTGCAGCACTGCGCCGATCGAGCTCATCAAAGCTCAGCTGCGCACCCATGCAGCTGTAGGCGCAAGTCTGACCAAAGCGCGTGAACGCTTCCTCGAGTAATTCGAGCACTGAGGAGTAGCGCGTCGGATCGATCTCGGGCGCAATGCCCTGCGGATAGCTCTTGAGCCAAAAGCGCTCGGACAAATCCATTGCGCAATCTCCTTGGTGCGCTTTTCTCGGTTGGATCGTGCTTAATGCGAACCGCGCAAGAGCACGCTGAACCGGCAGCGCTTGCTGCGGATGATACGCGGGCAAGTTCAGCCGGCCGCGCGGCGCACTTGCACGAGGCAATCGTAAAAGGTTGGCGCGCGCCCCAGATCGGTCAAGCCCTGGTGGGTGAGTTCGTTGGCGTTTTTGCCGTCGGCCGCGAGCTTTTTCCACCAAATCGACAGGGCCACGACAAGACCCGGGCGTGCGCGCTCGCTCACCCGCGCGCGCAAGGTAAGGTGGCCGCGATCGTTAAAGACCTCCACCTGGTCTCCGTCGGCGATCGCGCGGGCGGCTGCGTCCTGCGGATGGATTTCGAGCCGCGGCTCGCCTTCGGTTGACCGCAAACTCTGCACGTTGACAAAGGTCGAGTTCAGAAAATTGCGCGCCGGCGGGGAAATCATCGCCAGGGGATACTTCTGCGCCAACGTTGGCGAGCTCGTCGGCCCTTCATAGGGCGCAACGTAAGAGGGCAGGGGATCTATCCCCATTTGCGCAAGGCGCGGCGAGGAAAACTCGCAGCGCCCGCTAGGCGTAGGGAAATTGCCCTGGGCAAAAGGCGCATAGGCCGGCGGCACGTCCAAGCGCTGCCAGCCCGCGCGGCGCACTTGGTCCCAGTCGTAGCGCGACGCGCCACAACACACAAAGGCTCGGGACGCGATTTGCTCGTCCGTTTCGCAAAAGCATTGGTCGGTAAATCCCATGGAGCGGGCTAGCCGGCGAAAGATTTCGCTATTGGGCAGACACTCGCCTAGCGGCTCGATGGCAGGGTTGTTGGCGACGATGTACAAATGCCCATAGGATTTGTGCACGTCCAGGTGCTCGAGCTGCGTCGTCGCAGGCAAAACCAGATCCGCGTAGTCGGCCGTGTCGGTAAGAAAGTGCTCCAGCACCACCGTGAAAAGGTTCGTGCGCGCAAATCCGCTGGCCACCCGGCGCGAGTCTGGGGCGACGGCAACAGGGTTGCTGTTGTAGACGATGAGTGCCTCAATGGGTGGCTGCGCCGACGCTAAGGCCTCGCCGATCGTACTCATGTTGATGGTTCTGGGCGTGCGGCCGGCCAGCAGGTCCGGGCGCGTCAAGGCGGCATGATCAACCTCGAAGGCGTCCGAGCTCGAAAGCAGCAAACCGCCCGCAGGATCTCGCCAGTGTCCCGCAAGCGCCGGCAGGCAGGCGATGGCGCGCACCGCGTTGCCGCCGCCGTGCGCGCGCTGCATGCCGTAGTTCAGACGTATCGCCGTAGGGCGCACATGCCAGTAGGCATGCGCCAGGCGCTCGACTGTTTCGGCGCCGATCCCGCAGATCTGCGCAACGCGCTGTGGATCAAAGTCCCGAGCCCGCCCGGCCAGCGCCTCAAAACCCAGCGTATAGCGCTCGATGTAGTCGCGGTCGAGCCAGCCTTCACGTATCAGCACGTGCATGATGCCTAGCGCCAGCGCGCCATCAGTACCGGGCAACAGCGCGATATGTTCGTGGCAGCGCTCCGCCGTTAAGGAGCGATACGGATCGATCGCGATCAGCCGCGCGCCGCGGCGCTTGGCCTCTTGGGCACGGCTCCACAGGTGCAAATTGGAAACGACCGCGTTGGCACCCCAGAAAATGATTTGGCGGCTGTTGGCAAATTGCTCCAAGTCCGTGCCGATACGCCCACCCAAGGTGTACTGCAGCGCCTCTCCTCCGGCGCTCGCGCAGATCGTGCGGTCGAGCCGACTTGCGCCAAGCCGGTTAAAAAAGCGCTGTGCCATCGCTTCGCCCTGTACCAGTCCCATGGTGCCCGCGTAGCTGTAGGGAACGATGGACTGCGGATCGCGCGCGGCAATCTCACCGAGCCGCTGCGCGATTTCCGTCAGCGCGCGATCCCAGGAGATGGCTTCGAACTTACCCGCACCCTTTTTGCCGATTCGCCGCAGGGGCGTGAGTACACGCTCGGGATGGTAGGTGCGCTCCAAGTAGCGGCTGACCTTGGTACACAGCACCCCACCCGTGGGCGGGTGATTCGGATCGCCGGCAATGCGCACCGCGACGCGGCGCCCGCCTTGCTGCTCGACGGTCACCTGCATGGCACAAGTGTCCGGGCAATCGTGGGGACAGGCCGCCTGCACAACGTGGCGCTGCGCGGCTGCGGCTTCTTGCGCCAATGCCGATGCGCGCTCTTGCGGATTCATCGTTGTTTCACCACCAACATCGCCAAACGGCGCCAGCATACGCGCGTGCGATTGTTGCGCAACGCCGATGGCGGCAATGCTTGCGGTGGGCATGCCGCTGCGGCGCGTCATACCATTGAGTCGCTTGGATCACCAGGGACCGCCCCAGGGTGAGCATCAGTGTCCCTTTTCTGTGAGCCGGCACAGCGCCACGATGTGAACTACTATTTGCGTCCCGGGTAGTTGCTTGGCGGCGCGGCTAAACCCCCAGGGCCGCTCATCCGAAAATCTGGACCGCCAAAGACCCTAAAAAGCCCATTCTTCGTTTGAGCGACAATAGCGGTTTTCGCGTTCCTGGCACGGGGGGAGGCCCCTCGGTGCCTGGGCTGTTCGAGGAACCCTTGCGGGAAGCTCCCGCTTACGTAGCGATGAAACCCAGAACCAAGAGACTGACAATGGTGCTCGCCGGGCTTGCAGCGGCCGGTGTGGCAGTAACACTGATCATCAATGCCTTTCGCAGCAATTTGGTGTTTTTCTTCACACCTTCGCAGATCGCCGCGGACGAAGCGCCCCGAAACCGGGCCTTTCGAATCGGCGGGCTTGTTGAGAACGGAAGTGTGCACCGCGACGGCACTACCGTGCATTTCACAGTGACCGACACAGCCAAATCGGTTCGCGTGACCTACGAGGGCATCCTCCCGGACCTGTTTCGCGAAGGCAAGGGCGTGGTCGCACAAGGCCGCCTCGAAGCCGACGGCGTGTTTCACGCCTCCGAGGTTCTGGCCAAACACGATGAAAACTACATGCCGCCGGAGGCGGCCGACGCACTAAAACGGGCCCGCGGCGGACAACCTGACTCGACCTCGACGCTGATCGTCGCTCAGCCCGGCGCAAAGGCGCCGGTGCCCACGTCAGCAGGCAAGACCCAATGATTCCCGAGATCGGTAACTTCGCACTGATGGTGGCCACGGCCGTTGCGGTCGTGCTGGGCACGCTGCCGATCATCGGCGCAGCCCGCGGCAACGTACGCTGGATGGAACTGGCGCGGCCAGCGGCGCGGGTGCTTTTCTTGCTCGTGGTTGTGGCCTCCTCGTGCCTTGTGGCCAGCTTTTTGCACGATGACTTCTCCGATGTGTACGTGGCAAATAACTCCACGCATGCGCTGCCACTGCCCTACAAGCTGGCTGCATTTTGGGGTGGGCACGAAGGCTCGATGCTGTTGTGGCTGCAGATTCTGAGCTTTTGGATGTTTGCGGTCAGCATCTTTAGTGCCCACCTGCCTCGCGAGATGATTGCACGCATTCTGGGCGTTATGGGGTTGGTGGCCCTCGGATTTTTGCTCTTCATCATCCTTACCTCCGATCCGTTTGACCGCCTGCTGCCGGCCGCGGCCGAGGGCAACGACTTAAATCCCTTGCTGCAAGACCCGGGGATGGTTGTTCATCCACCGATGCTGTACATGGGATATGTCGGCTTTTCAGTGGCGTTTGCCTTTGCCATCGCCGCGCTTTTGGGCGGCAATCTGGACGCGACTTGGGCGCGCTGGTCGCGCCCGTGGACTACGGTTGCTTGGACCTTTTTGACAGTCGGCATCTGCATGGGCAGCGCCTGGGCGTACTACACGCTGGGCTGGGGTGGTTGGTGGTTTTGGGACCCCGTCGAAAACGCCTCTTTCATGCCCTGGCTTGCGGGAACGGCGCTGATGCATTCGCTCGCGGTAACGGAAAAGCGCGGCGGCTTCAAGGTTTGGACCGTGCTGTTAGCGATCTTCGCATTCTCGCTGTCGCTGCTGGGCACTTTTTTGGTTCGCTCTGGCGTGCTCACCTCGGTGCACGCCTTTGCTTCGGACCCGCGCCGCGGGGTGTTCATCTTGCTGTTTCTTGCGACGGTCATCGGTGGGTCCCTGGCGCTGTTTGCTTGGCGCGCGCCAAAAGTGGGACTAGGAGAGCGCTTTGAAATGATTTCGCGCGAGTCCATGTTGTTGACCAACAATGTCCTGTTCCTGGCTGCCGCGGCTTGCGTGCTGCTTGGCACGCTTTACCCGCTGCTACTCGATGCCCTTGGGCTGGGCAAGATTTCCGTCGGCCCGCCGTACTTCGATACCGTTTTTGTGCCGCTTATGGCACCGGCGCTGTTCCTGATGGGCATCGGGCCGCTTGCTCGCTGGCGCAAGGCCAATTTGCCGGAGATTGCCGCCCGGCTCAAATGGGCCTTTGCGGTGAGCGTGGTTTGCGCCGTGCTCGTGCCATTGATCGAGGGGCGCTGGTCACCTTTGGTTGCGGTGGGCATTTTGCTGGCCGCCTGGATTTTTGGCTCCAGCATCGTGAACCTGTGGTCGCGCGTGCGTCCAACGGCGGGCGGGCAGATACACGCCAAGCTCGCGGCCCTGCCGCGCGGATACGTCGGCATGCTGGTCGCGCACATCGGGGTGGCTGCCTTTATCGTCGGAGTCACGCTGGTCAAGGGCTACGAAGTGGAAAAGGACGTGCGCATGGATGCAGGTGACACGGTCGCGATCGGTCCTTATACCGCGAAATTTCTTGGCACCACGGAGGGCGAGGGACCCAACTACGTGTACTTGCGCGGCCAGTTTGACATCCTCAAGGGTGAACGGCTGGTGCGAACGATGCATCCGGAGAAGCGCCAGTTCAACGCCCGAGGCGAACCCATGACCGATGCCGCAATCGCTCCGGGCATCACGGGAGACCTGTATGTCTCCTTGGGTGAAGCCGTGAGTCAAACGGCCTGGGTTGTACGCGTCTACTACAAGCCTTTCATCGATTGGATCTGGGGCGGTTGCCTGCTAATGGCCCTCGGTGGAGTGCTCGCGCTAAGTGATCGGCGCTACCGCCTCGCCCAGCGGCGTGCCACTGCAAGTGACGTTGCCGAGGCCGGTGCGGCCTCGGATGCATGAGAGGTTCACTGATGTCCGCGTTGTTCAAGTCCCTGCGTTTCTTGCTGCCGCTGTTCGTGTTCCTGGCGATTGCCGGGTTTTTGCTCAAAGGCTTGTGGCTCGATCCTCGCGAGATTCCGTCCCCGCTCATCGACAAGCCGGCACCGGAATTTCGCCTCGAATCGCTGGAAGACCCGGGGCGCCAGATCGATCGCAAGGACATGCTGGGGAAAGTCTGGCTGCTAAATGCCTGGGCGTCGTGGTGCGTCGCATGCCGCGAGGAGCATCCGGTGCTGGTCGAATTCGCCCGTAGTTCCAGGGTCCCGATCGTCGGTTTGAACTACAAGGACACGCGCGTGGACGGGATGCGCTGGTTGGCGCAATTTGGTAATCCATATGTCACTTCGCTCTTCGATGAAGCCGGGCGCGTCGGAATCGACTTTGGCGTTTACGCGGTACCGGAGACATTTCTTATCGACAAGCAGGGCGTCGTGCGATTCAAGCAGATTGGCCCGGTCACGCCGGAGCTGCTGCACGAGAAGATCATTCCGCTGATCCAGCGCCTAAACGCCTAGAACGAGGAGACTGATCCGATGGACGAGTCCATGCGGGGAGAGCGTCTGCGCGGTTTGCGCGCATCGGTCGCGACGCGCATGCTCGCTGCGCTTGCACTGGCGGCCTTGGCGTGCGGCAGTGTGGTTGCGGCAAGCGCGCGGGAAGCACAAGAAGTTGGCGATGATCCGGCGGCCGAGCGACACATGATGCAGCTCGCATCGGAGCTGCGTTGTTTGCAGTGCCAGAACCAGACGCTGGCCGATTCCAACGCACCACTGGCGGTGGACCTTCGCCAGCAGATTCGGGAGTTGCTTGCCAAGGGCCAGAGCGATGAACAGGTCAAGCAGTACCTGGTTGCACGCTATGGGGATTTCGTCTTGTATCGACCGCCTTTGAAGAGCAATACGCTTTTGCTCTGGTTCGGGCCTGCCGTGGTACTGCTAGCCGGGCTCGCGGCACTGTTCCTGGCCCTTAAGCGGCGTCTGGCCCGGCTCGAGTCTGCGCAGTCCAATCCACAGGACGCCGACGCGGAGTCCGCGCGCGCGCAGCGCCTGCTGCATGAATCGATCGAGGAGGAGGGCGGTCTGTCATGACCGGATTTTTGATCGCCGCTGCGATCTTGCTTGCAACGGGTGCGGCGGCTTTGCTCTGGCCCCTGCTGCGAGGTTCCACGCTCTCGCCGAATCGGCGCGCCGGAGCCATTGTCGCGCTGTTTCGCGATCAGCTGCGTGAGCTCGAGGCCGAGCGCAAGTCCGGGGCAATCGAGGAGACGCAGTACCGGCAAAGCCGGCACGATATCGAACACAATCTATTAGAGGAAGTCGCAGGCGTTGATGCGCCAGCCTCGGGCCCGCGGCGTGCGCGCGTAAGCGCCACGCTCATCGGGGTGTTTATCGTTGTGGCGCCCATGGCGCTATATGCAACGCTGGGCACGCCCGATGCGTTGATCCCGGGAATGGTATCGGGCGCCAACGATCAGGCAAACGCGCGAAGTGCAGCGCGCCCGCTCACGAGCGCTCAGGTTCAAAAGATGGTCGAAGGGCTAGAGGCAAAGCTCAAGCAATCGCCGGGCGATGCGGATGGCTGGGCGATGCTGGCGCGTGCCTACGCCTATCAACGCCAGTTCGCAGAATCCGTGCGCGCGTACACCAGAGCCGTTGCCTTGCGTCCCAAGGACGCACATCTGCTGGCCGATCTGGCCGACGCGCTGGCAATGACCAACGGTCAGCGCCTGGATGGGGAGCCGCTTAAGTTGATCGAACGCGCGTTGCAGATCGATCCACGGGAGGTGAAGGCCCTGGCGCTGGCCGGCACGGCAGCCTTTGACCATCAGCAGTACGCCAAAGCCGTCGATTATTGGGAACGCGCGCTACAGGTTGCGCCCAACGATGCAGAATTTTCGCAGAACCTGCGCAATAGCCTGGATGAAGCCCGCCGGCTCGCGGGCGCTAGCGCCACCTCGATGGCCTCGTCGGGCGCGCCAGCCTCCGGCACCGACAAGCCGGGGACGGCGAAGGAGCCCGCGAGCGCCCCGGTTTCGGGTTCGGTGCGCGGCAAGGTAACGTTGGCCGCCAACCTCGCCGCCAAGGCAGCGCCCAGCGACACGGTCTTTGTCTTTGCACGCGCAGCGCAAGGGCCGCGCGTTCCGTTGGCACTGGTGCGCCGCCAGGTCAAAGACTTGCCCTTTGAATTTGCCCTCGATGACTCGATGGCAATGATGCCCGACTTCACGGTCTCCAAGTATTCTCCGGTCATCATCGGCGCGCGCATTTCACGCTCGGGCGACGCGATAGCGGCGCCGGGTGACTTGCAGGGTTTTAGCAAACCGGTTGCGGTCGGCGCAAACTCCGTTAGCGTTACGATCGACCAAGTCGTGCGCTAGTGCCGGCCTGAGGGACGGCGCGCAGCACGCAAACCGGTGAATTTGCTGCTGCGCTGGAGCGTTAGGGAAAACAACATGCGCCTGCTCGATGACATTGTCGCGGCAAGACCGCAGATTCAATCAATTCGCCGCGACATCCACGCACACCCCGAGCTGCGTTTTGCGGAACACCGCACGAGCGAAATCATTGCCACCAACCTAAGACGTTGGGATGTCGAAGTCCACCGCGGAATCGGCGGTACCGGCGTGGTGGGCGTCATTCGTGGGGGTGGGCCCGACGCAACGCGGGCGACCGGCGCAATCCTAGGGCGCACGATCGGGCTGCGTGCCGACATGGACGCGCTTCCCATCCAAGAGGCAAACGACTTTGCCCACCGCTCCACGTACGAGGGGCGCATGCATGCTTGCGGGCACGACGGACACACCGCAATGCTGCTTGCGGCCGCGCACTATCTGGCGAAAGCGCCGAATTTTTCTGGCGACGTAGTGCTGATCTTTCAACCAGCAGAAGAAGCCGGGGCCGGGGCACAAAAGATGCTCGATGACGGTCTTTTTGAACGTTTCCCCTGCGATGCCGTCTTTGCCATCCACAACTGGCCTGGATTAGCCGTCGGGACCCTCGGCATCTGCAATGGGCCCGCGATGGCTTCGACAAGCGAGTTCGAAATCCGCGTCCAGGGCCGCGGCGCGCATGCGGCGATGCCGGATCTGGGCGTTGATCCGATTTTCGTGGCGGTACAAATCGTACAAGGGCTGCAGGCGCTGGTGACGCGGGTCAAGCGTCCTATCGACCGTGCCGTGCTGTCGATCACCATGATCCATGCCGGCGATACCACGAACGTCATTCCTGACACGGCGACGATCAGTGGAACGGTACGCACCTTTGACGAAACGGTCACTGACCTGATCGAAGAGGGCATGCGGCGGATTGCGCAGTCCACCGCACAAGCACACGGTGCACAGGCGCAGCTGCGTTTTGAGCGCAACTATCCGCCCACCGTAAATCATGCGCGCGAAGCGCAGTTTGCCGCGGAGGTGGCCGACGAGGTGCTCGGGCCGGCGAACGTTCGTCGCGATATGGAGCCGACGATGGGTGCAGAGGACTTTTCCTTTTTGCTGCGTCAGTGTCCCGGGGCTTATCTTCTGCTGGGCAACGGCACGACGGGAAGCCATCGCGCCGCCGGTCACGGCGCCGGCCCTTGCACATTGCACAACGCTAGCTATGACTTTAACGACGAGCTGATCCCGATCGGAGCAAGTTATTGGGTGCGTCTGGTCGAGCGCTTTTTAAGCGATGCCTAAGGGTCGGCATGAAGTTTACGCTGCATCGGAGATCGCCAAAACCCGCCCGCATGCGACCCCAAAGCTTGCTGCCTACCGGAAGCGAAGCCAAACGCTCGGGATGGGTTGCAGCAATAAGAAGCCAATACGATGCCGTTGGCGTAAGCGACGCAACGCCTCGACCAACCCGATGTCAAACCGGCGACGCGTTTTTTGATAGGGTCCTGCAAACGAGCCGCGCGACACAGTAGGCGAGTCGGGGGCCTGCCCTGCCGCTGAACTTGCATTTTTATCGCGACCACACCGCATCGTAACCGTCTATGCCCGACTGCCATTGGATCCGCATCCGCGGAGCCCGACAAAACAATTTGCGCAATCTCGACTTGGATCTGCCCACGGGAGAGCTGATTGTCGTTACGGGCGTATCCGGGTCAGGCAAGAGCTCGCTGGTTTTTGACACGCTTTACGCAGAGGGACAGCGGCGCTACGTCGAGACATTCTCGCCGTATGCACGACAGTTCCTCGACCGGATGGACCGCCCTGCCGTGGACCGCATTGAGGGCGTCCCACCGGCAATTGCGATCGATCAGACCAACCCGGTTCGCACGTCGCGCAGCACCGTGGGAACGATGACCGAGATCAACGATCACCTCAAGCTGCTCTTTGCGCGAGCTAGCCAACTGTATTGTCGCAAGTGCGGCCGCGAAGTGCGTCGTGACACTCCCGCCAGCATCGTCGAGGAGTTGCTGCGTCGATGCGACGAGGTGGGTCAGCTGCGCGTTCTCATCACCTTCCCGGTGCGGGTTCCCGCGAATTTCACGTCCGAGGAGATCCGCGATCACCTGCGGGCGCAAGGTTACAACCGCGTGCATGCACGGCACCAAGACGCAGCAGACGGCGCGGCGCTGACGCTCGATGTGCTGCGCGACCGCATGCGCCTCGATCCTGACCAACGCCAGCGCCTGCTCGAGTCGATTGAAGAAGCGTTGCGTTTGGGCGGCGGCCGGGTCGATGCCTGGATTGAAAAAGCCGACGCGGCACCCGCGGGTGCCGCGCTCGAAGATGCCGCGAGCGAAAACTCGGCGCTTACAACGGCAACTTCCGAGCAACCTTGGGCGCGTTTTTCCTCGGGACTTCATTGCGCGCACTGTGACATCCACTATAACGAGCCATCACCCAGCACGTTTTCCTTTAACTCACCGCTGGGCGCCTGCGATACCTGCAGGGGATTTGGGCGGGTCATCGGGATCGATTACGAGCTGGTCATCCCCGACTCGCAAAAGTCGCTGCGCGAGGGCGCCATCAAACCATGGCAGACGGCTAGTTTTCGTGAATGCCAGCAGGACATGGAGAAGTACGCCGCACGCGCAGCAGTGGACCTGGACACGCCATGGCAGCAACTCGATGAGCGCGCGCGGCACTGGGTGCTCGCGGGCGACCCGAAGTGGACCGGAAATTGGAAGACTCAGTGGTACGGACTAAACCGCTTCTTTGAGTGGTTGGAGTCGCGTGCCTACAAGATGCACATTCGTGTGCTGCTGTCGCGCTATCGCTCGTACACGACCTGTCCGGCTTGTGCCGGAACCCGCCTCAAACCCGATGCGCTGCTCTGGCGCCTTGACTTGGGCGCGCACGCGTCCGGCTACACGCTGCACGAACTCATGCTCATTCCGGTGCAGCGCCTGCGTGCGCTGTTTGATCCGTGGCGCGAGGACGCCGCCGACGAGGCCGCACCAGAGCCGAGAAGCTCGAGCGGCGCCCAGGATGCGGCAACGCAGATTTTGGTCGGCGAAATCCGCTCGCGACTGCGTTTTTTGTGCGAAGTCGGCTTGGGCTATCTAACGCTTGATCGGCAAAGCCGCACCCTCTCCGGTGGCGAAGTTCAGCGCATCAATCTGACGACGGCGCTTGGCACCTCCTTGGTCAATACGCTGTTTGTTCTCGACGAGCCGTCGATCGGGCTGCACCCACGCGACATGCAACGCGTCATCGGCGTCATGCAGCGGCTGCGCACAAGCGGCAATTCTCTGGTTGTCGTCGAGCACGATCCGCAGATCATGCTTGCGGCCGATCGCATTATCGACATGGGGCCAGGTCCCGGCGAGAGCGGCGGGCAGATCGTGTTTCAGGGCCTGCCAGAGCAGTTGCAACAAGCCGATACGATCACCGGCGCATATCTGGGCGGGCGCCGGCGGATCGAGACTCCTGGCGCACTTGAAGTGCAAGCGGCCACGCCGCGCATCGTGCTCGAGGGTGTGCGCGAGCACAATCTAAAGTCGATTAACGTCGAGTTTCCTTTGAACCGGCTGGTGGCCGTGACCGGCGTCTCCGGGTCGGGAAAATCCACCCTCATCCAGGATGTCCTGTACCCGGCTTTGCGCAAGGCACTGCGCAAGTCCGGTGTCGCTGCATTGGTTAGTCCCGGTGCGTACGATCGCTGCCTTGGAGCCGACTGGATCGAGGACGTTGCGCTCGTCGATCAGTCGCCCATCGGCAAGACCACGCGCTCGAATCCCGCCAGCGTCGTCGGCGCCTTCGACCCGATACGTCGGCTCTTCGCTCAGGCGCCCTTGGCCAAGGAGCGCCACTACACCGCCGGCACGTTTAGCTTTAACACCGGGGCCGGTCGCTGTCCGACATGCGGAGGCAACGGCTTTGAACACGTGGAAATGCAGTTTCTCTCCGATGTGTATTTGCGCTGTCCCGACTGCAACGGCAAGCGCTTTCGGCCCGAGGTGCTCGAAGTGCAGCTGCAGCGTGGGCAACGATCGCTGTCGATCGCAGACACGCTGGAGCTCACGGTCGCCGAGGCGGCGCAGTTGTTTGCCGCCGACGCCGAGGTTGTGCGCAACCTGGCACCGTTGGCCGACGTCGGCCTGGATTACCTGCGCCTGGGTCAGCCAGTTCCCACGCTCTCCGGCGGCGAGGCGCAACGGCTGAAAATTGCGGCCTTTCTTGCCGAGGCGATCAAAGCCACACCGTCCAAGCGCGGCAATGGCCGCCGCGGCTCGCTGCTGCTTTTTGATGAACCCACGACCGGGTTGCACTTCGAAGATATCGCGCGCCTGATGCGCGCACTGCGCAAGCTTCTTGCTGCAGGGCATTCGTTGATTGTCATCGAACACAACCTGGACGTAATCCGCGCCTCGGACTGGGTCATCGACCTGGGGCCCGAAGGCGGCGATGCGGGAGGCAGCATCGTGGTTACCGGCGACCCCGACCAGGTCACCCGCCATCCAACGTCGCACACCGCTCGGGCGCTACGCGAATACACACAATCAGCCAGGACAATGGCCGCATCGGCGAGCATCCCGGCAACGCCCGCGGACGCAGGCACGATGCGCCTTAACACGGGTGCCATTGAGCTGCGCAACGCGCGCGAACACAACCTCAAGGGCATCGACGTCTCGATTCCCCGTGACACCTTCACCGTAATCACCGGCATATCGGGCAGCGGAAAATCCACGCTCGCCTTTGACATCTTGTTTCAGGAAGGCCAGCGCCGTTACCTGGAGTCACTGAACGCCTACGCGCGCTCGATGGTGCAGCCAGCGGCCCGGCCGAACGTTGACGCCATTTACGGGATTCCGCCCACGGTGTCCATAGAGCAGCGCGTCAGCCGCGGTGGCCGCAAGAGCACCGTTGCCACGCAGACGGAGTTGCATCATTTTCTGCGCCTGCTGTTCGTAAAACTTGGCACGCAGTACTGTCCGCAGTGTCAACTGCCCGTGCAGCCGCAGTCCTTTGCGACCATAGTCGCGTCCATTTTGCGCGAGTGGCAAGGACGCGAGATTGGCATTCTTGCGCCGCTTATCGTTCATCGAAAAGGCCTGTACACGGAGCTGGCGCGCTGGGCCGCCAACAAGGGGCACACCCACCTGCGCGTGGATGGGCGCTTCGTGCCCACCCGGCCTTGGGCGCGGCTTGACCGCTTCCAGGAACATTCGATCGACTTGCCGGTGGGCAGTCTTTTAGTGCAACCCGAACGCGAGGATCAATTGCGCGCTCTGGTGCAGGCCGCGCTAGAACAGAGTCACGGCATGGTCGAGGTTACCTGGCCCATGCAGACGCTGCGCAAAGCCATCAAGGAAGGTCGCACGGATGCAGCGCTGGAGCGTCGTGTTTTTTCGGTACACCGCGCCTGTTCGGGTTGCGGCCAGTCGTTTCCCGAGCCGGACCCGCGCATGTTCTCGTACAACTCCAAGCACGGATGGTGTACGCACTGCTTCGGCACGGGCCTTCAGCTGACGGGTTTTGCTGAGGAAAACACGGGTGAGGAGATCTGGTGGAACGAGTGGTACGAGGGCGAGGAGACGCCCTGCCCGGCATGCGAGGGTCGACGACTAAACCCCGTGTCCCTCGCGGTGCGCTTTGGCGGACACTCCATTGCGGACCTCGGTGCGATGACGGTCGAGCAAGCAAGGGCCTGGGTCGGAGGGTTGGATCTGACCGAACGCGCCGCGCTTATCGCCCGAGATGTGGTATCAGAAATTCGCGCGCGCCTGGATTTTCTTGCCGAAGTCGGACTTGCCTATCTGGCGCTGGATCGCGCCGCACCCACCCTATCGGGCGGGGAGGCACAGCGCATCCGGCTCGCCGCCCAACTCGGATCGAATCTGCAAGGCGTTTGCTACATACTCGATGAGCCGACGATCGGTCTGCACGCGCGCGACAACGGCATTTTGCTGCGTGCACTGCGCAAACTCGAGTCCCGCGGCAATACGCTGGTCGTAGTCGAGCACGACGAGGACACAATACGCGCCGCGCAGCACCTGATCGACATCGGGCCCGGCGCTGGCTCACGCGGCGGCCAGGTCGTGGCGCAAGGTGGCATAGAGGATCTGATCGGTTGCCCCGATTCGATCACCGGTCGGCACTTGCGACGCAATGGCCCGCGTCTTGTGGCCGCGGCTCGGCCGATGCAAGGCAATACACCGGTTCTCGGTTTGCGCGGAGCGGCGTTGCACAACCTGCGCGACATCGATGTGGATTTTCCCCTCGGACGCCTGATCGTGGTAACGGGGGTCTCGGGCAGTGGCAAGTCGACGCTGGCGCGCGATGTGCTCCTGAGCAACATGCGCCGCGCGCTTAGCGAAACCGCCGCTGGCGGCAGACGCCGTCGCAAGGCGCCCGACGAGCACGGTGGCGCACCGCGCTGGCACGGATGCCGTGAGATCAGCGGCTGGACATCAATTGCCCGGGTATTGGAAGTTGACCAAACGCCGATCGGCAAGACACCGCGCTCGTGCACAGCGACCTACGTTGGCATATGGGATGCGATTCGCAAGCGCTACGCCGAGACCACCGAAGCCAAGGTGCGCGGGTTCACCGCGAGCCGATTTTCCTTCAACACGGCAGGAGGACGCTGTCCGGCGTGCGAGGGCCAAGGGCTGCAGACCATCGAGATGAGCTTCCTGCCCGATGTGAAGGTGGTTTGCGACAGCTGCGCCGGCCTACGCTTCGAAAAAGCGACGCTCGAAGTGCTCTGGCGCGGCAAAAGCATTGGCGACGTGCTGCAAATGTCCATCGACGAGGCCGCGGAATTTTTTGCTACAAGCTCGCAGATCGCGCACGCCCTGCGCTTGCTCCAGGACGTGGGGCTGGGATACCTCACTCTCGGACAATCCTCGCCCACGCTATCGGGCGGCGAAGCGCAGCGCATCAAACTTGTCACCGAGTTGGCCAAGGCGCGCGCGCCGCTTTCTTTGGTCCCGCTTAAAAGCGCTTCTGGTGGCGCGGCCGACGGCACTGCTGCCGGGACGCTGTACGTTCTAGACGAACCCACCGTCGGTCTATCGATGGCGGATGTGCAAATGCTGTTGCAAGCGCTGCACCGTCTCGTCGACGCAGGCCACACCGTCGTCATCGTCGAACACAATTTGGACATGATCGCCCAGGCCGACTGGATCATCGACCTGGGTCCCGACGGTGGCGAACGCGGCGGGCAAGTGGTGGGCGTCGGACCGCCAGCGCGGGTCGCCGCGGGGAATAGCCCTACGGGCGAAGCCTTACGCCGGTGGATGCGGGGCACATAATGCAAGGGGTTTGCGCCGCCGCGTTGGGCATTGCGACGCATCGCGCCGCCCAAGATTGCGGAGGTAACGGAGCATGAAGGTTTCGGAATCGGGCGAACCCAGCGGCAAGAGCGAGATCGCAGCCGATGAGGAACTGTCGCCGTTGGCGTACGAGGTACTGCGTTGCGGAGGCACCGAGCGCGCGTTCACGAGCACGCTTAACGACGAAAAGCGTGAAGGACTGTTTGTTTGTGCGGGGTGCGGTCAGCCACTATTTACGAGTGAGACCAAGTACAACAGCGGATCGGGTTGGCCAAGTTTTTACGCGGCGTTGCCCGGCGCACTGGAGTTTGAACGCGACAACCGACTTACCGAGGCACGCATGGAGTATCACTGCTCGCGCTGCGGGGGCCATCACGGACACGTCTTTGACGATGGCCCGGACCCAACCGGTCTGCGTTTTTGCAACAACGGCGTTGCGCTGCGCTTCCTTCCCAAGGAAGAACACAAGGACTAGCTCAGCCCAGCGGGCAAACGCAAGTCCCGTGCGCAAGATACGGGCGGATTAACGGCCACGGCGCGCAGGCGGCACCGCGGTCCATCCAGACGGCAGATTGCTGCGCACACGCGAAGTCGACCCAGCCCGCGTAGGCAATTTGTGCGCAGGCTTGCTGTCGTGCGCGGTGGCTGCGCCGCTCCCGTCCCTGTTGTTGCGCTTTAGGCGTGCGGCGCCCGGATGCACCGCTGTGCCGTGCGCTGGCGGGCGAATGCCGTGAATGTCGCCGTCCGATGTCACACGTGCCCGCGCTGTCGCGCCAACCTTGGTGCCATGGGCCCCCGGGGCCCATGTGCCGCGGTGGGGAGCATCGCCGCGCGCCGCAACCGTTGGTCGCGGGGAGCGCGATATCGATTGAAACCGTCGCTGCCGAACATCACCGATCGTGGCCTGCGCCGCCTGCGCGCTGGGCCGAGCAGGCTCAAAACCGGGCACGACCACGCGGGAAATAGAGCGCTTGATCAATCGCTCGATATCGCGCAACCGACCGTTTTCGTCCGCACTGACCAAGGAGATGGCCTCACCACCCGCGCCCGCGCGTCCGGTGCGGCCGATCCGGTGGACATAATCTTCGGGAACGTGCGGCAGCTCGAAGTTCACCACGTGCGGCAACTGATCAATGTCAAGACCCCGCGCGGCAATGTCAGTTGCCACCAGCACTTGCAGTTTGCCGTTCTTGAATTCCGTTAGCGCTCGAGTGCGCGCGTTTTGACTCTTGTTGCCATGAATCGCCAACGCGGAAACACGGCTTTTTTCCAGTTGGGTCGCAAGCTTATTAGCGCCGTGTTTGGTTCGAGTAAACACGAGCACCTGAAACCAATTGGCCTGCTTGATTAAGTGCAAAAGCAGTTCGGCCTTGCGGCCAGAGTCCACCGGGTGCACGGTCTGGACGACCGACTCCACGGTCGAATTGCGTGGCGCCACCTCAACGTGCCGCGGTGCATTGAGCAGCGAATGGGCGAGCGTGCGGATCGCCTCACCGAAGGTCGCCGAAAACAGCAGGTTTTGGCGCTGCCTGGGCAAGATTGCGAGTATTCGCTTGATATCCGGCAAAAATCCCATGTCGAGCATGCGATCGGCTTCGTCCAGCACGAGAATCTGCACCGCCGACAGATCGACCGCGCGTTGTCCGCAAAGGTCGAGCAACCGCCCGGGCGTTGCCACGAGCAGATCGACGCCACGGCGTAGTCGATCGATCTGCGGATTGATAGAGACGCCACCGAACACGACACAGGACGAAACGCCCGAATATTTCCCATAGGTGCGCATGCTCTCCTCGATCTGAGCCGCAAGCTCGCGCGTCGGGGCGAGGATGAGAGCGCGTATCTTGCGCGCGCGGCCGCGCGAGCCGACTTGCGACGTGCCCGCACTGGGCGGTGTAGTCAGACGCTGCAAGATTGGCAGCGCAAATGCAGCAGTTTTGCCTGTGCCCGTCTGAGCGCCGGCAAGCAGATCGGCTCCGGACAAAACCACGGGTATTGCTTGGGACTGGATCGGCGTGGGCTGGGTGTACCCGGCGTCCGCAACGGCGCGCACGAGCGCATCGGACAAACCGAGGTTTGCAAAAGACATAAAAGAACCTTCGAAGGTTGGCCTGCCGTCGCCTCCCGCGGGAAGCGAAGCGTTCATCGACCAGTGGATTACAGACGAACGGGTAAGTAGTTGCGAGTCAAAATTGACGCGTGGCGAGGTGATCGAGCGAAGCGACCACGCTGGTCTCAAGCCACAGCTAAATTATATCAAAACGCTGCCTTATGCGCTTGCGCTTGGCATAACCGTCAAAGCACTGCTGCACGCACTCTAGCGGCGCCACTGCTCCCGGACGCCGCCACTTCGTGTACGGCAGTACTTTCGCTCAGGCGCTGCCGTCGCATGCTCATCGCATCGAGCTCGCACCCGCCCGACGCGGTGTTTCCCAGCGACCGCAAGCGATTAGCGTCCGCGTTGTGCGGCTTTGCGTGCCGGGCCCCTCGCCGCTTTGCGCGCAGCGGCCTTGCGCGCACTGGGCGCACCAACCGCGCACAGCGCTTGCAAGCGCTCGTCGCCTGCTTGCCAGGCGCTGCGAAACGTTGCAAATGCGGCGCTGTTGGCGGCATCGATTGCGCGTGCTGCCTCGAGCCAACGGCGCGGCCGCTGTTGTAACTGTCGTCCAAAGGCGATCAGATCGTCCACTGCTGCGGCGCCCGTTCGCCCAGCGCTGCGCAACTGCGCGTAGGCCGAGAGCCGTGCCATCGATTGCAGCGTTTCGTCGAGCCGATTGATGCGCTGAGCCAGTGGGGCAAGTGCCACTTTGTCCTCAACTGGCTGCAACTCACGTACCACAAAAGCGGTGTTGCCCAGGTTCAATGCGCACAAGTACGCGGGTGGAGCCGCTTGGCAAACGTCCTGAACGCCGACCACACGTGCCGCCTCGTTCGACCAGCGCGGTTGTTCGTAGTGCGGCAGCGCCTGCGCGGCGGCCGAGGCGACTGCCTTTTTAAAATCGATCAGAGCATTGCGATCCGGGTCGCCTTTGCCGCGAACCAGGGCTACATAGCGTTGCACACCCAAACTGCCCATGCCCGCCACGCGAAATGCGACGTCGCGCAGTTCGAAAAATTCCCGGTTGCCGAAATGGTGTGCCAGATCTGCAAGGGCATTGCCGATATGTGCCCGTATCGCAGCGCCACCCGGTACCGCCAGATAACGCACACCGTCGACCTTGACCTGGCGGCGGGAGCTAACGAGGAACGTGCGCGCGCTCAGCAAGCTGGCCCGTTTGCGCGTGCTCGCTTGCTTGAGCAAGGCGCCGATCGGCCCGCTTGCCGTCTCACGCTCGAGCCAAAACGCCTTGCCGCGCACAAGCGCCGCTGCATACGCGCTTAACGCCAATTGCACCATGGCACTGGCCGCGGTTCGCTCCATGCCCATGCCCGGCGCCGCACTGTAGATGCTGCCAAGAAAACGCAGCAAATCCACCGACACGGGCAAGCGTGCAGCTTCGTCAAAATCGTTCAGATCAAAATAGACGAGGCGGTTTAGACCGCGGAAACAGCCGAAATTTTGCAGATGCAGGTCACCGCAAACCCAGCCCAACGGCGCTGGTGGCAAAGCAGCGAAATCCACCGCGCGGTGCCCCAGCATGGCAGTGGCGCGCAAGAAGACAAAGCGGTCCTGGGCCATGGCGTCGAACTTGCGCTGCAAAAGTTGCGCCAACCGGCCGCGGTTGACTTGCACGATCAGATCGATCGGATCCGGTGCGGATCGGCGGGTGGCTGCAGAGACCATGCGCGATTCAAAGGCGACGGGTAGCCTGACGCATGCGCCGGCACTTGCAAAGGAGCTTGCAGGCTCGTGAGGCAAAACGGCGCGCGGCAAGTAACGCGCAGTCTACGCGCCAAGAATGCAAATGGGTAAGGGCTGTTGCGCCCCTTTCACTGTACGCGGGCCCTAGACGGCGTGGCCGTGCGCGGGTTGGGGAATCTTAAAGACCGAGACCGCGTCGGCCAGTTTGGTCGACTCGCCCCGCAGGCTGTCGGCAGCGGTCGCGCTTTGTTCAACGAGCGCCGAGTTTTGCTGCGTCACGCTATCCATCCTTGTCACCGCGTCGCTTACCTGCGTAATGCCTTGAGACTGCTCCACCGCGGTGGCGGAAATCTCTCCGATCAGTGCGTTAACGCGCTTGACCTGGGCAACGATTTCTTCCATCGAGGTACCGGCTTGGTTCACGAGGCGACTGCCGCCGTCGACCTTTTGCACGGACTCGGAGATCATGTTTTTGATCTCGCGGGCGGCTTGCGCACAGCGCTGGGCAAGACTGCGAACTTCACCGGCAACCACTGCAAAGCCGCGCCCGCCTTCACCCGCGCGTGCGGCCTCAACGGCGGCGTTAAGTGCCAGGATATTGGTCTGAAAGGCGATACTGTCAATCACGCCGACGATTTCGGCAATCTTCTTGCTCGATGAGAGGATGTCCTCCATTGTCGCCACCACTTCTCCGACGACCGTTCCGCCCTTATCGGCCGCCTCGGAAGCCAGCAAAGCCAGATGTGTTGCCTGTTTGGCGTTGTCCGCGCTTTGCTTTACGGTGGCGTTGATCTGCTCCATCGATGCGGCCGTGCGCTGCAGTGCCGAGGCCTGCTCCTCGGTGCGGGTACTCAAATCGCGGTTGCTTGCGGCGATCTGGCGCGAGGCCGTTGCAATGGTTTCCGTGCCTCCGCGCACATTGGCGATCAGCGAGGCAAGCCCCTGGGCCATTTCACGCACCGCCGCTAGCACGCTGGTTTCTGCTCGCGCGCTAACCGCGATCGACTGCGACAAGTCACCCTGCGCCATGTCGCGCAGTACTTTGCGCGCGTATTCGGGTTCTCCGCCAATTTGCCGCCAGATGCTTAGCACCAGCCAGTACGAACCGGCGCCCAACGCGGCAATTACAACAATGGCGGCGGCACCCATGGTCCAAAGCGCGTTTTGCGCGCCGGCATTGGCGCGAACCAGGCTCTGATCAAACGCTTTTCTTGCCGCGGCTTGGGCCGCGTCAACCGTCGTCTGCAAAGTCTGAAGCGAGCTTTGCATGCGTGTGACCGCGTCGTTGCCGTCGGCTTTTTCCATGCCCATTAGCATGCGCGCGGAGGCCACTGCCGCGCGATAGTAGTCCTCAAATTGCGCTCCCAATGCGCCCGCCTCATCTTTGTGATCGGCACCGTCACGCATTGCCTGCAGCGTTTTGCGCATTGCCGCGGCTGCCTCTTCGGCATCGGCAAGTCGGGACTTTTCCCCTTGGGCTACGGCACTCGCAATCGTTGCCTGCAGGGCTTCGAGCTGGGCAGCGAAGCGATTGCTCTGCTCCAAGAACGGATAGTCGGTGCTGCTGACCGTCGCAATCGCACTTTTGGCGTTGGCCAAGATCGCCCCAACGATGGCGCCCGTGATCAGGAAGATCGCGGCGGCAATCGCGGGCAATAGCCAGATACGCAGCTTAAGGCTCATGATGGCTCGCTTCGTTACCAGTCGGTGCGCAAGGCCTACTTGATGGCCTTGACTTTGTCGCTGAGAGCGTGCGGCGCCACATACCCGATCGCGTTTTTATTGTCTGAGACGGCCTTCACCACATCGGCGTCGGAGTCCGCGACCTTTGGTGGCAGCGCTTTGCCGGTGAATGTAAGCTGGGCCCAAAGCGCTTTGGATTGCGCAGGCGACTTGTTAAGTAGCACTTTGTCGAAGGCTACCCGTACCGAGTTGTCCTCCGGTAAGGCATAGGGGACGACGTTGCCGCCACCGGGCCAGGACTTGGTTTCTCCCCGATAGATCTTGGTCACCAGCTCGCGGTCGATTGTGTTGGTGTTTTCCTTGTTTACGATGATCACGAAGTCCTCGGCCGCCATGGCAGCGGTAAACGGCAACAGCAGCGCTGCGATCAGCACACAGGTGACGGACTTGCATCGCACGGCAGCGCTCCTCTCAGAACATAAAGTTGATCTGGGCCGCATACAGCTGCCAGGTGGCCTTGCCGGCGCCGGCCAGCGTTTCTCCCGCGGCGACGGGCAGTGCGTAGCCGTGGTTAAAATCGTCTTCCACACGCAAGTTCAGGTTGGGCGTAAGTTTGCGATTGATGCCGAGCACGACCGTGTGCTGGTAATAGCTCGCATTGGACGACTGGCTCATGTCGGTGTTGGCCACGTCATATCGGGTATAGGGCGTCCATTTGCCCATGGGGAAACCCGCCTGCGCATACCAGGCGTACGAGTTTTGATCCGGGAAGCCCGCAAGACCAGGGAATTTGTGGCGGTTTAATTCGGCTTTCAGATCCAGGCGATCGATCACGTAATCGGCCGAGAGCATCCAGCGGTTCTCCAATCCCGGCTGGTTGGGGACCTGACCGTTGTCTGCGGTCGTGATGACTTTGGTTTGGTTGCCTGAAAACAAGAAGCGCAGACCTTCTACCGGTGTCTCCCAAGTGATTTTTACGCCCCAGACGTGCAAATCGTTTGTGATGGCCTCGAGGTTTCCCATCTGGAACTGGTCGGGAAAGGGCGGCGTGACGAACGGGCTGGCGGGCGTGAAGATGTCGCCGCCGAAACCCTGGATCGTCAGCCGGCCCGAACGGGCAAGATCCACCGCATAGTTGATACCGATCCCTTGGTACGCGTCATAGGTCATGTCCGCCTCCAGGGAGTAGGCGAACGGTTTGCCGACAGACATTTGCAGCGCACGAGTGTCGATGTACTCGTTATAGATCCCGAAGGGAAACTTCACTCGTCCGACTTGACCGCTCAGGTTGTCGGTGAACTGATAGTCGATGAACATCCACGTGACGCGAGCTTCTTCGACCGAATTGGCCTGAAACTGGGCCCAAAGCTTGGATTGGTCCGAGATCTTGGCCGACATGACAAGGCCCAGGAAATTGTTTTCCCAAGTTCCGGTGGGTCCGGCCTGCTCGAAGGTGTTTTCGGTCGTCTTCGAGTAATCCTGATTGCCAAAGCCGTGCAGGCTAAAGCGGTCTTCATCGGCTCTGGCGCTGCCAAACCCCGCGGCCATAGCCACTAGGGCCGCTGTGGCGAGCGCTGCTCGATGGCTCTTTGTCATGACGTCCTTCTCCTTCGCGTCAGCGCCGCGCTCTTCTCGCGCCTTTCTCGCCGCAGCCGCGCTGAAGCATTCTTCACATTGGCGACCAAGTCGATTGGGAGATAAGGTTGCTAAATGCAACGCATTTACTGATTTGCTTGACGTATGCCGAGGCTGGTCGCGGGTGCGGCAGCGCTGGCGTTAAATCCCGCGGTTGCAAAGCACTACCCGCGGCGGTTCGTCAGACGTGCCGTGGCTGATCCAAGGATTGGGCGCCTCCGATGGGCGCACCATTGCCTTCGGCGCCAAGGTCGCGGTGGCGCTAGTGCCACAAAAGCCGTTGCCGCCTTGCACGCTTTTCCTTAGCGGCTCTTGCGTGGCAAAAAAAATATCAATGCCGCGCGTTGCCCGAGCCTTGCGCGAGGCGGCCAATCAGTATCCGAAGGCATCGGCTCAAGCTACAAAAGCAGTTCAAAAGCCGTAACCGATCGTCAACATGGCCGTGCCCTGGATCGTGCTCGAGTCGGGCTCAAACATGTTGTTTACTGTTTGCGAGGCCTTGTATCGAAAGTTGGTCTCGCGAACTTCTAACCCCGCGTGCCAGTTCCGACCGATTGCATAGTCAAGGCGCAGCGAGGCGCCCAAAACGCGATCCGATCCGAGTTTGGTGGAGATTCCCAGCGCCGGCGCACCGACCTCGGCACCAAAGGTCTCGCCCAGATCGAGTTCCAGGGAACCCACCAAGCGATGCGCAAGTGCTCCTTGGGCGAGTAAACCGACTTGCCCGAACTGATGCTTGTAGACCTCGAGGTAACCGTAGGGTGCGTCGGTTTG
>DASPWJ010000152.1:0-3303 GCA_035621895.1 Burkholderiaceae bacterium | reverse complement strand
GTTTATTTTCTACGCCACTCCGCTTCCGACATCGCCTGGCACGCCCGCTGCCTGCTGGTCCACGTGCGCACCGATCGACCAGTGGTCCGAACCCGTCTGGCGCCGGCCGGCGAAGGACTCGAAGTCCTCGTCTACCTGCGTGACCAGAAAGACTTGTTTATGCGGGTGTGCGCCTATTTTGAAAGCCGACGCTTAAGTGTGCTCGATGCCAAAATCCACACGACCCGGCACGGCTATGCGCTCGATACGTTTGTCATCAGCGACAATGGGCGCGGAGGTCACTTTCGATCTATGCTGCAAGGAGTCGAGACCGAGCTAACCGCCTGGATCTCGAGCCAAGCAGAGTTGCCCGCACCGGCGCAAGGACGCATCTCACGCCATTCGCGGCATTTTCCCGTTGCCCCGGCAGTGCACCTGCAACCCGACGAAACGGGCAGTCGCTATATGCTTTCCCTTGTTGCGACCGACCGCGTTGGCCTGCTGTATTCCGTTGCTCGCGTATTGGCGCGCCACGGCATCAACGTCCTAACCGCCAAGATCCTGACGCTCGGAGAACGGGTGGAGGACGTCTTTTTGATCGACGGGCAGGCCCTGGCAAATGAACGCGAGCAATTGCAACTGGAAACCGAACTACTGCAGGCCCTAGCACCGCTGTAGCTTCGCGCTTTTCGACTTGATTGGTGCCTTGCATCAGTGGGTCTGCAACCATTTCTTAGTCAATGCATTTGAAGGTGCGAGCTAAGCCTTGACTTGCGCCTTAAGCGAACGAAAGCCCAGGGATGCGAACGGTAATCGGGCTTTTGGTCCTGGCAAAGATCGATAAATAATTCGTTGGCCGGGACCGAAATAATGGTTCTCAGACGGCTGGGGTGCACCGCGATTCGTCGCGTGATCGGTTCGCCAACGGCTGTTGGTCAACTTTCGTCGGTGGAGATAGAACGTCGTGATGATTTCGCTTCGCAATCGGGTCCGTGACTTTATGCGCGCGCGAAAGGAGCGAGCCCTGCCACGCCGTAGCCCGAAGCCGTCGATTGGCTCTCATGTTGTCGCAGGTGATATTCGTATGACGGTTCAGGCGGGCATGAGCGATGATCTTTGGCGCTGGCTGCTTGAGCAGGGCTGGCGAGAGCCGGCCTACCGTCCGGACCGACGGCGCTACCGGGAAGTGCCCTCCACCTGGGTAACGCGCCTGATTGACGCGCCTCCCGAAGCGCGTGGGCGCATACTCGACGGAGCAATTGAAAATGCGGCTTTTCGGGTAGGCCTGCGCAGCAACATGGCTGCGTCGGGCAAACGCAGCTAACGGTCTGTCAAGCGGCGCGGCAAGTACGCGCGCCGCAAGCCAGGGCCGCGAACAACCTCAAAGCCAGCTTATTGCTTCGGGGCGCCACCGGTGCGAATAAGGTCGACCGCCTTTTCCGCGATCATGATGGTTGGCGCGTTGGTATGACCCGTGACCAGTTCGGGCATGATCGATGCGTCGACCACGCGCAGCGCCCCGATCCCATGTACCCGAAGGTCCGGCCCGACCACCGACATCGCGTCACTTGCTGGCCCCATGCGGCAAGTACCGCTCGGGTGATACTCGGTGTCGGCCGAGCGCCGGATCGCACGCTCGAGTGCGTTCGAGTCGTTCGCATCAAACGGATAGAGCATCTTTCCGCGAATCGCCTGCAACGGCTCGGCGTTTACGATCTCCAATGATCGACGCACGCCGGCCATAAGCGCGACCATATCGTCGGGATGGCTGAAATAGCGCGGGTCTATTCGCAACGGCGCATTCGGATCCGTTGTTGCGAGTCGGACCTCGCCGCGACTTTTAGGGTGCATGAGCGTCACGTGTAGGCTAAAGCCGTGACCCAAGTGCTTTTTGCGCGTGTGATCGTCGACGATCCCGATCACGAACAGCACTTCGATTTCAGGCGCGGCGGAGTCGCGTCGTAGACGGAAAAACGCGCCCGATTCGCCAACGTTGCTCGTTATCACGCCGGTGCGTTGACGTCGCCATTCGAAGATACCGCGCACGATGCGCCCGATGCCTGAAGCCGAAAGTCCAAAGGTGGCATCGCTGCGATGGGTGCGCCAGATCAAAGTGGCCGTGATATGGTCTTGTAGATTCTGGCCCACGCCCGCAAGCTCGTGCACAACAGGAATACCCAACGCCTGAAGGTCTTGTTCTCTTCCGACCCCGGAGAGCATCAGTAGCTGCGGCGAGCCAAACGCGCCGGCACTGAGAATGACCTCGCGGCGAGCTTGCATCCGCCGCACCTGCCCACCGGCCCGAAACTGCACCCCCGTTGCCCGCCGGCCCGTGAACTCGATCTTTTCCGCGTGTGCATGGGTGAGCACACTTAAGTTGGGCCGCCCCAGGTTGGGCGTGAGATACCCCTTAGCAGCGCTGCAGCGTTCGCCGCCTTTTTGAGTCACCTGTGCGGGCCAGCACCCCTCTTGCTGCGCGCCGTTGTAATCCGGTGTACGGGCTATGCCGACACGTTCACAAGCCTGCAAAAACGCCTCGTTCAGCACGCTTGGGCTCGGAAGGTGCATCACGTTTAGCGGGCCACCGATGCCACGGTACTCATCTGCGCCCGTGCACTCGGCGTTTTCCAAGCGCTTAAACAGCGGCAAGACGCTTTCGTAATCCCACCCCGCGTTGCCCAGCGCGGCCCAGCGGTCATAGTCGCTGCGATGGCCGCGACAGTAAACCATCGCGTTGATCGAACTGCTGCCTCCTAGAGTGCGCCCGCGCGGCTGATATCCGCGCCGCCCGCCAAGTCCAGGCTGCGGTTCGGTCTCGAAAAGCCACGCGTTCCAACCTAGGGGCGCGGCCAATGCAAATCCAAGGGGAGCGTGCACCAGCACGCTATTGTCTGGGCCGCCACTTTCGAGCAGGCAGACGCGAACATTGCGGTCTTCGGATAAGCGACCCGCCAGCACGCAGCCGGCCGAACCGGCCCCGATAATGACGTAGTCAAACTCGGTAACAGTATTCATCGCGTGTGCCTGTTGGCGCTAAGCGGCAAGTTTCTGTTAAGGGTGGGCAGCGTGTTGGACGCCTTGTCGACCGAGCCATGCGCGCGTTTAATCGTCGCCGCCCTTATGGTCAGGAAACAAAACCTCCGTATAACCGAAGCGGCGAAAATCGCGAACGCGCATCGGATACAAGATACCGTCCAAGTGATCGCATTCGTGCTGCACGACGCGAGCATGAAAACCGTCGGCTTCGCGCGAAAAGGGTCGTCCCTGTGGATCAAACCCACTGTAGCGCACGCGCAATACTCGAGGCACGACGCCCCGCAGGCC
>DASPWJ010000151.1:0-3424 GCA_035621895.1 Burkholderiaceae bacterium | reverse complement strand
CACCGCCGGCCGCCTTCGTGGGCATGCCCTGCCACACGTAGCGAGCGGGCGGCAGCGGCCCGTCTTGCACGGTGGCAATGTCCTGAAGAAATACGGGCTTGCCTGCGTGCACGCCGACAATCAGTTCGGCCGCATCGCGGGCATCACGGAAAAACGGCCCCGACTCAAGCGCAAGCGCGCGGTTACCCTGAAGCAAGTCCCCCAGGGGCTCGCCGACATTGGCCGATTGAAGCGCAAGGCGCAGATCCGTCACGGTCACCCCGGCACTGGACATCTTGGCCGGATCGATTTGCACGAGCACCGCGCGGCCTGGTCCGCCGATGGTCGTGACTTCCCGGGTGCCGGCAACGCGCTTGATATCGATCTCGATGCTGTGTGCCACACGCTCCAGGTCATAAGCGCCAATTGCCTCCTTGGTGCTGTACAGCGTCAGCGCCACAATCGGAACGTCGTCAATTCCCTTGGGCTTGATGATTGGATCGAGCACGCCCAGTCCCCGCGGCAGCCAGTCAGCGTTGGCCCGGACGGTATCGTGCAAGCGCACCAGCGCTTCGATACGTGGCACTCCCACCTTAAATTGCACGGTGATAATGGCCAGCCCCGGGCGGGAAAGCGACATCACATGTTCGATGCCCGAGATTTGCGAGAGCACCTGCTCGGCCGGGGTCGCGACCATTTGTTCCACATCGCGCACGGAAGCGCCCGGAAACGGGATCAGGACATTGGCCATCGTCACATTGATCTGCGGCTCCTCTTCTCGAGGTGTGACGACCAGGGCAAAGGCTCCCAGCAAAAGGGCCAAGATGGCAAGCAGCGGCGTAATACGGTGCGCCAGGAAAAAAGCCGCGATGCGGCCTGAGATGCCCAAGAATTGGTTCATAGGCCCAGCTTTAGCGCACGCGGGCTGCGCTTTGCGGCTCTAATGCAACCCGCTCACCTGCTGCCAGACCTGCGAGGACCTCGACGTGATCATCGAGTTCTTGCCCTAGCCGGACCTGGCGCAGTAGCGGCCGGCCATTGGCGTCCAGCACGTACAGGCCCGTCATTTCGGCACGGCGAACGACGGCACGGGCGGGCACCACGATCGGTGCGCTCAATGCCGCTTTTTCTGACGGCCGAGCCCCAGCGGAAGGTCGGGCGAGCGGCAACCAAACCCGTGCAAACATCCCCGGCACGACCTTGGTCATCTTGTGCGGAAGGTCCAAGCGCACTTGAACGGTGTGGGTGCCCGGGTCAACGGTCGGCAGCACCTGGCTGCGTGTCGGGGAGATCCAGGTACGGTCAGCAGCTAGTCCCGGAATTTCAATCCGCGGCGTCGGTCCCGCGCCCAGCGCGCCAATGGCCGACTGCGGCACCGCTGCCGTAACGCGCAGATCCGATGGGTCATACAAGGTCAATAGCGCCCGCCCGGGCATGGCCATGTCACCAACCGAAACCGGGACCTCGGCCACAATGCCTGCGTACGGTGCCTTGACGACGAAAAAGCCCGACTGGGTACGTGCAACCGCGGCTTGTGCGAGCTGCGCGGAAACCTGTGCCTGGGTTGCCTGAAACTGCGCCTGGGCGCGCTCTAGCGCCGCCTGGCTGATGTAGTTCTTCTGATACAGCTGCTGCTGGCGGTCGAATTCCTGCGTTGCCACGTCCAACGAGGCCCGTGCGGCCTGCACTTGAGCATCGCTCGCAACGACGCGTTGATCGGCGGCGCGTGCATCAATGCGAAGTAGCACTTGGCCCGCGCGCACCACATCGCCCGCGCGCACTTCGATTTGCACAACCGTGCCCGAGACCTGCGCCGCCACGACAGTTTGCCGAAGGGCTTCCACGACGGCATCAAAGCTGGCCGAACTTGCCATGGTCGAAGGCTCGGCAATGACACTGGCCAACTCCTCGGCCGAGGCGGCAGCACCCGGCGCCAGGGCGCTGGCAAGCATCCAGGAGATGGCAAATCGCTTGGTCTTCATGCGAACTCTCTTATCGGATCGGCAGCACGTTGCCCACGCGGGCTCTGGCTATTTGGCGTGGGAGCTGCTAGTATGCAACTAATTAACTATGTAGTCAAATAGCTTACACGAGGACTACCGATGACACCACACAGCAATCGCGCGCGCGATCAGCGGCTCGGCAAGGTCCATCCGGTACAGCGCCCCTGCGCGCGGATGGAGGGCTTGCCGCTCGCTGCCCTCGAACAGGTCGCGGAGTATTTCCAGACGCTCGCCGAGCCTACGCGCCTGCAAATTCTTAATCTCTTGCGGCAAGGCGAACGCAGTGTCGGCGAATTGGCGCAGTTATGCGGATTTACCTCGGCCAACATCTCGCGCCACCTTGCTTTGCTCACCAAGCATCGCCTGGTCGCGCGCCAAAGCCGCGGCACAAGCGTGTACTACCGCATCGCGGACGAATCGATCTACGCGTTGTGTGATCTCGTGTGCGGCACAATTGCGCGTCAACTCGAGGAAAAGAGCAACGAGCGCGAGCTCTTTCTCGGAGGCAGCACGCAAGCGCACGCCATCGAGTCCCCAAGCCACGGGCGCAGCGCCCGACCTCGGGGCTGACACAATGTGCGCCGTCGCACCGCTGCGCCATTGGGCAAGAAACCGTGCGTGCAATACGGCCTTTGTTGCCTACGGCGAAACGAAGGTCCGGACCTTGCGCACGGGTGTTTGCCGCGATTTGTTCTACACGCCCGCCCGTAAATATGACCCAGAGCAACCAAGCGCTGCGCTGGGTGGCATAACATTTTTCTGACGAACCCGATGCTTTGCAGCACTTAGGAAACTCGGATTTTCACCATGAGCTCTGTACCGACCACCTCCTGCGCAGCCGTTGCGCCCTCCTATCGTGGCAAGCGAAGAGCCACGCAAATCGCCTTATTGTTCGTTTTGATCTTGATTCCCACCGTGGGGATCTTTCGCATCGATCTGGCCACGGCGAGCATCATGATTTTTGGTCACTCGGTTTATCTGCGGGACTTCACCGTGGTAACGGGCCTTGGTATCGTGGTGGCCACAGCGCCGCTGCTTACCTATTCGACGATCGGGACGGTGTGGTGCGGATGGGCCTGCCCACAAAATACCGTCTCCGAGTGGGCCAACAATCTCACGCACCGGCTGTTGGGCTCTCGGGCCAATGTCAATGTCGAAAGCGCTGGCCTGCAGGTTGCGCCCTCCAAGAACAAGTTGCGCAACTGGGCGATTCTGGTTGTGAACTTTCTGCTCGTTTCCCTGGTGCTAGGCATCATCCCGCTTTTTTACTTTTTCCCGCCCAGCGTGGTCTGGTCGCTGGTGAGCTTTAGCGAAAGCGCTCAGTTCTCCCAATTCATGTTCCGCTTGTATTTGGTGGCGGTCGCGCTCGTGTTCGTTGACATCGCGCTGGTTCGCTACTTTTGGTGCAATTATGTCTGCCTGTATCGCTTCGGTCAGCTGCT
>DASPWJ010000150.1:0-3841 GCA_035621895.1 Burkholderiaceae bacterium | reverse complement strand
GCGTAGTCGGAGCGCTCCGACTCGGCGGCCCGGAACACTTCGTCGATCGAAGCGCAGGACTGCGACTGAACGGAGCTGCCAAATTTCTTTAGCAACGCAAGCTCGGAAAACGTCCCGGGCGGACCCAGATAAGCAACGCTCAGCGGCCTTTGAATTGCGCGGCTGGCCGACATGATCTCACGATAGATCGCCTCGATCGCGGCCTCCGGCAGCGGTCCGCGACCGGCCTTGACGACGCGCCGCACGACCTCGGCTTCGCGCTCTGGCTGAAAGATTGGAGCCCCGGTGTCTTGCTTGATGCGTCCTACCTCTGCGACCAGACGCGCCCGTTCGTTGAGCCGCTCGACTAACTCCAGATCGATCGCATCGATTGCGTCGCGCACCTGCTTGAGCCGTTCATTCATGGCAGCTCCGGGATCGTCCTTGCCAGGGTCCACAGGCAGCTGCACCAGCGCCGCGCGTGAGCCTACTCGCCGCTGCTCGATGGCACCGCGGTGTCATCGGCTCCGTTGCCATTTTGCTCGGCGTCACTTTCTACCACGCGCTGCAGTCCCGATAGCGTCGTGCCCGGATCGAGCGCAATCAGAGTTACTCCCTGCGTAGCCCGGCCCATCGTCCGGATCTCGGAAACGCGGGTGCGGATCAGGACGCCACCGGTTGTGATGAGCATGATTTCGTCGTGCTCATGCACCAGGGTGGCCGCTACGACCTTGCCGTTGCGCTCGGAAGTGGCAATTGCAATCATTCCCTTGGTACCACGTCCGTGGCGCGTGTATTCGGAGATCGGCGTGCGCTTTCCAAAGCCATTTTCCGTGGCCGTGAGCACGTGCTGTTGCTCATCTTCCGCAACAAGCAGTGCAATCACGCGCTGCGCATTTTCCAGCTGCATCCCACGCACGCCACGCGCCTGCCTGCCCATCGGCCGCACGTCATCTTCGTCAAAGCGCACTGCCTTGCCCGCGTCCGAGAACAGCATCACATCGTGGTGTCCGTCGGTAATTGCCGCGCCAATGAGGTAATCGTCTGGCTCAAGATCCACCGCGATGATTCCGGCCTTGCGCGGATTGGAAAAATCCGTCAATGGCGTCTTTTTGACCGTTCCGAAGGCCGTTGCCATAAACACAAAGTGATCGGTGTCAAAGGACTTCACCGGCAAAATCACCGTGATCTTTTCCCCATCGGCCAGCGGGAACATGTTGACAATCGGCTTGCCACGCGAAGCGCGCGAACCCTGCGGCACTTCCCAGACTTTAAGCCAGTACATCCGCCCTCGGTCCGAAAAGCAAAGAATCGTGTCGTGGGTGTTGGCAATGAACAGCTGTTCGATCCAGTCATCCTCGCGCGCCGCCGCGGCCTGCTTACCGCGCCCGCCGCGCTTTTGGGCTCGGTAGTCGGCGAGAGGCTGACTCTTGATATACCCAGCGTGAGAAAGCGTCACCGCCATGTCCTGCGGCGCGATCAAATCCTCGGTAGCGAGCTCTTCGGTCGTACGCACAATCTGCGAGCGGCGCACATCGCCCGCAGCAGCGCCATATTCTTTGCGCAGCTCCACGAGTTCGTCGTGAATGATGTTGGTGATCCGCTCGGGCCGCGCGAGCACGTCGATCAGGTCGCTGATCAAGGCCATTACCTCGCGGTACTCACCCGTGATCTTGTCTTGCTCAAGACCCGTTAAGCGCTGCAGACGCATCTGCAAAATTTGCTCGGCCTGTTCCTCGGAGAGCCGATAGCTGCCATCGGTCTGCAGACCAAGACCCGGATCGAGTCCATCGGGGCGAAACGAAGCCGCCGTTTGGCCTTCTGCTGCTCGTGCCAGCAGCTCTCGCACGAGCGGAGAATCCCAACGGCGCGCAACCAATTCGCTCTTGGCTACGGGCGGAGTCGGAGCTGCCTTGATAATCGCGATAAATTCGTCGATGCTCGCCAGCGCCACCGCCAGACCTTCGAGCACGTGGCCGCGCTGACGTGCCTCGCGCAGTTCATACACCGTACGACGCGTTACGACCTCGCGCCGATGTGACAGGAAGCAATCGAGGATCTGTTTCAGATTGAGCAGCCTGGGCTGCCCATCGACCAGGGCCACCAAATTCATGCCGAACGTGTCTTGCAACTGCGTCAGCTTGAACAGGTTGTTAAGCACCACATCGGGCAACTCGCCGCGCTTAAGTTCGATCACGGCGCGCATGCCCGATTTGTCGGATTCGTCGCGAATGTCGGAGATGCCCTCGATCTTTTTCTCGTTGACCATCTCCGCGATGCGCTCAAGCAGCGCTCGCTTGTTTACCTGGTAGGGAATTTCATCGACCACGATGGCGGTGCGCGCACCCTTGTCGATTTCTTCAAAGTGCGTCTTGGCCCGCAAAACAACGCGTCCCCGACCCGTTCGGTAGCCTTCCCTTACGCCCTCCAGCCCATAGACGATGCCCGCAGTCGGGAAGTCGGGGGCCGGAATCAACTCGATCAGTTCCTCGATGCTGGCCTGCGGGTTGCGCAGCAAAACCAGGCATGCGTCAATGACTTCACCCAGGTTGTGCGGCGGAATATTGGTCGCCATGCCAACCGCGATTCCACCAGAGCCATTGATGAGCAAATTCGGCAAGCGGGCCGGCAGCACGGTCGGTTCGCGCTCTTTGCCGTCGTAATTCGCGACAAAGTCAACCGTCTCCTTGTCGATGTCGGTCAGCAGTTCCGAGGCAAGACGAGTTAGGCGGCACTCGGTGTAGCGGTAGGCTGCCGCATTGTCGCCGTCGACCGAACCGAAGTTTCCTTGGCCGTCGACGAGTTCGTAGCGCAACGAAAACTCCTGCGCCATTCGTACCAAGGCGTCGTATGTCGCCGTGTCACCGTGCGGGTGGTACTTTCCGAGCACCTCGCCAACGACGCGGGCACATTTGACATAGGGGCGGTTCCACACATTGTTGGCTTCATGCATCGCGTACAAGACGCGCCGATGCACGGGTTTTAGCCCATCGCGCACATCGGGCAGTGCGCGGCCAACGATCACGCTCATGGCGTAATCAAGATAGGAGCGGCGCATCTCCTCTTCGAGGGAGACTGGCAAAGTTTCCTTGGCGAACGAATCCATGAATCAGCGCGTTGGCGAGGCTTTGGGGGCCAAAAAAGAATCGATTATTTTACCAGCGCGGCCGCCGGGCCGTGCTTGTCCACATGCCCTTTTACGCGATTATTGGTATAAGGCGCGATCGACCGTTGGGAGCTGCGGGCAGTGCGAATCCTTCTTTCGATCGAGAGTACTTGTGACGCCAAGCGTTCGTAAGGGGCGCCAGGAGACTGCAAAATGCAGGATGTAGACACCCTTATTGAAACGCGCTGGCTCATTCCCGTGCGGCCGCGCGAGGTTGTTCTGGAACATCACGCCGTCGCGATCGACGCAGGGCGAATTCTCGATTTGCTGCCCACCGCGTCGGCCCGCCTGCGTTACGAGCCCGCGCGGCGCTTTGTGCTTGAAGACCATGCCCTGCTGCCCGGCCTCATCAATGCGCACGGTCACAGCGCAATGAGCTTGCTGCGCGGCGTGGCGGACGACCTACCATTGCCACGCTGGCTATCTGAGCGCATCTGGCCGCTGGAGCGCGCAATTGTCAGCGCTGACTTTGTCTATGACGGCACACGCTTGGCGGCCGCCGAAATGTTGCGCGCCGGGATCACTTGCTGCAATGACATGTATTTTTACCCCGCCGAGGCGGCGCAGGCATTGCGCAGCCTGGGTTTGCGCGCGGTCGTGGGCATATTGGCGATCGATTTTCCCAGTCGCTACGCAAACGACGCAGACGATTACCTGCGCCAAGGCTTGGCGGCCCGCGATGCCCTCATTAGCGAC
>DASPWJ010000149.1:0-4493 GCA_035621895.1 Burkholderiaceae bacterium | reverse complement strand
GTCCAAGCCAATTGCCAGCGGGTCGCCTGCCGCGATGGCCTGCAGTGCTGTCCCCAGGGGCCCGTGCAGCATCGCCATGGGCACACCCACCGCAGCCAAACTTGCGTCGTCGACACCGACGATAACCACCTGCGGACGTCCCGGCAACGCAGCTTGTGACTCGCGCCATGCACGCACCATACGCGCTTGCGCATCAAACAAAAGCTCGTCAGCGCGCTCCCAAATGCCGAGCGTATGTCCGGCAAGGCTTGCGAGCGCAACACCGATCAGGGCTGCAAGCAGTCCGCGGGTTTTGCTTCTCATGGGCTGCAAGGTGGCGAGTCGATCGGCGCGCGCCCCTCGGTGGCGGGTCGGACAGGCAAACCACCGCTAATTGCATACCGGGGCATATCGGGCATCCTCGCACAAGGCATTAGGGGTGGCGGCGCGCATTATCAGAGCCAAGGCCCGCGAAAACAATCTCTTGTTGCTGCACAGCTGGCAGGACAACAGCATCGACCGCCCGTCCCAAGAGCAAATCCGACCGTTATAGGGACGGGCCGACATCTGCCATGAGCGGCTTGCTATTTGTTGTAACGACAGATATAGGAAAATGCCAATACTCCGGCAGGCAAGTGCCTGCAATTCACCATGTACGCCCATGTACTATAACCACGAGCGCACATCGTCTGTCGATGTACGCCTTGGTGCCGACGCAACTTTGTGCTTGTTGGAGGGTGAGAAAATGCTTCGGGTCCATCGACCGTAAACACCCGATGAAAAGGCTTTGCATAGAAGGTTGGCGCGGGGTTAACCACTCGATTGCGATCGTCAATCAGAACCAGATCCTGGAGATGCTCAAGATCCCGGGATGGCAGATCTTTCATTTGGATGTGCCCTTCTTTCGTCCGCACTGGAACCGGGCGCAGTTGGGTGCAGGCTTTTCCCCCGACGAACAGGCTCTGATCGATGCGCTGCCACCTCCCGGCCAGACCATCATGGATGCTTGCTTGCGAATCGCTTCGCCCATTGGCGCCTGCAGGGCGGTGCGAGCGCGCAGAACCTGCACTTTCGTGGTGACGGAACTCGGTCTGACCGAATCGAGCTTCGATCCGCCGAGCCTTGCTGCCGAAGAGCTCACTCGGGAGGAAGATTTGATTGTGACGCCCTCGCGTTGGGCCCGCGACCGGCTCATTGAGTGGGGATTTACCGCCGAGAAAGTGAATGTCGTCCCGCATGGCTATAAAACGGACGTCTTCTCGCCGATGAGCTCTGAAGAGCGCTCGGAGGCTCGTCGCCTCTTGGGAATCGCCCCGCATGAGACCGTTTTCTGCAATGTCGGCGTTGCCACCTGGAACAAAGGTCTAGACCTACTGTTGCTAGCATTCGCGCAGCTGCGCGCGCGTGGACTGCCGGTGCGTTTGCTCATCAAGGATCACAAGGGTCTGTACGGCATCAGTTTTGAGAACCTCTACGCGGAGCTTGCGAAGCGCGTCTCACTGCTTGCCGCGGACGTTGTGCGAAGCGGCGTGTCCGTAATTTCGGAGAGCCTGAATCTACCCCAGCTGCGTTCGCTCTACGCGCTATCGGATGCGTACGTTTCGGCGTATCGCGCGGAAGGCTTCAACATGCCCGTACTCGAGGCGATGGCCTGTGGCACGCATGTCATCGTCAGTAGCGGCGGCGCAACCGACGATTTCGTGCCGGAGCCTCTTGCCTACCGTCTGCGGTCGCGGCGCCGCACAGCCCAAGACGAGCCGCACGTGCCCGGCCAGTTCGTGATTCCGGACCTGGACGACTTGATTTACGCGATGCAACAGGTCGTAGAAGGAGTACGCCCTGACGCCACCCTGCGTGCGGCGGCGCTAGCGAACCTGGCGCGCGACTATTCCTGGTCGGCAGTGACGCACAGGCTCATGGCGCTTTTGTGAGGAGGGCGCAGCGGGCCGGGCCCGCTGCTACCCGGCGGAGGCGATCGGCGCGAGTGCGGCGACATTAATGCGCCTTGCAGCCCTTCGGCCAGCGTCAAATTTCGCAAAGAGCGCCTGCTGTGACCGGCATTTTGCTCCATGGCGCCGGCAGCGCCCGTGCTTTACTCATCGCTGGCGCCTTGCCGTAGAGATTTGGGCCACCCTGCCCTAGAAACTCCTGCGCGGTGCGCCGAGGAAAGGACCACTCCGCGTGGCGGCAATTGGCGGGCGTTGCGCAAACCATGGATGACGGCGAAGCGAATTTTTCGACTTTGATACTGAGCGCCTGGCACCAGCAGCTCGACTTGTCGCAGCTCATTGCCGGTGCCGGCCAGCTCCAAGCAACGGGCCGCTCGCCCCTGGCGGCGGTGCTCTATCAGACCTGGGTGGCGCGCAACGAATCGCCGCTGAGTCAAGTCGCGTATTTCAATCTAGGAACCCTACTTTCCAACGTTGGCGATCTGGGGGGCGCAAAGCGCGCCTACCAACATGCGATCGAGCTCGCGCCCTCGTTTTTGCAACCGCACTTCAACCTTGGAGCGGTTTACGAGAAGTTAGGCCAATTCGATGCGGCCGTGGCCGAGTGGAAATGGATTGTGGATCACGCCACGGCGGACGAATCCGACCAGCGGACGGTCCGTCAAATGGCATTGAATAATCTCGGACGTTTGCAGGAGGATCGCCGACAGCTTGCCGAGGCTCATTTCTGGCTGACGAGAAGCCTGGAGCTTGATCCGAACCAGCCCGATGTGCTGCACCACTGGATCTTTGTGCGCGCCAAAATTTGCGAATGGCCGGTCTACGCGCCCCTGGCAAGCGTCGATCCGCAGCTAATGCGCGACTCGACCTCGGCGCTCGCGATGATCGCTCTGTCGGACGATCCGCAGACGCAGCTAGCCGCAGCGCGTCGATACGCGCAAAGAAAGATCCGCAATGATTTGCCGGCATTATCGCAGCGGCGCGCTTACGGTCACCGGCGGCTGCGGATCGCATATCTTTCCTCGGATTTTTGTTTGCATCCGGTTGCCTTGTTGACAGCGGAGCTCTTTGAGCTGCATGACCGCGAGGCGTTCGAGATATACGGCTACTGCTGGACGCGTGAAGATGGATCCGCGTTGCGCAAGCGCATCATCGCCGCGATGGATCATTTTGTACGCATCGACGCAATGAGCGACGAGGAGGCGGCGCACCGAATCTTGGCCGATGAGATCGACATCCTTGTCGACCTGCACGGGCAGACACTGGGAGCTCGGGCAAACTTGCTGGCCTATCGGCCGGCGCCAATCCAGATCACGTATCTAGGTCTGCCGGCAACAACTGGCCTTGACTGCATCGACTACGTAATTGCGGACCGGTTTCTCATCCCAGAAGATGCAACGCCCAATTATTCGGAGACACCGCTGTATATGCCCGACGTTTATCAGGTGAGCGACCGCAAGCGGTCGGTGGCCGCCATTCCCAGTCGGGCGGAATGCGGACTTCCACAAGATCAGTTCGTCTTTTGCTCGTTGAACAACAACTTCAAGTACACGCCCGAAGTGTTCGCCACCTGGATGAACATTCTGCGCCGCGTCCCGAACAGCGTGCTGTGGCTATTGGCCGATAACCCCTGGGCAGAAACCAACCTGCGCAAGCAAGCCGAGCGTCACGGCTTGGAACAGGGCCGATTGCTGTTCGCTGGGCGCATTGCGCCCGACGCGTACCTGGCACGTTTTGCGGTCGCCGACTTGTTCTTGGACACTTATCCCTTTAACGCCGGAACAACGGCGAACGACGCGTTATGGATGGGGCTTGCGGTGCTGACGTATTCGGGTCGCACGTTTGCGTCTCGCATGGCTGGATCGCTGCTCACTTGTGCCGGCCTTGAGGAACTTGTCACGTACAACCTACGCGACTACGAGGAAAGGGCCGTTGCGCTGGCGACGGCGCCCGAGCAATGCCGGCGCATCCGCGAGCGCTTGCACGAAGTAAAGGCCAACGGCGTGCTCTTTGATACGCCTCGGTTTGTGCGCAATCTCGAAAAGCACTTCCAGCGGCTCGTCACCGGTCTGAAGAGCTAAGCGAAGGGCGGTCGATTGTCCGCGCCGGCGCGGCTGCGCCCGGCGCATTGCTGTTGTGACCCGCTACGGTTGCGAGCCTCGAGCGCCGGTAGCCCCCTCGGGCGGAAATCCGCCCGAGGGGAGTTAGCGCTAAACCGCGAGGACCTGGATCTGCGAGGTTGACAGCGCTCCAAGCTGGCTCGACGTTAGCGCGGCCACCTGTGCGTAGGCGAGCGCTGCCAGCTGGGCGGTGCTGAAGCTCGAGACCTGACCGGTCGTAAGACTGCCAACCTGGGAGGTCGTCAGCGCCTTGACGTCGGCAATCGGAAGGCTCTGAATCTGCGAGGTCGCTATGGCGTCGACCTGCGTGGTGCTCAACGCGGCAACTTCCTTGGCCGTAAGGCCCGGCAGCTGCGTGCTGGTTAAGTTGTTGATGTCAGAGGTGCTCAGGCCGGCTACTGCACCGACGCTCAGGGCACCGAGCTGCGTGCTGCTAAGAGCGCCA
>DASPWJ010000148.1:0-7601 GCA_035621895.1 Burkholderiaceae bacterium | reverse complement strand
CCACGCGCCGCTCGATGTGCACGAGTTCCTCGATCTGGGCCAAAAACCAGGGATCGATTCCCGTTTCCTCAAACACCACCTGCAGCGACATCCCGATGCGAAACGCGTCGGCGACAAACCAGATCCGGTTGGGCCCAGGCTCGCCGATTTCCTCGATGATTTCGTCGGCATCAGTCGACATTTCGTTTAGGCCGTCGACTCCGGTCTCGAGACCGCGCAGGGCTTTTTGGAAGGATTCCTGAAAAGTGCGTCCGATCGCCATGACTTCGCCGACCGACTTCATCTGCGTAGTTAGGTGGTTGTCGGCTTGGGGGAACTTCTCAAACGCAAAGCGCGGAATCTTGGTGACCACGTAATCGATCGTTGGCTCAAAGGAAGCCGGCGTTGCGCCAGCGGTGATCTCGTTGCGCAACTCATCGAGCGAGTAGCCCACCGCGAGCTTGGCAGCCACCTTTGCGATGGGAAAGCCGGTCGCCTTGGAGGCAAGCGCCGAAGAGCGCGAAACACGCGGGTTCATCTCGATGACGATCATGCGGCCATCGTGTGGATTTACTGCAAACTGCACGTTTGACCCGCCTGTATCCACGCCAATCTCACGCAAGATCGCGATCGAAGCATCACGCATGCGTTGAAATTCCTTGTCGGTCAACGTCTGCGCCGGGGCCACCGTGATCGAGTCGCCTGTATGGATCCCCATAGGGTCGAGATTTTCGATGGAGCACACGATGATGCAGTTGTCGCGCCCGTCGCGCACGACCTCCATCTCGTACTCCTTCCATCCGATCAGCGACTCTTCGATCAGCAACTCGCGCGTGGGCGAAAGTTCAAGTCCGCGCTGGCAGATCGCAACAAACTCCTCCATGTTGTAAGCAATGCCGCCACCCGTTCCGCCCAGCGTGAAGCTTGGCCGGATCACGGCCGGAAAGCCCACCAGTTCCTGCACCGCGAGCGCCTCGGGCAGTGAATGCGCGATTGCTGACTTGGCGGACGCCAACCCGATACGTGTCATCGCCTCTTTGAACTGCTGGCGGTCTTCCGCTTTGGCAATGGCCGACGGCGAGGCGCCGATCAGTTGCACTCCCTGGCGCTCAAGCACGCCATTGCGGTGCAGATCCATCGCGCAGTTCAGTGCCGTCTGTCCACCCATCGTGGGCAAAATTGCGTCCGGGCGCTCGCGCGCGATGATGCGCTCGAGCACCTGCCAGGTAATTGGCTCAACGTAGGTGACATCAGCCATTTCCGGGTCGGTCATGATGGTCGCTGGATTGCTGTTGACCAAAATGACCCGGAAGCCCTCCTCACGCAGGGCCTTGCACGCCTGTGCGCCGGAGTAATCGAACTCGCATGCCTGTCCAATAATGATGGGGCCGGCGCCGATGATGAGGATCGAATGGATGTCGGTGCGGCGGGGCATGACGAGCTATTGTCCCTAACCGACGGCTGCAACGGCGCGACTACGAGCGGCGCCTTTGATCAGATCGATAAATTGATCAAACAAGTAGCCGATGTCCTTGGGTCCAGGGCTTGCCTCAGGGTGTCCCTGAAAGCAAAAGGCCGGCCGGTCCTTGCGCCGGAATCCCTGCAAAGATCCGTCAAATAACGAAACATGCGTAACCTGACAATTTGGTGGCAAGGTCGCTGGATCGACGGCAAAACCGTGGTTCTGAGAAGTAATCAGCACGCGCCCCGTGTCCAGATCCTGTACCGGGTGATTCGCGCCGTGGTGTCCGAATTTCATCTTCAGGGTGCGTGCGCCCGACGCCAGCCCCATGATCTGGTGCCCAAGGCAAATTCCGAATGTAGGTAAACCGCGCTCGATAAATTCGCGCGCTGAAGCGATGGCGTAATCGCACGGTTCCGGATCACCCGGACCGTTGGAAAGGAAGACTCCGTCGGGCTGCATCCGCAACACTTCCGCCGCCGTGGTGCGCGCTGGCACGACCGAGATTCGGCAGCCCCGTTGAGCCAGCATGCGCAAAATGTTGCGCTTGATGCCAAAGTCATAAGCGACTACGTGATACCGCGGCAAAGATTGACGGCCAAATCCGTGTTCAAGGCTCCACTCGGTCTGCTCCCACTCGTAGGGGGCTTGTACTGACACGACCGAGGCCAGATCCAGTCCGCTCATTCCGGGAAAAGTTCGGGCCAGGGCAACTGCCGCCGCCGCATCATCGCCAACCATCACGGCACCGGCTTGGGCACCTGCATCGCGCAAGCGACGCGTCAGGCTGCGCGTATCGATACCCGCAATGGCAACCACCGAGCGCTCGCGCAGAAACGTTGGCAGGTCGCTTTGAGAGCGGAAATTGGAGGCGCGCGGTGGCACGTCGCGCACCACCAGTGCTGAGGCGAAGACGCGGTCCGATTCATCGTCCTGAAAATTCGTGCCCGTGTTTCCGATATGCGGGTAGGTGAGGGTCACAATTTGGCGTGCGTAGCTCGGGTCGGTAAGGATCTCCTGGTACCCTGTCAGCGCCGTATTGAAGACGACCTCCCCAACGGCAGCACCGGCTGCCCCGATCGACACGCCGTGAAAAACCGTCCCGTCGGCGAGCGCAAGCACCGCTGCGGGGCGGGATTGTTCGATCAGGCTGGGCACGAAAGCTCCTGGAGAAACCGACGTAACGGAAGCAAACCCAGTTCTCGGGCACGGGCGCACAGCCGCCTGCCGGCCGCAGTGCATGTTTCCGCGACCCACCGAAAACCCGATAGTCACGCTGGTTAAACTGTTGAATTATACCGGGGATCCGGGCAACCTTTTGCCCAGGGGGCGACCGGTGCGCCGATCAGGCCAAGGGCGCGAGCGCAATAAGGCACCCTTGGACCGCCTGCTTTGCATGATCGCCGAGCGGGCGGCAAGCGGAAAATTGCAGCATGCTGCTATTACCCTACAGCGATAAATCCGTAGTGCGAAGTTTCCCGGTCGTGACCACGCTGCTCGTCTTGGTCTGCACCGTGGTGCTATTCGCCTTCCAGAGCCGCGACGCCCTGCGCGAGCAACGGGCCTTTGAGTACTATCACGAAAGCGGCCTGGATAAGATCGAACTGCCTCGCTATGAGGAGTACCTGGCCTCGAGCAATGATGCGGAAGCAACCGAGCGCTTGCGTCTGTTGCACCGCGCCGAGCCCGGTAGCCCAGCAACCGTGCAATTGATACAAAGCGATACGCTGTTTCAGCGCGCCTTGCATGCCAAGCGCATCGTGCGCGAAGACGAGACCGGATTTGAGGCATGGAGCGCCGAGCGCCAGCAGTTCGATAGCCTATTGGGTTCGACGGTCCAGGCGCGCTATTCGCTAGCGCGAGCGCAAGTCGCGGAAGTCTGGCGGTTTGTTTCTTACTCGTTCTTGCACGGCGGCATCGCCCACTGGTTGGGTAACATGGTCGTCCTGGTGCTGGTGGGGCCGTTCGTCGAGGCAGCCCTGGGCCGCCTTCGTTTTGCCGCGGCCTACCTCGCTGGCGGTGCTGCGGCGGGCGCCTTGCATGTGATTGTTTCGGATTCGGCCGTCATTGGAGCTTCGGGCGCGATCGCTGCGACGATCGGAATGCTTGCCGTGCTCTATGGAACCCGAAAGGTCCCCGTCTTTTATTGGGTCTTCATCGTCTTTGGTACCGCGCAAATCCCCGCCCTTGCGCTTCTTCCCATCTGGTTGATCAATGAGGGTTACCAATGGTCCTTGCAGGCCAAGGGACCACTGTCCGACGCCACTGTGGCCTATGGCGCGCACGTGGGCGGACTCATCGCCGGCGCGATACTGGCGCGCATGTGGCGGCCCAAAAAAAGCCCACTGCCCGCGTCTGTCGGCGACGAGCAGCGCCGTCCCGACCCGGGATCGGCGCTGGCCGCGCAAGCACAGGATGCTGCCTCACGGCTGGACATTCGCCGAGCAACGCGCCTGTATCGGGAACTCGTAGAGTTGGATCCCAAGCGTACGGAGCACTTGGGCGCCTACCTAAACGTTGCGCTGCTTGGTGCCGACGAGGATGTCTTGCAGGACGCCGCGCTTCGCCTTTTGTGGGCTAAATTTCGCATGCCGACAGATGACCTGCGTAAGACTTTCTTGCAGCTAACGCAGCCCAAGATTCTCAAAGTGTTGCCTATCGACGAGCACCTACGCCTTGCGCGTCGCCTCGTGCGCTTTCGCGAAGATGCTGCGGCCTTGCGCGTGATCGATGCGCTGCTGCGCGATGATCACTTGCGACAGCTCTACGGCCGGCAACTAGCCGACTGTCTGCTGGGATTGTTTACCGCTTACACGCGCCAAGGTCTGCACAAGCAGGTCGAACAGATCAATACAAGACTTACAGCCTATTTCCCAAGTTCCGACCAGTTGGGTGGTATGGCGCCTACCAAGCGCGCGCCCTCGACGCTGCTTAGCTCGATGCGGCCAACGGCCGGTAGCTTAACTTTGCCCTTACCGGATTCGCAACTCGCTCCGACGACACGTTCCGAAAAATACAACCGCTAGCTCTCGTCAAGATCCACCGGCCGCGGGCGGCTTTGCGTTGGGAGGTGCCGTGGCAGTTGCTGTGGGCGCTGGGGCCGCGTCGGTCGCGGAAGTGGAAGCTGGAGTTGCCGCGGGCGTTGCCGCCGCTGCGGTGCTCGTAGCAGTAGCGCCAGCTGCAGCACCGGAAGCCGGTTCAAACCGTGCCAAATAACGTTTTGCCTCCGCGGCGGCCGCGCTATCGCGATACGTGTTCGTGACATGACGCAGCAGTCCTTGGGCTTCGGAAGCCCGATCGGCCTGCAACATTACGCGTGCGGCGACGACATACACGTCGGGGATCTTTGGATGCCCCGGGTACTTGCGATCAAAGCCGCGGATCAATTCGGCAGCCAGCGCGGGTTTGCCCGCCTCAATGGCAGCACCGGCAAGTTGCGGCAATCGTCCCGGATCCTTTGGACCGAAGCTCGGGATGCGCTCACGGGTCTGCTCAAGGAACTTCAGGGCCTCTTTGAAGTTCGAGGCTGCGAGCAAGAGCTCCAGGTAACGCTCGGCGTGCTCTTGGATTCTTGGCGTGGAGCCCTCGTGTACCAACAGCGTATGCAGGCGAACATGCAGCGACAACTCGTTGGGGCGCTCGCGCAAGTCTTCATTTAATAGCTCGATTGCTTCGCGAAAATCCCCGGCCGCAACCAATTTGCCAATCATGGCCTCCCGTACGCGACGCGCATGAGCCGCAGCGCTCATAGATCCGCGAACCCGCGCATCGCCAGGGCCAACCACTGCTATACCTAACACGGCGCTGTACTGGTACATGACGTAGCCGATGAGTGCACACATGAGCACCAAAAAATAGTTTCCGACAAAACTGACGACTAACCAGGCAAATCCCAACGAGAAAGTCGATTCCAAGGCGGACGAGGTCACGGGTGCTTCGGTCGTAACAGCCCCAGCGGCAGCGGCATGCGGCGCGCCCGCGGTGGGACCGGGTAGCAGTACGTGCAGGGTCTGCTGCGACCCAATTAGAAGCATCAGCAAGAAAAGACAAAGCACCAAATAGGGAGTTCCGATCTGCAAGGCCGTCTGCAGACAGCGCATGGGGTTGACCGCGTCCGAAAAGCTATCTGTCATCGTCATCACCATCACCGAAGCCGGCAATAGCAGCGCGAAGGCAAACAGCAACAGCAAGACGAGAAAACCGGGCAGTATGAGGTGTCCGATAATGATGATCAGCGCGGGCACAAGCAACATCACCACGAACATCTTCGCGGGTCGGCGCCAATCGACTGCACCCTTGTTTCGTGGGTAACTGCGCGAATCAAGGTAGCCAAAAGCGGTCCGCTCGATGACCAAAAATGCATAGTGCGCGATGAAAAACGCCGCCGCGGCCCACGCGAGCACCATCGTTAAGCCTGCGCGCAGCGGTGCCGAGGTAAGAGCCGGGTAAGTGAACCAGGCGACCACGCAAAAGCCTACCGTTGCAATAACGTTGCGCGACAGTGGTGCGGGTTGCAGCGGAAAGAGAAACAAGCGTGGCATCCGCTGCCAAAAAGGCGTAATGGACGTCGCAGAAACATCCGGTTGCTGCGCAGCCTCGCTCATGAACCGCGTTCCCTTCCCTATTGCACCCGGCGATCCAGCATCGCCTGCGCGATCGTGTTCACATCGGTGTATTCGAGCTCCGCCCCTGCCGGAACTCCACGTGCAAGCCGTGTCACTTTGATTTGCGGATCGTGTGCGTGCACGAGCTCCGATATGAAATGCGCCGTTGCATCGCCCTCGGGTGTAAAGGAGGTAGCCACGATCAGTTCCCGTACGACACCGTCACGGGCACGCGCCGCCAGCTGATCGAGCTCAATTTCCTTGGGGCCGACACCATCGAGCGGCGACAGGCGTCCAAGCAAGACGAAATACATGCCGCTGTACGAGAGCGACTGTTCGATCACCATTTGATCGGCCGGTGACTCGACGACGCAGAGCAAGGAGGGATCGCGCCGCGGGTCGGCACAGGTCTCGCAGATCTCGAGTTCCGTAAGCGTGTTGCAGCGGGCACAACGTCCGACCCGTTCGGCCGCCGTCAACAATGCCTGACCCAGCACGACGGCTAGTTCGCGTTCGTGCTGCAGAAGATGAAATGCGATGCGCTGCGCGGAACGCGGTCCAATACCCGGCAAGCGCTTAAGTGCCTCGACGAGTCCGTCTAACGAGCGTCCAAACTTCATCAACGGTGTTGTGCAACCTCTTTAGCCAGTAATCACATGAACGGCAATTTGAATCCCGGTGGCAGTGCCATGCCCGCAGTCAGCGCTGCCATGCGCTGTTGCGAGGCCTCCTCGGCACGGCGTACCGCGTCGTTAAATGCAGCAGCCACCAAGTCCTCGAGCATGTCCTTATCTTCGCCAACTAGACTCGGATCGATGACGACGCGACGGGCCTTGTACTTACAAGTGAGTGTCACCTTGACCAAACCCGCACCGGCCTGTCCTTCGACCTCCAGTTCCGCAAGCTCGTCATTGAGGCGCTTGACGTTCTCTTGCATCTTTTGCGCCTGCTGCATCAAGCCGGCCAACTGATTTTTCATCATTCCGCCACCTGCCTATTTCTCAAAAAAGGTCCCATGTGCCCGCAACCTCAGCCCGTCGGCTCTCTAGCCCGAACGCCGCTGACGCATGCCGCGTCAGCGATCAAGCATCGGGTTTGGCCGGTCGAATCGACCTCGGGTCGACCGAGGCACCAAAATTCTCGATCAATTCTCGCACGAATGGGTCCGCGTAGATGGCATCTTCGGCCTCTTTCTGGCGCGCTGCGCGCGCGCTCTCGTTGCGGCTTGCCGCGGTTGCGCCGCTGATGGCTCCAACCTGCGTCGTGAGGCGGATCGGCCGACCAAAATGCTCAGATAAGGCGGCGCGCACTCTTGCATCGTTGCCGGCCTCGAGCAGCGCTTTGACGGGAACGCGCAGGGTGATGTGATCGCCAACGTGCGCGACCAACTCACTGCGCAGCGCAGCCCTGGTCGCTGCCAAACCCTTGCGCATGTCGGTGCCTTCTCCCGCCGCAGCTGAGCCGGCAAGGAACCCGGGCTCCGGGGAGCCGGCCAGTAATCTGGATTGGCCCGCGCTTGCGGCGGCGCTGCGGCTGTCTGGGCTCGCTCGCGAACT
>DASPWJ010000147.1:0-5076 GCA_035621895.1 Burkholderiaceae bacterium | reverse complement strand
CTTAACCAGCGTGCCGTCCTCCTCCAGTGGGGTGATCAGGCGCAAGATTCCGCCCAGATCGTCGGACGTTGCCTCGCGCAGCGATTCCAGATCGCTGGGCGTGAGCATCGTGCCCACACCATCGTGCGTGAATAGATCGATAAGCAGCGCCCCGTCAAGCTGTGCGGGGATGAGGTGGGCACGGGAGACGCCGCCGCGGCACGCTTTGAGCAGATACGTGAGGTCTGCTTCGCAGTCGGGGTCGATTTCCTTGGTCGCGAGCATGCGCTCGGCATCAGCCGCCGAGAGCTCGTTGTAGAGCTCGCCCATGCGGCTTTGTACCCCCTTGGTGTCGCCGATCAGAATGAATTTTTCTGCTTTTAATGCCACCGCGGTGCTGGCGGCAACATCTTGCATCGTCAAATTAAACGCTTCGCCCGTTGGCGAAAACCCCAGCGGCGGCAGCAGCACGAGATTGCCATTGTCCAGGCTCGCGCGGATCGCCTCGACGTCGACTTTGCGCACCACGCCGGTGTGCTGCAAATCGATGCCGTCGAGGATCCCCACGGGTCGCGCCACAACAAAGTTTCCGCTGACAATTCGGATGCGGGCGTTGGCCATCGGAGTGTTGGGCAATCCCTGCGAGAAGGCGGCCTCGATCCCTAAGCGAATGCCGCCGGCGGCCTCCTTGACGCATTCGAGCGACGCGGCATCGGTAATGCGCAGCGCCCCCGCAAAACGCGCCTCGACCTTTCTCAGAGAGAGCAGTTTTTGTACCTGGGGGCGCGATCCGTGCACGATCACCAGGCGTATGCCCATCGCCTGCAACAAGGATAGGTCGTGCACCAGGGCATTTAAGCGCCCGTCTTCGATGAGCTCGCCGCCGAAGCCGACAACAAACGTGCGCCCGCGATGAGCGTGCACGTAGGGGGCAACCTCGCGCAGCCAGGCGACAAACTGCGCCTCCGACAAAGTGGGCGCGGTGGCATTCAGCGGGGGGATGTCGTCGTTCATATCGTAGGTGGCGGGCAAAAGTATACTTCGCGCCCCGGACCAAACTATGGGCCGCGCGCGTCCACCGCTTGCCAACCGCCTCTGAAAACCTAGCCGCCGGGTCCTTGGACCGGTCGATCGAATTCGACGACGAACTGCCAATTAGCGCCCGGCGCGAGGAAATCGCCCAGGCAATCAGCGCACACCAGGTCGTCGTCGTGTGCGGCGAAACCGGCTCGGGCAAGACGACACAGCTCCCCAAGATCTGTCTGGCGCTGGGCCGCGGCAGTAAACGCCTAATCGGTCACACGCAACCGCGGCGCATCGCCGCCTCGAGCGTGGCGCGCCGAATTGCCCAAGAGCTGCATTCGGCCCCGGGCGAGCTCGTGGGCTACAAAGTCCGCTTCTCGGATCAGACCCGGCCGGGCGCCCGCATCAAGCTCATGACCGACGGCATCTTGCTTGCGGAAACGCACTCGGACCCGCAATTGCTGGCCTACGACACGATCATCATCGATGAGGCGCACGAGCGCAGCTTAAATATCGATTTTTTGCTTGGATATCTTCGGCAGTTGCTGCCGCGCCGGCCGGACCTAAAGCTCATCGTTACCTCCGCGACCATCGACGCCGAGCGCTTTTCCCGCCACTTGGGGGGCGACGGACCCCCGGCGCCGGTGCTGCAGGTCTCGGGTCGGCTGTATCCGGTCGAGATTCGCTATCGGCCTTTTGACGATGCGGAACTTGCGCCCGCGCGCGCGGCTATAGCGGCCGGCGGGGAGCCGGCGCCGTCCAAGGAACCCAAGACCCAGGCGCAGGCAATATTGGATGCCGTCGATGAATTGGTTTTGCTTGGTCGCGGCGACGTGCTGGTGTTTTTGCCCGGCGAGCGTGAGATTCGCGAAGTCGCCGAAGCCTTGCGCAAGCACCATCCGCCGGCTACCGAGATTTTGCCGCTGTACGCGAGGCTCTCGGCGAGCGACCAGGAGAAGGTTTTTCGCTCTTCGGGCGGGCGGCGCATCGTGCTGGCAACAAACATCGCAGAGACCTCGCTTACGGTCCCCGGAATCCGCTATGTTGTTGATACCGGGCAGGCGCGGGTGAAACGCTACAGCTATCGCAACAAGGTCGAGCAGCTGCATGTTGAACCGATTTCGCGCGCCGCGGCCGATCAGCGTGCAGGCCGCTGCGGGCGTGTTGCCGCGGGCGTGTGCATCCGGCTGTACTCGGAAGCGCAGTGGCTCAAACGACCGGCTTTCACCGACCCCGAGGTGCTGCGCTCCTCACTGGCTGCCGTGATTTTGCGCATGGGTGTACACGGCCTTGGCGATCCGGCGCAGTTTCCCTTCCTCGATGCACCGCCTGCGCGCGCGATCGCGGATGGCTATCAGTTGCTCTCGGAACTAAATGCCGTCGATGAAAAGCACGAGGTAACGGACTTGGGGCGCGATCTGGCACACCTGCCCGTTGACCCGCGCGTCGGACGCATTTTGCTGGCGGCGCGTGAGCAGCATTGCCTTGACGAGACCTTGATCATTGCCAGCGCACTTTCAGTGCAAGATCCCCGAGAGCGTCCGATGGGAATGCAGCAGGCCGCCGACGAGGCTCACCGGCGCTATGCCGACGAGCGCTCGGATTTCTTGTCCTTCGTGCGGCTGTGGAACGAGCTGCAACAGCGCATCGAGCACAAAAAATCAAACCGGCGTTTAAACGACGAGCTGCACCGCGAATTCATTAGTGCACGGCGGATGCGCGAATGGAGCGATGTGCATTCGCAGCTGCACCAGATCGTCGCCGAGCACGGCTGGCGCATCAATACCTCGGCCGCTACCTACGAGCAGGTGCATCGCGCCCTGCTCTCGGGCTTGCTGGGAAACGTCGGCTGGAAGAGCGGGGAGACGGGTTCGGCCGAGCGGCGCGAGCCGCCGTTCGTCGGTGCACGCGGTATCCGCTTTCATCTTTGGCCCGGATCGGTTCGGGCGCGCAAAACGGCGCGCTGGGTGATTGCGGCCGAACTCGTGGAGACTTCGCGCGTCTTTGCGCGCACGGTGGCCGAGGTCGATCCAAAGTGGATCGAGCAGGTGGGCGCACATCTGCTCAAGAAAACGCACGCCGACCCGCACTGGGAAAAGCGCGCGGCTCAAGCGGTCGCATTTGAGCGTGGAACGCTCTACGGTTTGCCGGTCTACGTTCAGCGGCGCGTCGCCTACGCGCCAATCGATCCGCAACACGCGCGCGAGATTTTTGTGCGCGAGGCGCTGGTAGCCGGGCAGTGGGAGTCGCGCGCGGAGTTTTTCGTGCACAACCAAAAGCTCGTGGAGCAAATCCGTGAACTGGAGCACCGCACGCGCCGCCCCGACGTGTTGGTCGATGAGGAGCAGATTTTTGCGTTTTACGACCGCTTGTTGCCGCCCGAAGTCGTCGACGGTGCCAGCTTTGAGCGCTGGCGCGCACACGCCGAGCGCAAGCAGCCGCGGTTGCTCTTTTTATCGCGCGAGGAGCTCATGCGCCATGAGGCCGCAGGCGCCGCGACAGATCTTTTTCCCAAGCAACTGACGATGCGTGGCGTGAGCATGGCGCTGTCGTATCACTTCGAGCCGGGAAGTGCGCGCGATGGTGTCACCTTAAGCGTGCCCCTATTTGCGCTTAACCAGGTCGATGCACAGCGCTGCGAGTGGCTCGTTGCGGGGATGCTCAAGGAAAAAGTGGCGCAATTGCTCAAGTCGCTGCCGCAAAGGCTGCGCCGTGCCTGTGTGCCTGTGGCGGCGTACGCGGGCGCCTTCGTCGAGCGACACCGCATAGCGCCCGAGTCCGCCTTGCCGGGTCTGCTCGAAGCGCTGATTGCGGATTTGCGAGAACACGCGAACATTGTCTGCGCCGTTAATGACTTTAAACTCGAGACGCTACCGGTTCACCTCATCATGAATTTCAAGGTGATCGACGAAGCCGGCCGTCAGCTCGCAATGGGACGAAATCTTGCGGCCTTGCGGTCCGAATTTGCGACCCAGGTGCAGCATAGTTTTCGCGAGCTCACGGCCAGCGCTACCGAGGATCTGGGCCAAGCAGCACCCGCCATTACCGATTGGGACTTTGGCACGCTGCCTTCCGTTCAGGAAATACGTCGAGCCGGACAGGTGCTCACAGGTTATCCAGCGCTCGTTGATCAGGGCACACATTGCACAGTAGAAGTGTTCGATGACCCGCAGGTCGCGCGCGAAACGCATCGCGCCGGTCTGCGGCGACTTTTTCAACTGCAGCTGCGCCCGCAGCTGCAGTCGGTCGCAAAGTCGCTATCTTCCCTGGCGGCAGTTCAGATGCGTGCGACAACGGTAGCCGCCATGAAGGGGCTGGAACCGCTTGCCGAGCAGGTTGTGACGGCCGCGCTCAATCGCGTCTGCTTAAGCGAGCCATGGCCGACCGACCGCGCGCAGTTTCTTGCGCGTCGAGACGAGGCCCGCGGCCGCCTTGCCCTGGTCGCACAGGAGCTCGCCCGCTTGATCGAACAGGTGGTGCAGGAAGCGCTTTCGGTGCAGCGCAAGCTCGCGGCGCTGCGCACGGCCGACGCGGCGCACGCGGACATTGAGCAGCAGCTCGCTCGCCTGCTGAGGCGCCGGTTCGTGGCCGACACGCCGCCACAGGCCTTGGCACAGCTGCCGCGATATCTCAAGGCGATCGGCTTGCGGCTAGAAAAGCTGCGGGCCGATCCGCTGCGCGATCAGGCTCGCATGCGTGAGCTGGCGCCGTTGCAAACGCGTTGGCTGCGGGAAGTCGCCGCCCGCAAGGGCGTCGCTGATCCGCGGCTAGAAGAGTTCGGCTGGCTGCTCGAAGAGTTGCGCGTTTCGCTCTTCGCCCAGGAGCTGCGCACACCGTCCCCGGTAAGCGTCAAGCGGCTGGAAAAGATCTGGGCCAGCGCGCAGCGCTAGATCTTGCTAAGCCGAGGTGTTCAGCAGTGATCCGGTTTGGGCGCCGGAAGAAATGCCGCCAGCCGAGGTTCCGCCCAGATCCGAAACCAGGTTTTGCAAAAACGAAACCAAGGTCGGCGCAGCAGCGCCGGAGTTGGCGCCCGATGGATCGAGCGCACCAACCAGCGTTTGAAAGTCCTGTTGC
>DASPWJ010000146.1:0-5211 GCA_035621895.1 Burkholderiaceae bacterium | reverse complement strand
ACTCTCGCACGAGGTTCATTGTTTGCTCCAGGGTGCAATCTCGGGGTTTGCCCGGTCAAACGTAGCGAACCGCGATCCAAGCAAAAGGATGATTTGCGCCGCAAAAGCGCCGGATTTCATCACTTGCAATTCGGTCCCGTTTCCGGTGTGCGGGCCCTTTGGAACCATTGCCTAGGGGCCACGGGCCTGCGTAAAACGCGGGCGACCTGGAAAGGGCCATCGCCCACGGGCTCAAATGGAGGCCACAAGCCCTTGGTCGGGTTCAAAATTTTGACCAGGCGTGCTTGCCACTCGCCCGCCTGCCCCGCAAGGCGTCCTCGTTTGACCGCCGCTTGATGCCGCAAGCATCACAAGGGAAAAAGCGTGCCATCCGCGGGCAAGCGCCCGGGGGCCTGCCAGTACTCGTCTATTGGACATGGCGGCGGATGTGACCGCCCAGCTCGGGGCACCGTAAGTAGCCCCTTCTTTCGGTCACCAGCTCCAGCTACTGACGCCAGGCACCGTCGGTGGCCTTGCCCTGAAGCTGCATAGCTTGAGATCGCAAGCCGCCGCCGCCACGCTCAGAATATACCTCCTGCAATGCAGCGCGTTGATACAGCGCAATTGCCATTTTGAAGTGGCCGCAAGAACGTGGCATCTCGCCATGCTCAGGCTGGCGACACGCTCAATGCTTCAAGCCCTGGGAAACGCGCCCGCTGAACATACCGACAAGGAAGGTGCTCGCCTTTTGCGCCGCCGCTCGCATACGCGATCAGGGGCAAGAATTGCAAAAACGGGTCCTTTAGGCGGGCGTTTTGCGATGTGGGCCCGTATTTGGCGAACTGCCAGATTGGAATGACGGCCAGATGGGTCGACGCTCTTATTGCAGAGGTTGGACGAACACATCGCTTCTGCCGCGGCGCACGCCAAGAGCAGCGGCTGCGGCCAAGGCGCGGCCTGGCTAGCCGGCTTCGCGCTTGGCACAAAGCCGCCCGAGCCGGTAGGGGCATCGCGCGCCAAGCGCCCTTTGACGCGCTACTCTGAGGCAAACGCTCCGGGGGCCATCTGATGATCGCAACGACCCAATTTGATTTGCCCAACGGTATTTCCTTGCATTGCCGCATTACCGGGCCCGCAGGGGCACCGATATTGCTCTTTTTGCATGGTTTTCCAGAAGCTGCCTTCATCTGGGATGAGCTGCTCGAGCATTTTGGGAATCGCTACTGCTGCGTCGCACCCAACCTGCGCGGCTACGCACCGTCTTCGGCGCCAACAGATCCTCAACAGTATCGGGTCCAGTATCTGGTCGCTGACATCGATGCGCTGATCTCGTGCATCGGCACTAGGCCAATCAGCGCACTGATCGCCCACGACTGGGGCGGCGCGGTGGCCTGGACGATAGCCGCACAGCACCCCGAATGGATTGAGCGCCTTGCGATCATCAATTCGCCACATCCAGGAATTTTTCTGAGGGACTTGCAGCAGGACCCTCGGCAGCAGGCGGCCAGCGCCTATATGAACTTTTTGCGCCGGCCCGACGCCGAAAAACTGTTATCCGAAAACGACTTCGCGCGCCTGTGGTCGATGTTCAGCAACTGGGGCCCTGGCGACCCCGAGCGCGGCAACGCGCCGTGGTTAACCGACGCGCTGCGGGACCAGTATCGCGCCCTTTGGCGCACGGGGCTGACCGGGCCGTGCAACTACTACCGGGCCTCACCGCTGCACCCTCCGACCGCCCAGGACCAAAGCGTGATGAGCATCACGCTGGCGCCAGAAAGGATCACGTCACAGCGCCCAACTTTGGTGATTTGGGGCGAAGAGGATCTGGCGCTACCCGTGTCGCTGCTTGACGGGCTCGATTCTTATGTTCCGGACTTGCGGCTTGTACGCGTGCCAAGAGCCACGCATTGGATCGTGCACGAGCGGGCGCAACTCATTTGCGCAGAACTCGAGCGCCACCTGCAGACTTAGTTTTGCACCGCGTACTCGAGACCGCCAACTCGTGCACACCGCGGTGCACGCCGAGCGCGGCAGTTTGAGCCAAACCCTGCGGGCCTCACCTCGGTTCGAGCAGTACCGCGTCTTTCGTTTCTCTTGCCAGTAGGGTTGCAACGAAAGTGATAACGGCAAGGACCATCAGCATCACCGATACCCCCGCGGTCCCGCCAAAGTGCCCTACCAAGGCTGTGGCAATAATGGGCGAAAGGCCTCCGCCGAGCGCGGCCGATACCTGAAAACCAAAGGAGGCACCCGTGTAGCGGACCGACGTGCCGAAGAGCTCCGGAAAGTACGTCGATTCAAGACCGAACATCGTCCCGTGGCCAAGGTTCATCGCGATGATGATGGTCGCAATGATGATCTGTGGATCGCGCGTATCCAAAAGCCAAAAAAGCGGGAATGCAAAACAAAAGCTAAACAGTACGCCGGCGAAATACAGCGTGCGACGCCCGAAGATATCGGAGAGCCGTCCAAACAAGGGAATGGTTATGACCTCGAGCAGCGCCCCTAGGAAGATCGCGTTGAGCAACAGGCTTTTGGGCAATTGCAGTTTGTTGGTCGCATAGATGACGACGAAAATCGTCAAGATATAGACCCAAGATACCTCGCAAATTTTTAGTCCGAGCGCGATCAGAAAACTTCGGGGATTTTTCAAAACCGCCTGCAAAAACGGATTGCGCACGATTTCTCCGCGCCGCCGGATTTCTTCAAACATCGGGGTCTCTGGCACGCGGATGCGCACAAACCAGCCGATTGCAAGCAGCACAATGCTGAGCAAAAAAGGCAGACGCCAGCCCCAGGACCTTACATCCGCGTCCGGAAGCGTCGAGACAAGATTAAAGACGCCGTAGGAAGCGACCATTCCCAACGGAAAGCCCACTTGTACCAGGCTGCCGTAAAAGCCTCGCCGATTTTTCTGGGCGTGTTCCAGAACCATCAGGGAAGCGCCACCCCATTCACCGCCCAGTCCAACGCCCTGCAAAAATCGTAGAGCCACCAGCAAAATCGGAGCCCAGATGCCGATCTGTTCATAGGTCGGCAGCAGCCCGACCAGAAACGTGCCCATGGCTGTGACGATCATAGTGAGCATCAGCATCACCTTGCGGCCGATGCGATCGCCAAAGTGCCCAAACAAAACCGCACCGAGTGGACGGCCGAAAAAACCAACGGCAAAGGTGCCAAGCGACGCCAAGGTGCCGGTCAGCGGGTCGACGTTTGGAAAAAAGAGCTTGTTAAAGACCAGTGCCGCGGCCGTACCGTAGATGAGAAAGTCGTACCACTCCATCACAGTCCCAACGACACCGGCGAACACGATCGGTGTCATCGAACCTTTGTTCGCGGCATCGAACTTTTGGCTGCCTAGCGCGACACTCATTGCAATTATTCCTTCGGTCGCCCCGTAGATATCGCGACGCCATCGTTCGGGACTAGTTAAGCACTAAAAGCTCCACGCCTTTTCGGAGTCAAACAGCCGAGCTCGCTGGCAGATGCAAAACGCAGCCCATGGCTTTCAACGCAGCGTCCGACGATCAAAGCGGCAAGGGACTCCTGAGGACGAGCAAGCGTTCATCTCATCGCGAAGAGCAAACCGATGAGCCGCCAAAAAACCCCGAAAGGACGGACTATTTTTTTATTTTCAAGCCGGGAAGTGATAAGCGCGAAACATCAAAGGAGGGAAAAAGCAAGAACCGTTCGCATTCGCGCCGCATCACCCATCTTCTTTTTTGAGGGCAGCGCAGGTATTCACGTTCCTTTGTAAGCGCTGTCCGTATGGCAAGTAGCCAGGATGTAGGGCTATCCTCGCCGTCCCAAGATAAGACCGAAAAACGAGGAACTTAAAGCGCAGGCGGGTGCCACTTCGAACGGGCTGCCTGTGGCTCGCCGCGGCGCTTGCCGCGAGAGGCGTGGTCCCACGGCGACATGCTTACAGTGGCACGCTTGCGCGGCCCAGGCTGGCCTAGCGCTTCACACCGGCGGCGCGGTGTAGCCGCTCGAGTGCTGCGCCCGAATCAAGCACCCGGCGCACGGCGGCGGCTGCGCCTTGCAGCGAACCATGATGCCTAAGATGCCAAAGGCAAAGCGCAGCGCCACAAACCAAGCTATCTCGCGTGGGTCCGGAGTTGCCGGACAGTGCCGACAAGCCGGCGTGCGCGGCAGCTTGCGCCAGCGCGAGGTTTTCCGGCTTTGGCGCCGTCCAATCTTGCTCATCTGCTTCGTGCGGCGCCCCGGCGGCAATGGGCGCTGCCACAATGGGCTGCTCGATGCCGAGGTCCGACGGGCGAAAATCGACCGATTGTTCCTCGCCCTTGTCATGATAGTAAAACGCCTTGCCGGTCTGTCGCAGCGAAGGAATCACTCCGCCTTCAACGCCACGCACAATGAGCGCGGAATCAAAGCCAGCTCGCCGCGCAAGCAAGGCGTAAATTCGGGGATAGGGTTTGTGCACGTAACCGGTTACCAGATGAGTTCTAGCTTGACCCCGGATCGGGCCTAGCAGTGTCTCGGTGGTTGTAAGGGCGGGCCGCTTTACGATGAGCGAGCGCAGATTCGCCAAGTCGTAAAGCTTCGGACAAAATGCCTTCTGGTCGAGATACGCCCACCCAATCGCCGTGTCGCCCAAACGCGCGGCGGCTTGCGCCAACGAAAGATCGACCGGTACACCGGCAGCGGCCAGCACTTGACGGTGGGTGACGCCATACTTTGGACCCACACTCTCGACGCCGTGAGAGACGGTTGGCAGGCCACAGGCAGCCAAAACGGCTGGCAAAAATGGCGAAGCCGGCAGTGTGCGGTTATAGCCGTCGTAGGGATCCGCAAGATCGACCACTTCGGGCACAGCGGCGCTCACCGATTGGGTAACCTCCAAGAGCGCGTCGAGTATTCCTTCGTTTTCCTCGTCGGTCTCCCGTTTCATGCGCAGCGCGATCAAAAATACGCCCGCCTGCACGGGATCGACCGCACCATCGAGCACATAGCGCATGCCCAGGCGCGCTTCCTCGCGCGAGATATCCTTACTCAGTTCTGGGCCAGTGGCAATGCGTTTGATGATCGAGTGCATCAGCGCCGCCGGATCACCCCACATGTCCTCGGTTGCAGCGCTCATTGGTTTTTCGACCCCCCAATGTCAATCAAAATGCTGTTGCCTTCCAGGCGCACCGCATATGTTTTCAGGTCTTCTTCGGCCGGCTCTTCCATAGCGCGGCCGGTGCGCACATCAAAGCGGCTACCGTGCAG
>DASPWJ010000145.1:0-5559 GCA_035621895.1 Burkholderiaceae bacterium | reverse complement strand
GTCGCACTTTGGGTCCGTTTCGTTTGCGTCGCTCTTTGGTTTTGGCGCCTCAAGACGGTTGCCGTCAGAAGCGGCTGCGCGCATTGATCCGTTACGGGCTACCGCGCCTTTCGCCGGCGTCAGTAGATTGACGCACAACGTGGTCGCCAAACCCTCGCCGAGTGCAAGCGCGGCTACAGCCACTTGAGCGCTCTTCGCCACATTGAGAGTGGCGGGTGAGGCAACAGACGGTTGCGCTGGTTTTTTTTATCTTTTTGCAAAGCCCCGAAATCGTTGACTCGCAACAACGGTTCTTTGGGCAAACGACCCAAGGGGCATCAAGGCGCCGCCCACTTTGCGCGGCGAGTATCGGTTGCGCGCTGGGCCGGTATGGGCAAGCTCGGGGCGCAGGCCTTTACTGCGCACCCTGGAGCAGCGGCAGCGTTTAGGGCAGCGCGAGCGCGTTGGTGAGATCGCCCATCTTCTGACGCGCACTGGGTAATGGATCAAGTCCGAAACGACGCGTCAGCAACCGGTGGATCGACGTGGTGTCGTACGTCGTGTGATCCACAAATCCCTTGCGAACCAGCGGAGAGATAAGGATTGCCGGAATGCGCGTGCCTGGTCCCCAGCGATCGGACCAGCCCGGGCCGCTAGGGGAAGCCACGTGGTCCCAGTAGCCGCCGTTTTCGTCGTACGTAACGATGATCAAGGTCGTGGGCCAGGCCGGGCTGTTGCGAATCCTCTCGATGATTTGCGCGATGTGGGCATCGCCTGAAGCTACGTCTGTGTAGCCGGAGTGTTCATTTAAGTCGCCCGAGGGCTTGTAAAAGCTCACCTGCGGCAGCGCGTTGCGGTCAATATCCGACAACAGTTGCTCGCCATCTTTTAAGTGCTGTTGGCGCAGCAGCGTTCCAGGGGCGTACCGCCGAAAGTAGTTGTAGGGTTGATGATGCGGCTGAAAATCGACGCTGTTGGGTCGGTTGGTGTAGATCACGCCGCGAGTCGCGCCGCCGGGCTGCGCGCTGTCCGCCAGCGCCTGATTCCATCCTCCAGCGTACCAAGCCCAGCTAATGCCCCGATCGCTTAGGCGATCACCGATTGTCGGTTGGTCAATCGGAGGCAGGGGATACTTGGCGCGATCGGCAAAGCGCACATCGCCCCCAGTGGCCGGCGCAATGCCGCTTGGCTGATACGAGGACTGAATGGTGTTGACGGCGTAACCATCGGGAGAGAGTGCTGCATCTCGCTCCCAGCGAACGGGCCCAAGCAGCACCGAGTTTGGTGAATCGGCCCGACGCTGCAGTTTGCCATCGGCGTCAAGTTTGCTCTTCAGAGCCTCTGGGGCGTTGGGAAAACGCGCGACGCAGCCACAGGCGAACCAGATGTGGTTCATGAACGAGCCGCCAAATGTTCCCATGAAAAAATTATCGGCCAGCGTGAATTCGCGCGCCAGTTGCCACAGCGCAAGCTTGCTGCCGTCGTAGTGCCCCATGGTGAGCGCGCCCGCGTCGGAAAACGCGACGAAGCGATCGTTGCGCCCTGCGTCGATCTGCTCGATGCTCTGGTAATAGCGATGCACGAGGTCGCGGGTAGGCACCGAGAAAGGCAGATTGACGGGAGCCGCGTCGATGGCAAAGGGCCCATTAGGCAAACTGCGACCAAATGCGGGGTCCGCATCGTCGCCTGAGCCGGTCCACACGGGCGGAAGAAATGGCAGCGCTTTGCCATCCAGATCAAGCTGCGTTTTGCTCCTCGCGCTTGCCTGGGCGATGCCGTTTGCTCCCGGAAAACTCCCATACAGATTATCGAAGCTGCGGTTTTCGCCGTAGATCACCACCACGTGTTCAATGCGCGACAGCGCCGCGTCAACGGCCTGTGTCGGGGGCGCAGCCGGTTGCCAAGTGCAGCTGCCTAGCGCAAGAACTACGTACAGACCACCAAATCGGCGAGCGCTGCCAAATGCACGCACGCGCTCTTGCAATTTGGTGAGAACGCGCGGCACCGCAAAGCGTTGGATCGCGGAACGAGCAAGCATGGAGGTGTCAGCGCAGTAACGCATCGTTACAACGAAGATGGCGAGTCTACCGGTGAAGACAAGCTCGTTACTAAAGTTTTCCGAACAACTTCCGAATAGCCGCGTCACACTGCGCGCAAAAAAGTTCCGAACTTCACACAGTCTGTTACCGATCTTGCAGTTTATTCCCTAGATGCGATGTCGGTTGGCTGCATAGACTGGCGCCGCGCTTGGGAATCGGGCTTGCAGCTTGGCAATGCCGCCGGACGAACCTCGCAACCCGACCAACGGAAACAGGGAGTTTGCAATGAAAAAGCATGTGTACCAGTTATGTGGCCTAGCCGCGGCTGTGGGCCTTGCGCTTGCGGCCTGCGGCGGCGGCAGCGGCAGTAGCAGCACGCCGACGGGAACGGTCAACGTGCAAGTTACCGACGGCCCGAGCGATGAATTCCAAAACGTCTGGGTGACCTTTACTGCCATCGCATTTCATACTGATCCAAACGCGCAGTGGAATCCTGCGGATGCGACCTGGCAGGTAATCCAGCTCTCGAGTCCGCAAACAATTAACCTGGCGACCCTGAACAACGGTTCGCTGAACAACTTGTTCATGGGACTGAATCTCCCGGTGGGGACGTATCGCCAGGTGCGCTTCTTGCTCGATGGCCCGGATGCGCCGCTGGACGCATCGGCCTTGGCAACCAAGGACTCCAACGGCGCGGCGCTGCAATGGAACGATCAAGTCGAGTACCTGGCCAACGGCAGCACCACGCTACTCGAGTCTCCGCTAGAGATCGCCTATCCGACACAGGGCATTCAGCTCGTTGGCACGTTCGATGTCCAACAAAATGGAACGATTTCGCTAGCAGTCGATTTTGACTTGGAACACGTCATCGTTCCGTTTAATCACGACTCGATGACCTACTTTACGATGCGCCCCAACCTGCAGTACTTCGACATGACGCAGGTCGGCGCCATCACCGGCACGATCAATACCGCAAAGCTTTGCCAAACGGTTGCCGCGGCGGTGAGCCAGACAACTGCGTGCGCATACAACCTCATTGTCAAGGCCGAGCTGCTAACACCCAACGGCGAACGGCACTACGTCGCCCGCCAAACCACCGTTGATCCGCTCACGGGAGCCTTCACGCTTTATCCGCTTGCGACCCAAGACGCAAGCGGTAATCCCATCACGTCTTACGACGTGCTGATTCGCGGCCGGGAGATGGAGACGATGCTGGTGACGGGCGTGCCCGTCACCGCGGGCACGAGTCCGACTGGCACCGACGCTGCGGGCCCGACGAAACTTCCGGGCACCGTCACCCCGATTTTGAACAGCGATGAGTATGTAGCGCAATTCGGCTCCGCCCTGAGTCCGCTATCGAGCGGTTACGCGATCTTCCAGCAGACGCTCTCGGGCGGCGTGCCTTACGAGGTCCGGTGGCGCAACACGGACCCGTTTACGGGCGAGTTTCGCAACCCAATCGCGCTGCAGGGTGCTACGTCCCCGCTTCAAGTGGCAAGCTATAAGTCCTTTACCTTCGGCCCGCAAACGCCTGTTGAGGGCGATGGTGGCTTTACCGTTGCCGACAACGAAGTGGCGTATTACACGCTGGCTACGGCCGGTGTGATGTCGCCGGTTGCTGCGGGAGCGACGCAAACTTTTGCGCCCGCTGCCCCAGCGCTCGATAGCGGTGTGCAGTCGGGCACCATCAACGTCACTTTGGACTTTAGCAACATCAAGGTCGAGAACAACTGCGAGCTGGTTCTGGCGCGCTTTGCAAGCATCATCGACACCTACGACTGCAGCAGCTTCTTGAGCACGAACGGCGGAGGCAACAGCGGCAGCTTTGCGCTGACGGACGTGCCTGCGGGCGACTCCGCTACGCCGGTCCCGGGCGCGTACTACTACGCCTACGTGCGCCTGTGGGAGACGGGCCATGGCAAGGCAACGCGTCTTATCGTGCCGCTGGACGGCTTTATCGATCTTCGTAGCACGACCAGCGCTACGGTGAATGGCAGCATAGTCGGCGAATAATTCGAAAGCGTCGATTTACGGTACTGCCCCGCGCCGCACTTGTGCGGCGCGGGTGTTTTATAACTGGATCGAATCACCCGGCTCAAGCGAGAGCACGCGCGTGCGGTTTGCTTTGAGTGCCGCCCGAAATTGTTCTGGCGTGCCTTTGAGCATGGGAAAAGTGCCGTAATGGATGGGCAGGACGTACGCGGGTTTGAACCATTCGCGAATCGCAAATGCCGCATCTTGCGGCTCCATTACAGAATGTCCGCCGATCGGAACGAGAACCAGGTCCGGGTGGTAGTGTTCGGCGATCAGCCGCATGTCCGAGAACAGAGCCGTGTCGCCCATGTGGTAGATGCGAAAACCGTTTTCCAGCTCGATGAGAAAGCCAGCGGGCTCGCCGCCGACGTGCACTTCGTTTTTGCCGGTAGCCGGGTTGCGCCAAATGAGCTCCGAGCTGTGCTCCGCGTGAACCATCGTGATCCGGATCCCGGGGCCCAAGGGCGCAACCGTTCCGCCTTTGTTCATGTGCGGCGCAAGCTCGGGAGGGACAATCTCGAGCGCAGCCAAGGAGCTGGCAAGCCCGGCTGGGGCAATGATCGGAACGTTGTACTGGCGGGCCAAGGCGGGCGCATCGCCGAGGTGATCGGCATGCGCGTGGGTGACCAAGATCAGGTCGATGGGACCGATCGCGCCGAGGTTCTTGAACTTTGTCGGCGTTTTGGGGTTTTCTGTCAGAAATGGATCGATCAGAAGCACTTTGCCGCCGGGGGAGGTGATCCGCACGGCGGAGTGGCCATACCATTGCAGGCCAACTTTTCCCCGCTCGGCGCCATGCATGCTTGCGCCGAATATCCCCAGCACAACAATGGCAAAACGCAACGCTCTGCCCACGCTACCCCTGCCTGATCGGGCACGCCGCCGGCAATTATTGTTGTTGGAGCGCTCAGCGGCCGGTGCCGGCTTTTTTTGCCGACGCAGCGCCAGGCGCCTTTGCGCCGGACTTTGCTACCGATCGGATGGACTTTGCTGCCGGGGAGGCGCGCGCAGACTTGCTTTTTTGTCCGGCACCCTTTGGTGCCTTGCTCTTTGCCGCCGGGGCCGTCACCTTCGCGACCGGCGCGGGCACCTGCACCGCCTCTTCCTTGATGGCCCACAGCTTGAGCAGCTCGGCCTGAGTCGGCAAGGAGCCTTGTTGCGCACGCGTGCGCCGGGCGGCCACCGAATCGCGGACGATCTTCTCGACGACGTCCAGCGGCAAACGATTCAGGTCGGAGAACTTCACGTAGCTTCGCGCGGTATTTACCCCCGGCAACGATTCCTTGTGCTTGACGACGACATCTTGCTCCGCAACGTACAGCGACATGTGTCTGCGGCCCGATTCCAGTGCAAACAGCGGGCCGTCGAGCTCATAAAAGGCCAAACCATAGCGCATGCTCTCTCGCACGCCACGCGCCGATCTGCGGATCATGCTGCAAACGCGAGCCATCGCAACCCTGCGATCTGGTGGCAGATCCCGCAAGTAGGTGCCTACCGTCGTGGCTGT
>DASPWJ010000144.1:0-4709 GCA_035621895.1 Burkholderiaceae bacterium | reverse complement strand
ATGGTGGAGGCGGCGGGAATCGAACCCGCGTCCGCGAATGGTCCGCAGACGGTTCTACGTGCATATCCGACCTATTTTTGTCTTATCGCATGCTTAGCCAGTCGGCAGGCCGACATGCGACCAGTCACTCGGTCTTGAGGCGCGCGTCGTGACTCCGCACGCATCCAGCCACTGAAAATGGCGCTGCTGTCGGTTGCCCGACCTAGCCCAGTGGCCGGCTAGTGCAGCGTCTCACCGGGTTTAAGCGGCGAGAGCGAAACGCTCGTCGTTGGCGTTTGTAGTGTTCCAGCGGATTTACGAGGTAACTGGGCCTCGGCACGCACCGTACTGTTTCGCAACCCGCGTCGAAGCCAGGTCGCCCCCAGAAAAGATGCACACGCATTATACCGCCTTGTATCGCGGCGGCTTCAGCGTACCTTTCCTAAGACCGACCGCCGCCGTGTTTGTTCCATTGCATACGACCCGATCTGCTCACGCAGCTCAGACGCGACTATCAGGGGCGGCTACAAAGGGTCCACGAGGTGGAACTTGTCGTAGTCAAAGTGCTCCAGGCCATCGACGCCGACGTGCAGGACGTCGCGAAACGAGTGATTCCAGCGGATGTCGCCGCTGCTGTAACTATGGCCCGTCATCAGCACTTGGCCGGTCGTCTCGTCGGTCCCGCTCAAGGTGAGCAAGAAAAGTGCCCGCGCCTTGGCCAGCGACTCGGGGGTCTCCGCAGCAAGTGGACTATTGGCATCGATCACGTGCATCAGATTCCAGCCCAGCAGAAAGATGGGATGTTCTCTGCGTACCAAAGGCAAATCCAGGATGCGCCGGTAGTGGTACCCCTCCGCGGTTACCTCATCGCGCAGCAGGCGCAGCTGTGCAGAGGCCTCCATGATGATGTTCTGGCGGGCGTTGGCGGCGCGAAACATGAGAGTCGGACGACCATCCATGGGCTGCACGACGCCGTAACGCGCAAAAAGAAATCGCGCCCGCGGGCGCGAAAATCGCGCAAACATCGCGCCCGTCATCAGCGCCAAGCTAATCAGGCCGACAAAGATTTCGATTGCGCCAAATATGTGGGCGTACAGCGTCTGGGGGTGCATGTCGCCGTAGCCCACGGTGGCAAACGTTTCCAAACTAAAAAAGAAGTCACCCCAAAAGCCCGACGGACTGAGGTTCGCAATAGAATCCGGTGCGAGAAAATAGATACAAGCAAACAGCAGGTTGAAGACAAAAAAATACGCGGCAAGGGCACTGATCAGTGTGGGCCAGCTTACCGTCATAAAGTAGTGGTACAGATCCTGCAGGACCTTGCGCCGCATTCCATGCGTAATAACGGTGCGCGACGGGAACACGATGCGGCGGGTGGTGCGGCGTCGATGTGAGTGTTTGTGCACCTCCACTCGAGCGGTATGCGCCGCGCCCCGTTGTCCTCGTTGGTCGGCTCGGTCCGCGTTGGCGGATTTCACCATTGAGGATCCGGCAACAGCCAAGACAGCAGCTGCGCCGGGCTTTCAATGATGTAGTCGGCCTGCCACTGTGAAATATCGTCAATCAGGACGGAGTAGCCATAGGCGGCGGCAACAGTTCGCACGCCGGCTGCCCGACCAGCCTCGATATCGCGCCGATCATCGCCGACATAAACCCCCGCCTCGGGCAGACATCCGCAAAGTTCCAACGCATAACGTATCGGCGCCGGGTCGGGTTTTGCACGAACTGCGGTATCGCCGCTCACCACACAGGCGGCACGACCTTCCAGATGCAGTGCGCGAACAAGCGGCGTAGTGAGTCGGGCGATCTTGTTGGTCACTATGCCCCATTGCAACTTCGCCTGCTCAATTCGTGCCAGTGTTTCCTCGACTCCAGCAAAGAGCGTTGTCATGCGGCACAGATCGGCCTCGTAACGGCTTATGAATTCCTCTCGCAAATCCTCGTAGCCGTCTTGACCGGGGCCAATACCAAATGCGCGCTCGATCAAGCCGCGCGCCCCGTGACTGACCCAAGGGCGCAGTTCGGCCAGCGAACGTGGCTCCCGGCCACGCGCAACAAGGCAGGCATTGATCGCGTTGACCAGATCGGGCGCCGTGTCGGCTAACGTCCCATCCAGATCAAACAGGATCAAAGCGGCCATCACACTGCCTGGCTGGGAACTGGTACGGGTCTGGCTCGATAAAGGCGTTGTGGCCGAACTCATGGTTGCGCGCGGCAAGGTGTGGCTTAGTTTGGGCGACGGCAGGCCATCAGATAATTGACATCGGTGTCCGGATGAAGCGAGAAGCGCTTTGTTAAGGGGTTGTAGCGCATGCCCGTTAGGTCGCTTACTTCCAAGCCGCTCGCGCGCGCTCCGCGCGCCAACTCGCTGGGCCGTATGAAACGCGCATACTCGTGCGTGCCGCGCGGCAGCAGTCCCAGTGCGTATTCAGCACCGATAATGGCCAGCACGAACGACTTGATGTTGCGGTTGATCGTCGAAATCAGCACCCATCCATCGGGCCGAACCAGCTGGGCGCAGGCCTGGATCGTGCGCGCCGGATCGGGCACGTGTTCGAGCATTTCCATGCACGTTACTACATCGAACTGCCCCGCTTGCTCCTTTGCCAAATCCTCGGCGGAAACAGCGCGATATTCGACCTTGGCCCCGCTCTCAAGGGCATGAAGCCGCGCGACCTGCAGCGACTTGCCGGCTAAATCGATACCCAGTACACGAGCACCTTTCTCGCTCATTGCTTCTGCAAGGATGCCGCCACCGCAGCCGACATCCACGACCGAGCGCCCCGAAAGCGAGACATGCTGCTCGATCCAACCCATGCGAACGGGGTTGAGCTCGTGCAGTGGGCGAAATGCGCCATGCGGATCCCACCAGCGGTGGGCCAAATCGCTGAATTTTTTCAGCTCGGCGGGATCAACATTGACGTCGTTCATACATCGCAGGCACAAGCCCCCCAGTGCGGGGCTTGTGCAGTTGGCTTTGCCTCACTGTTCGACGACCTTGTAGCCGTCGACCTCTACCTCAACTCGGCGGTTTTTGGCGCGCCCGGCCTCGGTTTTGTTGTCGGCTATTGGATCGCTTTTACCCTTGCCCTCCACGACGATCTTGTCTGCCGGAACACCGTGTTCGGTCAGGTAATTGCGTACCGTTTCAGCGCGCCGCAAGGACAGCTTTTCGTTATAGGCGCTGCCGCCAACGCTGTCGGTGTAGCCGACGATGCGCACCGAATTGAGCACGGTCGCACTTTTCAGTTTGGCTACTAAGTCATCGAGCGCAGTGATTGCAGTGGGTTTGAGCGTTGATTTATCAAAATCGAAAAACTCATCCGAGCCAAAGGTCAACTTCTCCTGCACGGTGCGCTTCTCTGGAGGAGGAGGCGGTGGCGGTGGCGGAGGTGGCGCTGCAGCTGCAGGTGGCGGCGGTGGTGGCGGCGGCGGTGGCGGCAACGGCGGCGGTGGCGGAGGCGGTGGTGGGATCAGATCCTTATCGCACTCTGCCAAGGCAAGATCTTTGGTGAAAAACCCCGTGTGCCAGCACAGGCCTGTGCTGTTTCGGACCACCGTGCCATCGGAAGCTCCGGCGTAGCCCGAATTGGCCATGACGGGCGCGGCGTTGGCACCGCCTGCCATTGCGCTAAGTAAAGCGGTAATGGCAATCAAAGTTTTTTGGTTGTGTTTCATTTTTATTTACCTCCCCGTTTATGACATCTCAAGTCCCGTGCGGTACCGCCCTAGAGCACGAAGTCACGCCAATTTGACACGCTGCCTGCCTACAGCCTCGCGGGCGAGGAAGCAGGCGGCGTCCGCAGCAATTGTCGCACTTGATTGTGCCACGGTGCGGCAGACCGCAAGACCTCCTCGGCAAGGGATGGGCCATTGGCAATTGCGATTGCGCGGTCGATCAGTACCGCTTCTCCAGCGACCCATACGTGCGTGACATTTTCCCTCCCCGCGCTATGGAGTACCTGCGAAATTGGTTCGTAGCACGGCTGGGTTTCAAAGGGCGACAAATCAATGGCCGTCAGATCGGCTTCTTTGCCAACTTCGATGGATCCGATGCGCTCATCCAGGCCAAGGGCTTTGGCACCCCCAAGCGTGGCGCATTCGAGCGCCTGCCAGTCCGGAACCACGCTGGCATCGGTCGAGATTCCCTTAGCTAGCAGTGCCGCTAAGCGCGCTTCCCCAAGGATGTCCAAGCGGTTGTTGCTGGCTGCACCGTCCGTACCGATGGCCACGCCGACACCCGCCGTGAGCAGCTTGGCGACGGGCGCAAATCCGCTGGCCAATTTGAGATTGGAGGCGGGGCAGTGGACAACGGAGACTCCGCGTTGTGCTAGCAGCTGGATTTCCGCATCCAGCATCTGCGTTGCGTGTACCGCGACCAACCTCTCGCTGACGAGGCCCAGGCGCTCGAGCCGCTGCAATGGTCGGCAGCCGTGCTGCTGCAGCGAGCGCGCGATTTCCTCCACGGTCTCCTGCACATGCATGTGCACAGGCAAATCGAGCTCCTCGGCCAAAGTTGCGACGCGAGCTAAAGTTCCGTCCGTTACCGAGTAAGGGGCGTGGGGGGCAATCGTAAAGTGCACCAGCGGGTCGCTAATGAGGGCATCGCGGGCCGCCAAGCCTTGGCGCAGGTAATCGTCTGCGTCGTTTGCGTAGCGACTGGGAAAATCGATCGCCAATATGCCCACGACCGCGCGCAAACCCAGGCTGCGCAATGCCTGCGCCGCCTC
>DASPWJ010000143.1:0-2212 GCA_035621895.1 Burkholderiaceae bacterium | reverse complement strand
AAGCGCAGCCTTGAGGAGGCACTCGTTGCCAATCGCAACTCCGTGCGCGCCAGCATCCTGGCGGGAGACATCGCCGATCGCAGCGGCAATACGGCGCTGGCCATCGAACACTGGTTGCGAATTGCCACCGATTCACCGGAGTATTTGCCGCTCATAGCCGAGCGCCTTACCCATGCAATGGATAGCGTTGGGCGTCGCGCTGAGGCGCTTAATTTGCTCCGGCGCGAATTGCTCGATCATCCCTCCGTCGACCTGCTCGATGTGGGTTATCGGCGTGCGCAAGAATGGGAAGGTGGCGCTTCGGGCGAAGCGATGCTTCGCGAAGAGTTAAAGCGCCATCCGTCGTTGCTGGGGTTTGAGCGACTGCTGGCGATTCGCGCAGCCAGCGCACAGGGCGATCGGGAGCTTGAATTACTGCGCGGACTCATCAGCGTGCAAGCGCGTAACCTATCACGCTACCGCTGCGCCAACTGCGGCTTTCGTACCCGGGCATTTCACTGGCAATGTCCCGGCTGCTTGCATTGGGACAGTTATTCGCCAAAGCGCATCGAGGAACTGGACGCCGTTGCATGAAGACGTATCCAACCATCGAGGCAACGATCGGCAACACGCCGCTGGTGCGACTGCAGCGTATGGAGGCCGAGAGCCTGGCGGCGCGCGGCAATGTCTTACTGGCAAAGCTCGAAGGCAACAATCCGGGTGGATCCGTCAAGGACCGGCCGGCGTATTCGATGATGCGGCGCGCCGAGGAACGCGGCGAGATCCGTCCGGGCGACCGACTCATTGAGGCAACCAGCGGCAATACCGGCATTGCGCTGGCAATGATCGCGGCCATGAGGGGCTATCGGATGACCCTGATCATGCCCGATAACCTCTCTGCCGAGCGGCGCGCCTCCATGTACGCCTATGGAGCTGAACTCATACTGACCCCGGCCGAAAGCGGGGGCATGGAATATGCCCGCGATCTGGCCCTACAGATGCAATCGCGTGGCGAAGGCCGAGTCTTGGACCAATTTGCCAACGCCGACAATCCGCGCGTGCATTACGAAACTACAGGTCCCGAGATATGGCGGGACACAGAAGGGGCTGTGACACACTTTGTCTCCAGCATGGGGACCACTGGGACCATTATGGGTGTGTCGCGCTTTTTAAAAGAGAAGAACCCCGCGATTCAGATCATTGGTGCGCAGCCCGCCGAAGGCTCGCAGATTCCGGGAATTCGCAAGTGGTCTGAGGAGTACCTGCCGAAAATCTATGACGCCAGACGAGTCGATCAAATCGAGTTCGTGACCCAGGCGGATGCCGAAAACTTCGCCCGTCGGATGGCGGCGGAAGAAGGAATACATGCCGGCATCTCATCAGGCGGTGCCCTGCACATCGCGCTGCGCATCGCCGCGCAAGTGCAAGGGGCAACGATCGTATTTATCGTCTGCGATCGTGGCGATCGCTACCTTTCGACCGGGGTGTTTTCGCCACAAAGCTAAAGGCGTTGGCTTTAGCGTCAAGTTATGACGCACCCAGGACCGTACCCGGACCCAAGCGAGCTTCGGTGCAAAACTGCGTCGCGGGAATTTTTTTGCCACCTTCGGCCTTGACCTTGAACACTTCCAGTTGACCGCCTTGCGCGCTCACGCAAATGCTGTCTTGACCGATCTCGACGATTTCACCGGGCTTGCCCTTGACCTGATTAAACCTTTGAGTCGTGTGCTTTCGTGCGTCAAAGATTTGAAGTTTCTTGCCGTTTACCGTTGTCCAGGCCCCCGGAGCGGGGTTGCAACCCCGCACGAGGTTGTAGACGAAATCCAGGTGGTAGTGCCAGTTAATTTGCGCTTCGGCTGCGCGGCACCAGCCTTCGTAGCTCGCTTGCGATTCATCCTGTAAGGTTTCTCTGGACGAGCCGGCCAACACGAGGTCGGCCGCCTCTAGTAGCGCATCCACCCCCATAGGAAACAAGCGGTCAAAGTAGACGCTTCCCAACGTGTCGTCGGGGCCGATGGCAGTTGTCTTTTGCAACACGATGGGTCCCTCGTCCAGACCATCGGTTGGCCGAAAGATGGTAAGTCCCGTGATTGTGTCGCCGCGAATGATGGGCCAATTGATCGAGCTTGGGCCGCGGTAGCGAGGTAACAAGGAGGGGTGGTACTGAATGGTGCCGTGCCGCGGAATGTTGACAAACTCTTGCGGAGCAAACTGCAGCACATAGGCCATGACG
>DASPWJ010000142.1:0-8281 GCA_035621895.1 Burkholderiaceae bacterium | reverse complement strand
GCCGTAAGGGCCGGAATGCCAAGGCAAGCCCCAGCCTCGCCCTCGACCCCATCGGGCAGCGGCACTGCCTGTTCCTGCGGAAGGCACACGTATTCACAGGCCGTACCGTACGGCCGGCCCCAGGCGGCATTCCAAGTCCACACGCGCTGTCCGATGCGCGAGGCGGGAACACCCTCGCCTACGGCATCAACGATGCCCATGCCGTCGCTGTGCGGGATCACCCGCGGAAATGGCATCGCGCTGCTGCGCAGGCCGACGCGCGATTTCACGTCAGATGGGTTTACGCCCGACCAGTGGATACGAACGCGAACTTCACCGGCCGCGACAATGGGCTCGGGCAAGTTGGCAATCTGCAGCACCTCGCGTGCGGGGCCTAGACGCTCGTAGAAGGCTGCTTTCATCGGGGGCAGTCTATTGAAGGATCCCGATCAACGCCACCGGCAGCATGCGCTTTCGTCATTTGCAATAGCGTTTCCTAATGAAGCGCAATGTCTCGAAGCCAGCGCTTGCGCCCCGGCTAATCCGGTGTGCGCGGCGGGGGCTTTAGCTCCAGCGCGCAAGCGCGGTCGATTGGTGTGCGCACCAAGCGCAATCGCAGCCTCGCGTATTGCGACCAAGCGCTTGGGGGCCTACCATCTGGCGCCGGGATCATCGCTCGCATTTTGAGGCCGGTCTCGCCGTCACCCGCAGGCCCAAGCGGCCTGCATTGCCGCGTTTCTGACGTAAGGGGTAACAGATGTGTGGACCGAGCTGCGCACAGCGTGTATTGCCATCATGGTTGCATCGATAAGCTTATCGGCTGAAGCGGCGCAAGTGGCCGCTGGCGAGCGTTGGGATCTGACGGAGCTTTACGCCACCGCAGGAGCGTGGTCACAGTCTTACGAGCATGCTAGGGCCGATGTCGCGTCCCTTGACCGATACAAGGGAACACTGGCCAGCGGTGCTGAGGCGATGTTCACTGCGCTCGCGGCGATTAGCGACGCGCGTCGCGAACTGCTGCGACTGTACTCGTACGCGTCGCTTCGCTCGGACGAGGATCTGCGCGAGGCCGCCAACCTTGAGCGCAAGCAACAGGCGCAGTCACTGCTCACGGAACTTGCGCAAAAGACGGCGTGGTTGGCACCCGAAGTGCAGCCGCTGGGACAGGCCAAGGTCCGCGCCTATGTCGAGCAATCCGCGGCACTGAAGCGCCGATTCGACTTTTTCCTGACAGAGACCTTGCGCCATGCGCCGCACACGCTGGGCGTGGAAGCCGAATCCGTGCTCGCTGCCACCGGGGACGTGTTGGCGCAGCCACATAGCGTTTTTGAGCAACTCGTAGACGCCGAATTGCCCTTCCCGTCACTGGACATCGAGGGACAAAAGATCCGAATGGGCCACGTGCAGTACGAGAAATACCGTGGTTCTGACGATCGCGCGGTGCGCAAAGCGGTGTTCGACGCTTTTTGGGGAGCATTCAACGGGTACCAGGGCACCCTGGGATCGAACCTCACGGCGCAGGTGATGGGCGACGTGTTCAGCGCAAGGGCGCGCCGATTTGGCACCTCGCTTGAGCGGTCGCTCTTCGAGGACAACATGCCCGAAGCGGTGTACCGGACGCTCGTCGCACAAGCCAACGCTGGCCTGCCGACGCTGCATCGCTACCTGAGGTTGCGAAAGCGCCTGTTGGGAATTCAGGGCGAGCTTGCGTACTACGATAACTATCCGTCGCTCTTTAAGATTTCTTCGCCACCGCACTTTTCGCTGCAAGATTCCCGGCGTATCACGCTCGAGGCGCTGGCGCCCTTGGGCAAAGAGTATCTGGGTTTGCTACGACGCGGCACAGGGTCTTCATGGTCAGATTCGCATCCGCGATTGGGAAAAAACTCGGGTGCCTATATGAATGGTTTGGCGTACGACGTTCATCCGTATCTGCTGCTAAACCACGACGACGACTTCGAGTCCCTTTCTACGTACGCGCATGAGTGGGGACACGCGGTCCACACGATGCTGGCAAATGCCGACCAGCCGTTTGAAAAAGCGCACTACTCGACGTTTATTGCCGAGTCGGCCTCGATCGCAAATGAAATGTTGCTGGGCGACTACATGGTAGGCAAGGCTGCGTCGCGCGAAGAAAAGCTCTTTTACCTTGGTAAACAGCTCGAATCGATCCGAACGACCTTCTTCCGGCAGGTGCTGTTTGCCGAATTTCAGCTTCAGATGCATGAAATGCGCGAACGCGGCGAGCCCCTCTCGGGCGCCTCGCTCACCGAGCGGTACTGCGCTTTGCTCAAGCATTATTACGGCGAGGCGCAGGGCGTAATGAAGATCGATCCGCTGTATTGCAATGAATGGGCGTTCATACCGCACTTTTATTTTGGTTACTACGTGTGGCAGTACGCCACATCGATGGCCGGCGCGGCCAAATTCGCCGAAGAATTACAAGGTCAAAGCGCAGAGCAGGCGCGCGAGCGATTCATTGCTATGCTCAAGGCCGGCGGCTCGGACTACGCCTACGAACTGTACCGTCGTGCCGGAGTTGATCTTGGCCAAGCTGCGCCGTATCAGGCGCTGATCCGTCGCATGAATCGCATCATGGATGACATCGAGGCCCTGGCACCGCCAACCTAGCGAGATAAGAGGGTGCTCCTGGATGATCGGGAGCCGATTTTCAACAATTCATTTTCAGCAAGACTCTCGATCGCGTAGCCGCCATCAATTGCACGATGGCAGCGCTGGCGGTGCCGCTGCGTGCGCCAAGGGCAAGCGCGGATCGTGGCTGCGCCTTATTTTTTACGGGTCGAAGGCCGGTTGGAGCGACGCACAGGGCATCGCCGCAGACGTTGTCGGCGTGCAGCACGCTATCCTTGTGCAAAGGATATTCCGGAGGGGGCTGTCATGAGGATGCACAAAAGCGGTTTTTGTCTGGCAATATTTGCGGGCATCGTTCACTGTGCGGAACCGCCCAAGAATTTGGAGTCAAGCCAGCGCGACCGCGACAGCGTAGCCTTGACCGTATATAGCGACGACTTGGCGTTGGTGCGCGAACGACGCCGCGTAGACCTGCCCTCTGGCTTGACGCACCTGGCACTGCGAGATGTAACGGCGCACCTGCGTCCGGAGACGGCCATGTTGCGAGCTACGGGCGGCGCGTCCGTTAGCTTGATCGAGCAGCAATTTGACTACGAGCTTCTCACGCCGCAAAGGCTTCTTGAAAAAAGCGTCGGTCACGAGGTGACGGTGTTACGGCCCAACCCGGCCACTGGCGAAGACCGTCGCGAGAAGGCCACCGTGCTCGCGACCGCGGAGGGCACGATCCTTCGGTTTTCCGACCGCATCGAGGCCGGGGTGCCGGGTCGAATCGCCTACGAGTCGGTTCCTCCCGGTCTTTATGACCGGCCAACTTTGTCGGTCTTGCTCGACACCACAGGCGGCAAGCAGGCGCTTGAGCTTTCCTACCTGACGTCGGGAATGTCCTGGAGAGCCGACTACGTCGCCAGCCTTGCGCCCGATGGGCGAAGTCTGGATCTGAACGGGTGGGTAACGCTCTCCAATCGGACGGGAGTTAGCTTTGAGAATGCAGCACTGCAGCTGGTGGCTGGCAATCTACACCGAGTGCGAGGCCAAGCGCCGGGGGCTTTTGAGCGCGTAGCCCCTGCGCAGATGGCGGCAGCGCGCGCCGCGCCGATGGAGCCGGCCGAAGAGCAACTGGCGGACTATCACCTGTACCGTTTTGAGCGAGCAACCAGCATTGCGGATAATCAGACCAAGCTTCTTGCGCTGCTCGCCGCTCGGCAGATTCCGGTACGCCGCGAATACGTGCTTATAGGAAACGATTGGATGTTCCGCGATCGGCTTCGGCGGATCAGCCAAAAGCAACGGCCATCGACATTTGTGTTTTTCGATAACAAAGGCGCGGACCTTGGCCGGCCGCTGCCCGGCGGTGTGGTGCGGGTATATGCGCGCGACAGCACGGGCGCGGCGCAATTTGTCGGCGAGGATCGTATGGAGCACAGCGCAAAAAACGAAACCGTAAAGCTCGATCTTGGTGAGGCCTTCGATATCTTGGCCGAGCGCATCCAAAGTGAATTTCGCCGCATCGCCAAAAACGTCGTTGAGAGCAGCTGGCGTATCGAATTGCGCAACGCCAAAGACGAGACCGTCACGGTAAAGGTGCTCGAGGCGATGCCCGACGACTGGGAAATTGTCAAGGAATCCGCCCCGCACGTGCAGGACGAGGCGCATCGCGCCCAATGGCAGGTCCAAGTACCGGCGGGCGGCGCAACTACTTTGGAGTATGTGGTGCGAGTGACGTCGTAAGCGCCGCGCAGTTTGTATCCAAGCGGCCGATCGTCTTTTCGTTCAGATCGATGCCGGAGCGGCCCAAGAGCCGCGCGCCTTGCATCAACTCAAGTAGTCGCTTGGCCGCGGCCTCGTATTGCAGTCCCTCGGGACGAACGTTCGATATACAGTTGCGCTCCGCGTCCGTGCGGCCAACTTTCGGGGCGTGGGTGAAGTAGATGCCCAAACTGTCGGGTGCGCTCAGGCCTGGGCGCTCGCCGAGCAAGATGGCAAGCTGCCGGGCGTGCAGCTCTTGGCCAATTTCATCGCCCAGAGCTACGCGCGCCATCTCGGCCAGAACGATCGGGCCAATGCGCCATTGGCGCAGCTCGCGGCGAAGGATTTGCAGCAACGGTAGAGCGTGACGCAGTCGGGCCTGCGCGGAAAGACCATCTGCGAGGACGAACACCACATCCGGTGCCGCGGGCAGGCACAGGGACTGCAGGCGCTCGCGGCTCGCCGCGTCGAGTCGACGACCCAGATCGGGGCGCAACAGGTACTGCTGCCGGTCGCGTGCGGCACTGTGCACGGCAATGAAATCGAGGTCTTGCGCTGCCAGTTGCTCTTGCAGTTGTTCGGTATGCGATGCCTCGTGAACCGCATCGCGCGCCTTTGCCTGTGCCAAACCAACTTCGAGCAACACCTGCGTGGGCAAGCTGCTGCCCGCTCGTCCCAGCGCGATGCGCGCCGCCGTGAAGCGGCGCAGCTGAGCCCAAGGATCGGCGCTGACCAGGGACTTCATGCTTGCTCGCCCAAGGTGCGCGCGTGCGTGAGCAGTGCCTGCGTGGGTGCAAGGCGCCGCAGGGCCCCTCCCGGGCGCGTGACGCGCATTTTGCTCAGCCAGTCCTCGAATTCCGGGGCACGCCGCAGCTGCAAAATCGTACGAAGGTACAGCGCATCGTGAAACGAGGTGCTTTGATATTGCAGCATGATGTCATCGGCGCCGGGCACACCCATGATGTAGTTGACCCCGGCCACGCCCAACAGCGTGAGCAGTGTGTCCATGTCGTCTTGATCGGCTTGGGCATGGTTGGTGTAGCAAATGTCCATTCCCATCGGCAACCCGAGCAGTTTGCCGCAAAAATGATCTTCGAGCCCCGCGCGGATGATCTGCTTGCCGTCAAATAGATACTCAGGGCCAATAAAGCCCACGACGCTGTTGATCAGCAAGGGCGAGAATTCGCGCGCCACCGCATAGGCACGTGCCTCGCAGGTTTGCTGATCCATGCCTTGGTGGGCATTTGCGGAAAGCGCGCTTCCCTGGCCCGTTTCGAAGTACATGAGGTTATTGCCGACGGTGCCGCGCCGCAGACTTTGCGCCGCCTCATGCGCCTCGCGAAGCAGCGCAAGACTGATGCCGAACGCAGCGTTGGCCGCCTGCGTTCCTGCGATCGACTGAAAAACCAGATCCACGGGTGCTCCGCCTTCAATCGCACGTATCGTGTTGCTCACGTGCGTCAGCACGCACGACTGGGTGGGAATCTCGTATTGCCGCCGCAAGGCGTCGACCATCTGCAGCAGCGCGACGATCTGCGCAAGTTCATCGCCGGCCGGATTGATGCCAATCACCGCATCGCCTGCGCCATACAGCAGACCGTCGACGATCGAGGCGGCAATTCCTTTGAGGTCGTCCGTAGGATGGTTGGGCTGCAGCCGCACTGACAAACGTCCCGGAAGGCCGATGGTGCAGCGAAAGCGGCTAATGACCCGGCACTTCTTAGCAACCAGGATCAGGTCCTGATTGCGCATGAGTTTGCTCACCGCGGCGGCCATTTCGGGAGTCAGGCCCGGGGCCAGGTGGCGCAGCGCCGCCGAGTCGCTTTTTGGCGAAAGCAACCAATCGCGCAGCTCGCCAACCGTCAATGCCGCGATGGAAGAAAACGCCCCGGCATCGTGCCGATCGAAAATCAGCCGGCTAACTTCATCTTGTTCGTAGGGCACCAGCGCTTCTTGCAAAAAGCGCTTCAGCGGCACTTGCGCAAGGGCCATACGCGCCGCCATGCGCTCGCGCTCGCTCGCGGCGGCAACGCCTGCGAGCTCATCACCGGAGCGCGCCGGGCTGGACTTTGCCAACAGCGTCTTGAGATCGGCAAAGTGAAACGTCTGTTGTCCGACGGTGTGGGCAAATGCCATTTCTCGCGCCGATAGCCGCAAACGGCGGCCGATGCTGCTGGCATCGTATGGTAGGCCCGCGGCAAGGGCAAGGGCCGCACGGCCGCGAGGAGGCGGCTAATTGAGCAGCGCCTGGTTGCTCGTCAGATAGGTGGGCGCGCTGGCAACCGTCCGCGCACCCTTGGTGGCCCAGGCGAGAAATTCACTCGCACTCATCGGGTGAGCGAACAAGTAGCCCTGCAGCTCGTCGCAGGAAAGATGTCGCAGAATGTCTTGTTGATTGGCGTTTTCCACGCCCTCGGCTACCACACGCAGACCCAGGGCGTGCGCGAGGCGCACCACCGCATCAACGACCGCACACGCGTCGGTGCTCGACTCCAGGTCGTTGACGAAGCTGCGGTCAATCTTGAGTTCGCGCACTGGCAACTGTCGCAGGTAACTTAAGCTCGAGTAGCCGGTGCCGAAGTCATCGATGGACAAAAAGACTCCGATTTTTTCCAGATTCTCCAGCGTGATTTGTGTCGCTCGGATGTCCTCCATCGCCACCGACTCGGTGATCTCGCACAGCAGCTGGGAGGCGTCGACGCTGTGGCGCTGCAGCGTTGCGCGCACGCGCCCGACCAAATCGCCCAGGCGCAATTGTTGCGCCGACAAGTTCACCGCGATTCGAATGTTGAGACCTGCCTGGGCCCAGGCACGGCTCTGTCGGCAGGCTTCGTCAATGATCCAGTCGCCCAATGCGTTGATTAGGCCAAAGCGCTCGGCTATCGGTATAAACACCGTCGGGCTGACCATGCCGCGCTCGGGATGGCGCCAACGCAGCAAGGCTTCTGCGCCGCACAGCTGGCCGCCCAAGGCGTCGAGTTTGGGTTGGTAGACGAGCTGCAGCTCTTTGCGCTCGAGCGCATGGCGTAGATCGCTTTGCAAACTCAGTTGCTCCAGCGCTCCCGCATTCATATGCGACTCAAACAGAGCGTAGCCGTTGCCGCCGGCCCGCTTGGCCGCGTTCATCGCTGCATCGGCATTGGCAATGAGCCGTTCGTGATGCCCATGGTCGGGAAACACCGCTATGCCAATGGAGCCCGACATCTGCAGTTCGCGCCCTGCCACCTGGAAGGGTTGCGATAGCGCGCCCAACAACCGTTGCGCCAGCGATGCGCACACCGCCACGCCTGGCACATCTTCCATCAGAACCACGAATTCATCGGCACTGATGCGCGCCACGGTGTCGTTGTCGCGCGCCGTGCGACGTAAGCGCTCGGCGGCCTCTTTGAGTATTTCATCGCCCGCGGTATGGCCCAAGGACTCGTTAATCGCTTTAAAGCCATCCAGATCGATGAACAGAACCGCAAGTTTTTCTTGCTGGTGCGCCGCGATGCGTGCTTCGTCGCGACGGCTGCGCGCCACCGCGTGCGTCAGGCGATCCTCGAAAAGCGTACGGTTGGGCAGATGCGTCAAGGGATCGAGCAGGGCGCGTTGTTGCAACTGCTCGTTTGCGCAAAGCAGCTGCGCATTCATATTGCGCAAGGCGCCGACCAGCGAGTTTGTCTTTGACTGCATGCGCGCGTCGAGGATCGAACTCGCCAGGGTCAGGGCAAGCAAGATGACCGAGGCCATGACGACAACGGCGCCCAAGCCGTTGCCGCTTAGCCCGGTGGCACTACGACAGATCGTTTCCGCGGAAAAGCTGGCTGCGGCCATTGCGCTGTAGTGCATGCCGCTGATCGCAAGCCCCGTCAGAAGCGCGGCAACGAGCCGATAGCGCGCCTGGTGCCTGCCGCCTTGCTGGCGCAGCCACCGAAAGACCAGCAGCGCCGCAGCCGACGCCATGATGGCGATGCCGACGGAG
>DASPWJ010000141.1:0-3604 GCA_035621895.1 Burkholderiaceae bacterium | reverse complement strand
AGCTTCTGAGCGTGATCGCGAATTGCTGCCTCAAGAGCGTCAGAGTGCTCGAAACCGCGCACCGTCACTACCAATGGGACTTTCATCGTTCCGTCCTTCCAACCAATTAAATTGAATTTTCGCCGCAAGCGGCTCACTCGCACCCGTTCGTCAAATTACTCTTGCCCTAAAGCCCCGCACCGAATCGCTTGGTCCAGAACACATGACCGGATGCATACGTTGCGCGTCCTCTTCCGCGCCCGGTCTGACTAGCTGCATCCCCCCAAAAAATCTGACTCTCGTCTTTGTGGCGCTTTCTTTTGCAAGCGTCAGTCCGCGTGATGGACCTGCCGCCGTCCTTGCCTTTCCCAGATAGGATAGCCCCGAATCTGCCACTGCCACCACCTTGCCTCTTGATTTTGATCATGCACGCAGCAGCCATGCGACCTTAGCGGGTCCTTGCGTGACCAATCTGGCGAGCTTATGAAGCGATGCGCAACTAATTCAGACGCAAAACAAATTCAATGCTTCGACCCGCCGTCCGATACTGCTCGCGCCGATGTAGTCACGGACGGCCGGCAGTACCCCCTCAAGTTGGGAGGGTCGATTGCTTCGCGATGTTCGCGACCGCGGCAGATGCTATTCACCAGCTCTCCCGCACCGCCGCAGGCCGCTTATAGCACTGGGACCTAGGACTTGGGTTCCCAAGGGCACGAATGCTCTGTCGGGTTGCGACCGCTTGGCGGCCCTCAGCTAAGCGCGATTTTGTTTCGCGCTTACGGCCCAAATGGCTATCATGCGTGCGCCGCCTCCTGGCGTGTCATTGCTGCCGACGGAGCTTGCGATGGAAAAAAAAATTTCCTTCAACATTGTTTACGTAGTTTTCGCCTTCCTGGCAGTACTGATGCTGCAGGAAGCCTGGGTGCAGTACCGCGCCACTGAACCCCTCGCCTACAGCGACTTTCTAACGCAGCTAAAGGCCGGCAACGTCGAAGACATCGCGATTACCGCCAACCTGATTCGGGGAACTCTCAAGACGCCTTTACCCGACGGACGCAAGCAGTTTGTTGCCACTAGGGTTGACCCCGCACTGGCGCGAGATCTGGATCAATACAACGTCAAATTCACGGGTGTCGTCGAAAACACCTTTTTTCGTGACTTGCTCAGTTGGATCGTACCGGCACTTGTGTTTTTCGGTATCTGGTTTTTCCTGATCCGCCGCCTGCAGCAAAGAGGCGGCATGGGAACCAGTTTGCTGTCGATTGGCAAAAGCAAGGCAAAAGTCTATGTCGAGACGGACGTCAAGATTACGTTCGATGACGTCGCCGGTGTTGATGAAGCGAAAGAAGAATTGCGAGAGGTCGTCGGATTCCTGAAGGATCCGGCCAAGTACAGCCGGCTTGGAGCACGAATCCCGAAGGGTGTTTTGTTAGTTGGGCCGCCTGGCACGGGCAAGACGCTACTCGCGCGCGCGGTAGCGGGGGAAGCTGGTGTAGCGTTCTTTTCTATCAATGGTTCGGAATTCGTGGAGATGTTCGTCGGCGTTGGCGCCGCTCGGGTGCGGGATCTTTTTGAAGAAGCACGCAAGCAGGCCCCCGCGATCATATTTATCGACGAGATTGACGCGCTAGGCCGTGTTCGTGGGGGTTATGGCGGCTTTGGGGGGCATGACGAGAAAGAACAGACACTCAATCAACTTTTGGCAGAGCTCGATGGCTTTGATCCGCGATCGGGCCTAGTCCTGCTGGCCGCAACCAACCGACCGGAGATCCTGGATCCTGCGCTACTGCGCGCCGGGCGATTTGACCGACAAGTTTTAGTCGACCGTCCCGATCGCATCGGTCGCGTGCAGATCTTACGCGTGCACACCAAGTCGGTCACGTTAGATCCAGGTCTGGACCTTGACAAAATTGCCGCCCTGACGCCAGGCTTCAGCGGTGCCGATTTGGCCAACCTGGTCAATGAGGCTGCGCTTCAAGCCACCCGCCACGACCACCGTACGGTAGGCATGGATGATTTCACAGCGGCGATCGAGCGAATTGTGGCTGGGCTTGAAAAGCGCAGCCGACTCCTAAACCCCAAGGAGCGGGCGGTTGTTGCGCACCACGAAATGGGGCATGCGCTTGTCGCCACCGCGCTGCCCGGTCAAGATCCTGTACAAAAGGTTTCGATCATTCCTCGCGGAATCGGTGCCCTTGGCTATACCCTGCAGCGGCCGATCGAGGATCGGTACCTGATGACACGCACGGAACTGGAAAACAAGATGGCCGTGTTGTTGGGAGGACGTGCCGCAGAACAACTCATGTTCCGCGAACTTTCCACGGGAGCCGCGGACGATCTAGTTAAAGCAACACAAATCGCGCGCAGCATCGTCGCACGATACGGCATGGATACGACCCTGGGGCCAATCGTCTACGATCAGGAGCGTCCGACATTTCTTGATATCGAGGAGATATCCGGAGCTAGGTCGCGTTACTCCGAGCAAACGGCTCGCGAGATCGACCTTGCCACACGTGCCTTGGTAGATTCGGCCCTCGAAAAGAGCCTGCAAATACTACGGCAGCGACGTTCGACGCTCGAGCGTGGTGCAAAGCAACTTTTGGAAAAGGAAACGCTGGCCGACGAAGAACTCAAAGCACTTCTTGCCGAGCAACCGACCTGAGTCCACATCCTGGCGCTAAGTCGTTTGCTTTACGAAATCCATCTGCTCGATGACGGATCCTCAGGGCGCCAACGCGGCCCGCGTGATATGAAAAAGGCGTCTCTTTACAAAAGTCGGCCGCCGCCGCTGACGATTGCCCTCGATGCAGCGCTCAAACGCAATCGCGCCGGCAATCCATCGCAGATACGGTTCACGCACATCATCTGCGCGGACTTCGTTAGCTTGCAATCCGGAATTCATTGGTACCCGCAGGCCGCGCTGCGACAGCGCACTGCTCAGCGGATGGCAGCCCGCAGATGCCAACTGACCCAAAGCCTGACCTGACTTCTGCAGGGTAGATACTAACCACGCTCTGGGAATGAAAAATGACCGGTCCGCGACAAGACCCAACGGAGCAACTGTTGCATCAGCTCGACCGCGCGGCAGCCTTGCGTGCCACCTCGGCAGAAGATCCTGAGCTTGAGGCAAAACGCCAGCAGCTACGTGCATGGCAGGCCGCGCGGCTGGCGCGCACCCATGCCGATTTGCTCGCGAGCCCCAATATGGGGCGCGCTGCCGCATTCTTTCTAAGTGACTTGTACGGATCCGAAGATCTCACCCAGCTCGACGCCAATGTTCGGCGAATTGTGCCAACACTAAAACGGCTGCTGCCTGCAGCGGGGCTCGAGATTGTTACGGAGGCGGTCGAACTGGAAGCATTGTCGGAAGAACTCGATTTTGCGACGGCGACCGCCCTTGGTGCATTTGCTGGCAAACTCACGGGCTCGAGCTATGCGAGCGCATATCGAAAAGTTGACCGGCGTGCCGATCGGGAGCGGCAGATTTTCCTCATCGAGAGTGTCGGTCACGCGCTCGATGAGCTTGTTCGTCATCCGTTGATTGGAACCACGCTTTCGATGATGCGTTTGCCAGCAAAAATAGCCGGCCTGAGTGAACTGCAAGACTTTCTGCAAAGAGGCTACA
>DASPWJ010000140.1:0-30045 GCA_035621895.1 Burkholderiaceae bacterium | reverse complement strand
TTGTTCTCGACGTATTCGCGAATAGCCTCGGCCGCCAGAAAGGACTTGCTACGCTGAGTCACATCGGCAAGGTCGTCGAGGCGCTTCTTGACTTCCTTTTCGAGGCGGACAGTCATTGTGGTCGACATGGCGACGCCTATCAGTGTTCGGATGTACACATCCTAACACACCGCATGGGCGGTGGTCGGCACGCCTCCAGAAAAGCGAGAAATTACTTGAGCAAACAAATACAACTTACTGATTTTATTGGTGGGCCTCCCTGGAGTCGAACCAGGCACCAACGGATTATGAGTCCGCTGCTCTAACCAAGCATGAGCTAGAGGCCCCTGGAGAGCCGTCCGACGGGCAGCGCATTGCGCGCCGTCCCTGTTCTTACTCGAGAAAGCTCTTTAACTTGTCCGAACGGCTGGGGTGACGCAGTTTGCGAAGTGCCTTAGCCTCGATCTGCCGTATGCGCTCGCGTGTGACGTCAAACTGCTTGCCGACCTCTTCGAGCGTGTGGTCCGTGCTCATCTCGATGCCAAAGCGCATGCGCAACACTTTGGCCTCACGCGGCGTCAAGGAATCCAGCACCTCTTTGGTGACGCCCGCCAAGCTCGAGTACTGTGCGGCATCGGCCGGCGCCACGGTGGTCGTGTCCTCGATGAAATCGCCCAGGTGCGAATCATCGTCGTCGCCGATGGGAGTCTCCATCGAGATGGGCTCCTTGGCGATCTTGAGAATCTTGCGGATCTTGTCTTCCGGCATTTCCATCTTGACCGCCAGCGTGGTGGGGTCAGGCTCTTGACCCGTCTCCTGCAGTATCTGGCGGCTGATGCGATTCATCTTGTTGATTGTCTCGATCATGTGCACCGGGATACGGATGGTGCGAGCCTGATCGGCGATCGACCGTGTGATGGCCTGCCGGATCCACCAGGTCGCATAGGTCGAGAACTTATAGCCTCGGCGATACTCGAATTTGTCCACGGCCTTCATTAGGCCGACGTTGCCCTCCTGGATGAGGTCCAGGAACTGCAATCCGCGGTTCGTGTACTTCTTTGCAATCGAGATCACCAGGCGCAAATTGGCTTCGGTCATTTCGCGCTTGGCCTTGCGCGCCTTGGCCTCGCCCGTTGCCATCTGCTTGTAGACCTCGCGCAGATCCTTGAGCGGCAAAACAACCCGTTTTTGCAAGGCTCCAAGCTTGCTTTGCAGCTCATGTACCGCCGGCAGATTGCGACGCAGAACCTCGGCGTACACCGCTTCGCTCTCGGCCTCGCGCGTTACCCAGCGCGAATTGGTTTCCGACCCCGGGAAGTGCTTCAGAAAATGCGGCCGCGGCATGCCGCACTTGTTGACCATGATGTCGTAGATCTTCTTTTCGATGCTGCGCACCTCTTCGACCTGACTGCGCAGCGAATCGCACAACTTCTCCACCATTTTGGCGGTAAAGCGCAACGACATCAGTTCTTCAAGAATCTGTTCCTGCGCCCGCGTGTAGGGCTTGGACTTATAGCCCTCTTTTTCGAAGGCAACGCGCATCTTCTCAAAAAGCTTGCCGACCCGATCGAAACGTTCGAGCGCCCGTGCCTTAAGTTCGTCGAGCTGCGCCGCCGTCATGCCGCTGGCGCCAATGTCCGTGTTCTCGCTTTCTTCGCCCTCTTCTTCTTCCTCCTCATCGGCAGTGGCAGCCGCGGTGGGAAACTCGTCGGCATCCGGATCAACCAAGCCATCGACGACTTCATCGATCGGAATTTGTGTGCCGCGAATGCGCTCCGCATGTGCAAGGATCTCAGCGACCGTGGTCGGACAGGCGGAGATCGCCATCACCATGTGCTTTAGCCCATCTTCGATGCGCTTGGCGATCTCGATTTCGCCTTCGCGGGTGAGCAGTTCGACCGACCCCATTTCGCGCATGTACATGCGCACCGGGTCCGTCGTACGGCCGAACTCCGCATCGACGGTGGACAGCGCAGCCTCGGCCTCCTCCTCGGCGTCATCGTCGGTGGCGGCGGAAGGAACGTTTTCATTCATGAGCAGCGTTTCGGCGTCGGGCGCCTGGTCGTAGACCTGAATGCCCATATCGCCAAACGTGCTGATAATCGAATCGATCGCCTCGGCGTCGACGAGATTGTCTGGCAGGTGATCGTTGATCTCGGCGTACGTGAGAAATCCACGCTCCTTGCCGAGCTTGATCAGTGCTTTGAGCTTGTTGCGACGCGCCTCCAGATCCTCTTGCGAGCCCTGGTAGCTGCGCTCCAATGCCTCCTTAAGGGCACGCTCCTTGGCGCGCCGGTCCTTGGCGCGCTGCTTGGAATTCATCTTCTCGGCGACCTGAACAGCCGGATCCACCGCATCGTCACGGGCCTCCGGGATAGCGTCGGCGGCATCGCCGCCTTCCGCACGTCCAGGCTTTGCTTTCGCCGGCGCGGTCTTGGCGCGCGCCTTCTCAAGCAGCGCAGCTTGCGTCTTGCCGCTAGCGCTGCTAGCCGACTTCGCCTCTGGGCGTGCCACCGCCTTGCCCTTGGCCATGGGCTTCACGGCCGCAACCGTCACCGTCTTTTTTTGCGCGCTCGCGGTCTTGAGCGCGGAGACCTTTTTCTTTGGCGTAGTCGTCTTGGTTTTTGTCATAAAGCGATCCCTAATTTCTCATACCGTCGCGTCACTGCCCACGATGGCGCGCACCCGTTCGGGCACATGCCATTGGTCATCGCATTTCATTTCAACAAAGCTGGTGGTCAATGCGCAGCAGGCGCCAACGCGGGGTCGTGCGAAAAAAAACCGCGCCCCACACCGGTGGACCGCTACAGCGAAACTAGGTTCCGCGCAGGGCTCCGCCCGACTGACTCCACCGTTTTTCCCGACCCAGCTAATGCGCCAGATTCTGGCGCCAAGGAGGCTGCGGCCTCCTGAAAGTCCGCTCCGAGGCGGACGCAATGTAATCGCAAAGTGTACCACAAATCCGTCTTAGGCTATCGAAAAAATTGACACTTTGCGCCTTCGCATATCGACCCACGGGCCGCGCTAACCGGGCACTTCCCATTTGCCGGACCGACTACCACCGGCCTCGCCAACGGTGCGAACCCGTTTGAGGTCTGCCAGCTGCCCGGCAAGCTGGCGATAGCGCTCCCGAGCCGCCGGCGACATCTCTTCGCTGGCGAGCCGGTCCATTTCCCCGCGCACGCGCTCTTCCTCGATGGCGACAAAACCTGCGCGCAACTCCTCGTGTGCCAGCGCCGGATCATCTTCCCCATGCAGGTCTCTTGCAGCCAGGGCCCGGTAGTGCTCTATGTAAGGGCTCTGCGCAAGCGCTTCAAGCACCCCACCGCTGTGGGCCGACCCCGCACTGGTGCTCGCCCGCCAAACTTCCGCCAGCTGCCGATCAATATCGGCGTCCCCGTCGATGGCCAGTGCGGCAATCTGGGCGTTGAACTCTCGCGCCAGCGCGGGGAACGCCAGCAGGCGCTGAAGAAGGCGCAATTTGAGGCTTTCGACCTTCTTGACCGCGCGCGCCGGCGTAGCCTCGCGTGCGGGTGGTAGTCGCCGCCAGGGGGCAAGCCCAAAGAGCGACTCGATGTCTTGCGCGGGGGTCTTGGTTGCTTCGCCCAAGACACGGATCAGCTGCATGCGCAAGGCACCCGCCGGCATCGACTCAAGCAAGGGTCGGGCGGTCGCGACGGCCGCGGCGCGGTCCTCGGGTTGGCCCAGATCACGGCCCTCGGCAACGCAGCTTACAAACCATTGCGACAGACTAAGTGCCTTTGCCAGCTCTGCTTCCAGCGCGCCCGCACCGTGCTCGCGAATCAGGCTGTCCGGATCTTCCCCTTGGGGCAGCAATACAAAGCTGGCGCGCCGATCATCGCCAATCACGGGAAGCGTCGCCTCCAGTGCCCGGCGCGCCGCTTTGCGCCCAGCAGCGTCGCCATCGAATGCGAAGATGACGTGTGCAACCAGCCGAAACAACGTCGTCACGTGATGAGAGCTCACCGCAGTGCCAAGCGCAGCTACCGACTCGCCAAAGCCGGCCTGTGCCAGGGCAATTACGTCCATGTAGCCCTCGCAGACAATCACCCGGGCGCGGTTGCGGATCGCCTCCTGCGCTTCGAACAGTCCATACAGTTCCTGTCCCTTGTGATACAGGGCTGTTTCGGGTGAGTTCAGGTACTTGGGTTCCGAACCATCAAGGACTCGCGCCCCAAATCCGATCACGCTGCCGCGCCGATTGCGGATGGGGAACATGATGCGGCCGCGAAAGCGGTCGTAGCGCTTGTTTTCTTCGCCGCAGATCACCAAGCCGGCGTCTACCAGGCGCGGATCGGAATAGTTCTCGAATGCGGCACGCAGCCCCTGCCAGGTGTCGGGGGCAAATCCCAGGCCATAGCGAGCTGCGATCGCCCCAGTGAGTCCACGAGCCTTTAGGTATTCGATTGCCGCCGGCGCCTCCTTTAAGCGGCGTCGATAAAATTCGGCCGCCGTCTGCAGCACATCGCCAAGGCCGCGTTGGCTAGCGGCCTCCTGTCCAGTGCGCACGCTCTCCTGCGGCACCGTAAGACCAACGCCCTGCGCCAGTTCCTGAATCGCCTCGACGTAGCTCAGGCCGCGGTGGTCCATGAGAAATCCGATCGCCGAACCGTGTGCCCCACATCCAAAACAGTGAAAGAACTGCTTGGTCGGGCTGACCGTAAATGATGGGGTCTTCTCGCCGTGAAACGGGCACAGACCCAGGTAGTTCTGACCGGCCTTTTTGAGCGTGACATAACGGCCGACGACCTCGACGATGTCGACCCTCGCCAGCAAATCGAGAATGAAGCCTTGGGGAATCACGGCCGAATTATCCGCCTGCCAACTGTGCAGGCCGCAAGCAACGCTGGCCGGCTTGTTAGCCCGAGATGCGCGTCTTGACTCGGGAAGCGACTTTCGCCATGTCGGCGCGCCCCGCCAAGCGCGCCTTAAGCAAGGCCATTACCTTGCCGATGGAACTGGGCCCGAGGGCCTGCGTGCCGCCGGCTTGCACCTCGGCAATAGCCGCCTCGATTGCCGCACCTACTTCGATCTCGCTTAACGCCTGCGGCAGATAGCTCTGCAGTAGGGTTAGTTCAGCAGACTCCTTTTGCACCAGGTCCGTTCGGCCGGCTTTGCCAAATTGCTCAATTGAGTCCTTGCGCTGCTTGATGAGCCGCTCCACGATCGCAATGACCGCCGTGTCGTCGGCCACGATGCGCTCGTCGACCTCCTTTTGCTTGATCGCCGCAAGCAACAGGCGGATCGCCGCAAGGCGTTCGGCCTCGCGTGCCCGCATCGCCGACTTCATGTCCTCCGTGATCCGGTCTTTTAAGCTCATGCTTTGCCTACTGCGAGAAGCAAAAGCGCGCCTCATGGCGCGCCCTTTGCATTGTTGCGTTACGACCAGCGACCCGTAGCCGATTGGCCGCTCAGTACAACTTCTTGGGCAACATCTGGCTGCGCAGGCGCTTGAAATGGCGCTTGATCGCAGCCGATTTCTTGCGCTTGCGCTCTGTCGTGGGCTTTTCGTAAAACTCGCGTGCGCGCAACTCGGTTAGCAAGCCGCTTTTTTCGATGGTGCGCTTGAAGCGGCGCAGGGCAACTTCGAACGGTTCGTTTTCCTTGACTCGTATCGTCGGCATTCAAAGGCTCTCGGCTGCCAGAACGCTGGCATGGCGTGCAGCTACGCTAGAAAGCCTCAAAGTATATCGCAGCCCCTGGAATCTTGCCACGACGTCTGTGTGACAAGCTGCACGCAGTTTTCCCGCGCAGGGGGCACCGATGCAACCACGGCCGTATCTTGAAGTGGACGTCTTTGGCACCCAACCCTATCTGGGCAACCCTTTGGCGGTCGTTACCGACGCCCAGGGTCTCGATGTGCAGCAAATGCAGCAGTTTGCGCGCTGGACGAACCTGAGCGAGACCACTTTTCTGGTGGCGCCGACGCACCCCGAAGCCGATTATCAGGTACGCATTTTCACACCGAGCCGCGAGTTGCCCTTTGCCGGACACCCGACCCTTGGTAGCTGCCACGCCTGGCTGGCCCAGGGCGGCGCGCCCCGCGCAACCAAACACATCGTGCAGCAGTGTGCCCTGGGCTTGGTGCGCCTGCGGCGCGATGGCACGCGGCTTGCTTTTTGCGCTCCGTCGATGCGGCGCACGCCAATCGACGAGGCCGCGCTGGTGCCCGTTTTGAGCGCCTTGGGTCTAGCCAAAGGGGCAGTGCAAAAAGCCCAGTGGCTCGACAACGGTCCGCTTTGGCTAGGATTGCTGGTCGACAACGCGCAAACGGTGTTGGCACTTGAGCCCAACCACGCGGCTCTAACGTCACTGGGCCTCGTGGGTGTCATTGGTCCTTGCAAAGGCGCCGCTGCGATCGGCTCCACAGAGCCGTGCGATTTTGAGGTGCGGGCCTTTGCCAGCGCCGCCGGGGTTGCTGAGGACCCGGTCACCGGAAGCCTAAACGCCACGCTTGCTCAATGGCTAATTAGCGAGGGCCTTGCGCCGGTGCGCTATGTCGTCTCGCAAGGAGCACGTCTGCAGCGCCGCGGACAGCTGTTTATCGAACAGCAGGAGGGCGAGGTTTGGGTGGGCGGCAACTGCTTTACCTGCGTCCGGGGCACGGTACAGCTTTAAGCCCCTGCCCCGTTACACTGTCACATGCGCGTACTGGGCATCGAGACATCGTGCGACGAGACCGGCGTCGCGCTGTTTGATAGCGCAACCAACGCCCTGGTGCATGCGCTGCACTCACAGGTGAAACTGCACAGCGCCTACGGCGGCGTCGTTCCGGAGCTTGCCTCGCGCGATCACGTTCGCAATCTAGCGCCCTTGATTCGCGACGTCCTGGATCGCGCCGGTTGCGAGCGTCGGGACATCGACGCCATCGCCGTCACCGCCGGCCCCGGGCTGGCTGGAGCTTTGCTTGTCGGCTGCGGAGTTGCGGGCGCGATGGGCTATGCGTTGCACAAGCCCGTTGTCGCCGTGCACCACCTCGAGGGACACGTGCTATCGCCGCTGCTCACTGCGAGCCCTCCGTCTTTTCCCTTCGTTTGCCTTCTTGTTTCGGGTGGCCACACGCAGCTGTTGCACGTGCGCGCGCCCGGACAATATGTGCTGCTCGGAGAGACACTTGATGATGCGGCCGGGGAAGCATTTGATAAGACCGCCCAAATGCTCGGACTCGGCTACCCCGGCGGCCCCGAGGTATCACGGTTGGCGCAGTTCGGCATTGCCGGAGCCTTGCGTCTGCCCCGCCCCATGATGGACAGCGGCACGCTCGATGTAAGTTTTAGCGGTCTGAAAACCGCTGTTTCCAACGTCGTGCGACGCGCGGGCAACCTTTGCGAACAAGTGCGCGCAGACATTGCGCGGGAGTTTGTCGATGCGCTGGTCGAGGTGCTGACAGCCAAGTGCCTTCTGGCGTTAGAGCGCACGCAGCTCTCGCAACTGGTCGTCGCGGGCGGCGTCGGCGCCAATGTGCAACTGCGCTCGTCGCTTGACGCTGCATTGGCGTCACGCGGTGGGCGCGTCTTTTACCCGCCTGCCGAGCTTTGTACGGATAACGGCGCGATGATCGCTTACGCTGGGTATGTTCGACTTACTCAGTTGGCCGAGTGCACCGAAGCGGCGAGCGCCGTGCCGCTTAAAGTGCGCCCACGCTGGGATCTTTGCGACCTCCAGGGAGGGAGCCTAAGTTCCCCCACAGAACGCCGCACAGTAGGCGCTTGAAGAGGCGCTTGGGCACTCACGGCATGCGGAGCACGGCGCCCAGCAGCTGCGTGCGGCTAGCCGGGGGGCGCGTTGCCGGAAGGTGTTGCGTCCGAGGCACCGGGCGAAGCGCGCTGGCCGATCTTGGATTCCGTACCCGAGAGCAACTGCACGATATTGCGCCGGTGGCGCCAGAGCAAAAACGCACTCATCAGTGCAACAGCCAGCGCTGAGCCTGCCGGGGAGTCGATACGCCACAAAGCCAGACTGGCGGAGAGCGCGCAAAAAAGCGACGCAACCGAGGAATAGCGAAACAAGGCAGCGACCACGAGCCACAACAAGCACGTTGCAACTCCAACCACGGGCACGAGCGCAAGCAGCGTGCCCAAGAACGTCGCAACGCCCTTGCCGCCTTGAAAACGCAAAAACACCGGATATAAATGCCCCGCAAAGGCAGCGGCACCAGCCCAAGCGGGCAGCGAGGGATTCAAAGAGAGCGATTCGGCCAGCGCGCGGCATAGGAGCACCGCTGCCGCACCCTTGCCGGCGTCGCCCAAAAGCGTCAGCACCGCCGCAAGGCGGTTGCCTGTGCGCAGAACATTCGTCGCGCCCGGATTGCCGGAACCAAAACTGCGCGGGTCTGGCAAGCGCAACGCGCGGCTGATAAGGATGGCAAAGGGTACGGATCCGAGCAAATACGCAGCCAGCAGCACCAGCGGCGCGCTGGCACTTGCGATCACCGTGCGCTCTCCGACTCTGCAGGCGATGCCGTCAGACCCTTGGGGAGCGGGAAGACAACGTCCTCGTGCACCCCTTCGACCGTACGCACGCAGTCCGCGCCAAGTTCACGCAAGCGATCACAGACCTCGCGAACGAGCACCTCGGGCGCCGACGCTCCCGCGGTAAGACCGACCCGCTGGCAATCCCGGATCCATGCCGGATCGATGTCCGATGCGCCATCGACCAGATAAGCGCGAATTCCTTTGCGTTCGGCCACTTCGCGTAGCCGATTGGAATTGGAACTCGAGCGGCTGCCAACGACAATCAGCACTTGGACCTGCGGTGCAAGAAACTTGACGGCATCTTGCCGGTTTTGGGTCGCATAGCAGATGTCCGCGCGCTTGGGCTCAGCAATGGCCGGGAAGCGCTGCTTGAGCGCGGCAACAATGGAGGCCGCGTCATCGAGCGAGAGCGTCGTTTGCGTAACGTACGCAAGGGCATGCGGGTCACGAACGCTCAGGCGAGCTACGTCCTCGGCGGTCTCGACGAGGTAAATGCCGCCATCGGCCTGCCCCATCGTGCCCTCAACCTCGGGATGGTTGCGATGGCCGATCATCACGATGTCACGGCCTTGGGCGCGCATCTTGGCAACCTCGACATGCACTTTAGTCACGAGCGGACAGGTCGCGTCGAAGACCCGCAATCCGCGCTGCTGCGCCTGCTGGCGCACGGCACGTGAGACACCGTGCGCCGAAAACACCACCGTGGCGCCGGGCGGCACCTCCTGCAGGTCCTCGATGAATATTGCACCCTTTTTTCGCAGATCCTCGACCACGTAGGTGTTGTGCACGATTTCATGACGCACGTAGATGGGCGCGCCGTAAATGCGCAGCGCCCGATTTACGATCTCGATGGCTCGATCGACCCCGGCGCAAAATCCTCGCGGCTGCGCGAGCAACACTTCCATCACAGCACTCCAATCACCTGCACCCGAACACGCATAGGCCTGCCTGCCAAGGGGTGATTGAAATCAACCACCGCTTGCTGGGCGTCGCATTGCGCCAACACGCCGCGGTAGGCCTCGCCAGCGGTCCCGCGAAATTCGATGCTCTCGCCTTGCGCGAAGACGACGCCCGGTTCGCACTGCGCCAGCAGCTGCGCCCGGCTGACAGTGCGCACCAGATCCGGATTGTGCACACCATAAGCCTGTTCGGGCGGCAGTTCAAATTCCAGGCTCTGGCCTTCGACCAGTCCAATGAGACGCGCCTCGACCGTCGGCGCCCACTGGCCGACTCCCATTTGCAGGGTTGCCGGAGCGGCGCCAAAGGTATTGACTAATTCTCGCTCCGTGCCCTCGATGAGGACCGCCATGCGGTAATGCAAGGTGAGGTGGGAGGTTGAGGCAACGCGGCTCATGAACGCGCCTTGGCGAAATGTGAGGGGCAATTTTATCGAAGGTCAGCAGACAGCATCGAGGAGCAAACGCTTCGCATGAAGATCAAAAACTGGCCAATCTCGGAGCACCCGCTGCCGCGCTTGCTGCGGCAGGGCCCGGGCGCACTTAGTGACGCCGAACTGCTGGCACTGCTGCTAGCCGGTAATTTGGCAGGCAGGCCGGCGCTGGCGCGCGCCCGCGGCGCGCTGGGCCATTTTGGCGCCCTGGGAGACTTGTTGACGGCCCCGTTGGCGGTAGTTGAGCAACTGCCCGGCTGGGGAACTTGCGGCTACGCACGCTCGCAAGCTGCGATCGAATTAAGCAAACGCATGCTGCTCGAGGACTCGCGCGGTGTGCGGGCGCTCGATTGCCCCGAGGCAGTGCGCAACTATCTACGCCTTGCGCTGGCCCGACGGGGCCACGAAATTTTCGCAGTGCTGTTTCTCGATGCCCAACACCGTCTGATCGCCTGCGAGGAGATGTTTCGCGGCACCTTGACGCAGACCTCGGTGTATCCGCGCGAAATCGTCAAGCAAGCCTTGCGCCACAACTGCGCCGCCGTGATCTTGGCGCACAATCACCCTTCAGGAGTTGCCGAGCCAAGCCGCGCCGACGAAGCGCTCACCCACGCGCTGCAAAGTGCCCTGGCTCTGATCGATGTGCGCGTGCTCGACCATATTGTGGTGGCGGCAAGCCAGGCTGTTTCCTTTGCCGAACGCGGCTTGCTGTGACTGGCCTAGCAGCAGGCAGCATCTGCAATCCAAAGCCACTTTCTCGTTTGCACCTCAGTGTTTGGATCTCGCCCAGACGTTAGGTTAAAATGGCGAGCTTTGCGTCGGGCAGCTTACTGTCCAGAAGGAATCGAACATGGCACGCGTGTGTCTGGTTACCAAGAAGCGGCCCGTGGTTGGCAATCGCGTTTCGCACGCCAACAACAAGACTAAACGGCGCTTTTTGCCCAATTTGCAATACCGCCGCTTTTGGCTCGAAGATCAGAAGCGCTGGGTGCGCCTGCGCATTACCAATGCGGCGCTGCGCACGATCGATAAGGTGGGAATTGAAGTGGTCCTAGCGGATCTGCGCGCTAAGGGCGAGCTGTAAGCGGCCCTTCGACTATCGACCGGCAGCTGCAAAGGGAGAAGCGTCAATGGCAAAGGGAGCACGGGAAAAGATCAAGCTGGAGTCCTCGGCCGGCACGGGGCACTTCTATACCACCACCAAGAACAAGCGCACCAAACCCGAAAAGCTCGAACTGATGAAGTTTGATCCGGTTGCGCGCAAGCACGTCAGCTATAAAGAAACCAAGCTGAAATAAAAAAGGGTGAGACGAACGCTGCTACGCCGGCGCGTAGCACCCGAAAAAAATCCCGGCACTGGCCGGGATTTTTTTGACCTTTCTGCTGTGTGACACTACGCCACCGCGGGCGCGTATCCGCGAATGCGCGCCGCGACCTGCTGCAGCGTGCGAATTCCGCTTGCCTCGGCGCGCGCGATCCAGTCTTGCAGTCCCACGAGCATCTGCTCGCGCGAGACGCTCGACTGCTGCCAAATGGAGGCAAGCTCGGCACGCATGTCCACGAGGGTGCGCAGCAGGCGGCTGCGCGAGAGCAAATCTTGGAGCGAATCCTTCTGCCCTTCGGGGATCGCGGCTACATCCTTGCGCAGCCAGCGCATCAGTCCGGCGAAACGCTCGCGGTCGGCAGCCGAGAGGCGAAGCTTGACCAGCTCGTCGCGAAAATCGCGCTTTATCTCCCTCGCAAAACGGGCCAAGAGGTCGTAGCGGTTGTTGATCAGGCTTTGCAGCGTTCGTAGATCGATCTGCGAGGCACCGCGACCGGGCTGCGCAACGATGCGCGCGGTGGGCGCGCGGCGCAGCACCGTGGCCAAGCCCAGCGCCTCGAGTGCGCGGATGTAGCACCAGCCCAAATCGAATTCAAACCACTTCACCGACAGTTTGGCCGATGTTGGGAACGTGTGATGGTTGTTGTGCAGCTCCTCCCCACCGATAAGGATCCCCAAGGGGGCAATGTTGGTGCTCGCGTCAGGACAGTCAAAGTTGCGATAGCCCCAGTAGTGACCGATGCCGTTGATGACCCCGGCTGCAAAAAAAGGAATCCAGATCATCTGCACGGCCCACATTGCGATGCCGACAACGCCAAAGAGCAAGACGTCGACGATGAGCATCAAGGCACAACCCTGCCACACCCATCGCGAGTACACGTTGCGCTCCAACCAGTCGTCGGGAGTCCCGCGGCCATAGCGCTCGAGCGTATCGACGCGGGCGCGCTCGGCCATGTATAGCTCCGCGCCGCGCAGCAGTACCGTTCGCAACCCTCGAGTCTGCGGACTGTGCGGATCGTCGGCCGTCTCGCACTTGGCATGGTGCTTGCGGTGCACAGCAACCCAGTCGCGCGTTTGCATGCCCGTCGTGAGCCACAGCCACAGGCGAAAAAAATGGCTCGCAAGCGGATGCAGGTCCAAGGCCCGGTGAGCCTGCGAGCGATGCAAGAAAATTGTCACTGATGCGATCGTGACGTGCGTCAGCGCTAGCGTCACGAGCACCCGCTGCCAGAGCGTAAGACCCAGCAAACCGTCATTCAAAAGGGTTAGGAAATGATCCATTCTGTCTCCAAGATCGGGCGGCTGCTGCCGCCCCTTGCGGGCCTTGACAAGGCGCCGCCCGCGCAGAGAGTTTTGCGCCGCCATAGCGGCGGGCGCTTGCGTCGCGGTGCATCACCGCCAGCAAAAGCGCACATTATATCCCGCCGTCGGGCCGGACAACCCCAAATAACCGCCGGTCAATATCGCAATATCAGGACATCGATGGGGCGCTGGCCGCGGTGCCGCGGGCGGCTTGTTGCACGTGAAAATCCCCGAGCGGAACTGCCAGTTCGATGTGGTGCGCGCGCAGGCGCTCTATTGCCGCCATGGCCACCGCCGACTGCATGATCTGCCGGCCGTTTTCCGGGTCGGCGATCCAGAAACTGAGCTCCACAACGAGGTTGCCCGCGCGAAATTCGGTTAGTGCCACGGACGGCGCAGGATCGGCCAATACGCGTGGCTGGCTGCGTGCAGCATCGCAAAGTATCTTGCACACCAGAGCAAGGTCCTCGCGTGGTCCGATCATGATCGATACCGCCAGCGCGAGCTTGCGATTGCTCAGCGTGGAGTTCACCACCGGCAGCGACACGAGCATCTCGTTGGGTATGACGGCCTCGGTGCCGTCGGACTGAAGCAGCACGGTGCCGCGCGTGTTGATCTTGGTTACCTGCCCATAGTACTTGTCGACGGCGACCATATCGCCAATGCGAAGACTGCGCTCAAGCAGCAAGATAAAGCCGCTTACGTAGTTGCTGGCGATGCGCTGCAAACCTAAGCCCAGGCCAACGCCCAAGGCGCCGCCAAAGACCGACAAGATCGTCAAATCGATACCCGAGACCGCTAGAGCAAGCATCACCGCAACAATTAGCAGCAAGGCGCGCAGCGCTCGGCCTATGGCCGTGCGCAAGTTCGGATCCAGGGTGCTTTTTGCGGCCAACCGCGCATCGATCAGCGCACCGAGCCACATCGCCGTGAGCAAGGCGCCAAGCGTAGTGGCGCTGCCCATGAGAATCGACCACAGGGATACGGTTGCCGCGTGGCCCAGCGGAATATGCGTTTCCGTTAACCACTGCACAACATCCCCCAGCACCCCGGTGGCGTATAGGGCAACAGACAAAATCGCCAACAGCCCGATGGTGCGCTCCGCGCCGGTGATCATCGCCGTGCTGAGCAGCGCACGCCGCAAAACGGCAAAGAGCACCCGCACCAGGGCAAGCGTGCCTATCAGCCATGCCGCCAGACGCAGCAAACGCGCATCAGCGCCGCTGCTTAGCACGTGCGCAAGGCGCAGCACTAGTTCTGCGAGCCACAAAAGCCCCAGCCCCAGCACCGGGAAGAGCACGCGCCGCATCCGCGCCTCGGCATCGGCTTGGGGAGGCGTCGCGCCAATGCGCTCGCGGTAGCTGCGAACAAGCGCACGCGCAAAAAAGCGCGCCAAGATGGCCGCGCCAATTAGCGCCAGCGCGATTGCCACCGCTTGCAAGGCGTGACGCGGCCGCGTCAAGCCTTCGGCGATGGCTTGCGCAAGCTCGCCAAGGGGAGTTTCGTTGCTCACGATCCCTTGCGCTCCAAAACCGCTGCAAAAAACCCGTCGCAGTCATGTATATGCGGCAGCAGCACAAACCAGGGCGCAAAGCGCTGGGCGTCATCTACGACGATGTCCTGCGCCGCAAGTATCGGCGCCGCCTCAAGTAGCGCAAACTGCGGCTGCTCGTCAATAAAGCGCTGTACCAGGTCTTGGTTTTCCTGCGCAAGTACGGAACAGGTCGAGTACACAAGCCGAGCGCCGGGTTTGAGCAGCCGCGCAGCGCCTTTGAGCAGCCCAAGCTGGACGCTCTGTAAGCGCGCAAGTTCGCCCTCATCGACGCGCCACTTCAAATCCGGATTGCGCCGCAGCGTCCCGGTGCCCGAGCAGGGCGCATCGACCAGTACCCGATCGATCTTGCCCGCGAGACGTTTGACGCGGGGGTCGTTTTCGCTGCTGATGGCCGCCGGATGAACGTTGGACAAACCGCTTCGAGCCAGGCGCGGACCCAACCCGGCCAGACGCCGCGCATGGGTGTCAAAGGCGTAGAGGCGCCCGGTCGAGCGCATCAAAGCACCCAGGGCCAACGTCTTGCCTCCGGCGCCCGCACAAAAATCCACGACCATATGTCCGCGTCGCGGCGCAACCAGCCGTGCCACCAGCTGACTGCCCTCGTCCTGCACTTCGACCAGTCCGTCCTGGTACAGCGGCCAGCGCGTCAAGGCGGGTTTTTCCGGCAGCCGTATGGCATCAGGGCCAAAACGTGTGGCTTGCGCCTGCAAAGGCGCGTGCAACCGCGTCGCGCTGCGCAGTTCCGAAAGCACCGCAGCCCGATCGCTCTTGAGGGTGTTCACGCGCAGATCCAGCGGCGCGGGTTGCGCCAGCGCCGCGAGCAACTCGCGCGCATCGGCGTACTGCTCGCTCACTAGGCGCAGCAACCACGGCGGAACTTCGGCCTGCACATGGGCCGGCGCATGGCGCAGCGAGATCTCCAGTGCACCCTTCACGGCACGCTCATTGCCACGCAAAGCGCGCGGCGCCAGGGCCTCGATGCCGTGCTGGCGTGCGAGCACAATGAGCGCCGCCAAGTGCGGGGCGCGCAGAGGATCGGCGGTTTGCATAATCCAGCGCAGGCTTGCCAAACGCCGAAGGGCGTCAAAGGCGGCCTCGGCAACCAGCGACCGATCGCGACTGCCCAGTTGTCGATCAGAGCGAAAATGGCGCGACATGACCGCATCGGCCGGGGCTGCAAAGCGCAGGAGCTGCGTCAGCAGTGCCGCGAGGCTATCGACGACCTGCGAGGTTACGCGGGTGCCGGGTGGCGGCGCCGGAGCGTTCATGTTGCAAAGGTCATCAGATCTGCAGCGCCCAAGCCTTCGGTGAGCACGCGCCCTTCCTCCAGCCGCACCTTGCCGGCGAGAATCCAGGCGATGCAACGGGGCAGTAGCACGTGCTCCAGGGCGAGCACGCGTGCCGCCAAGTGCGTTTCGGATTCGCCCGGCGCCACCGCCAACGCCGTCTGCGCGATGATCGGGCCGGCATCGAGCTCGCCCGATACGAAATGCACGGTTGCGCCGTGCACGCGTACGCCGGCCTCCAGGGCGCGACGATGCGTATGTAGCCCAGCAAATGCGGGCAGCAGCGAGGGATGGATGTTAATCAGGCGGCCCCGGTAGGCGGCGACAAATTGCGCCGTGAGCACGCGCATAAAACCGGCCAGCACCACGAGTGCGGGCTCATAGCGCTCGATTATCTGCCCAAGCGCCACATCAAAGTCGGCGCGCGCATCAAAGGTATCGTGCGCAAGCACGTGGCTCGCAACGCCATGGGCCGCGGCGATAGACAAACCGCCCGCTTGTGCGCGGTTAGAAATGACGGCCGCCAGGCGCGCTCCTAGTGTCCGCTCCCAGTTTTGCTCGCGCTGCGCGCGCAAAATCGCTTCTAGGTTGCTGCCCCGACCTGAGATCAGACACACAAGGCTCTTCATGACGGGCACATTGTACTGGGGGTCTGTCGATACCCCGCGGAAAGCACCGGAAAATCAATGTGTTCCACGAGCGCCCGCTATACTTGCCAATTGCCATCCGAGATGCTTTGCAAGCAGCTATCGTGCGTTCGGCTTCTTCGATCCAGGTATTTCGCGGCTTGCCCCCCGCGGCCAAGCGGGCACCGTGCGCCTTGGCAATCGGTAATTTCGACGGCGTGCACTGCGGGCACCGCGCGCTGCTGTTGCGTGTCGTGGCCGCGGCGCAGGAGCGAGGACTTGTGCCGGCCGCAATGACCTTCGAGCCCCATCCGCGGGAGTTTTTTTCCCCCGATGCGGCACCGGCACGCGTGGCCAATTTGCGCGACAAGATTCAAGGTTTGAAGGCCTGCGGCATCGAGCGCGTCTTCGTGCTGCACTTTAACCGCCGGTTGTGCGATCTGAGCGCCGAGTCCTTCATCGATCAGATCCTCGTGGCCGGGTGCGATATGCGCTGGCTCATAGTGGGCGACGATTTTCGCTTTGGGGCGCGCCGCAGCGGTGACATCGCCCTCTTGCGCCAGCGCGCGCCGGCGGCGGGCTACGAGGTTGAGCAGCTTGCACCGGTGAAGCAAGACGAGGTGCGCGTATCCAGTTCGGCCGTACGCGCCGCGCTGGCCGAGGGCGACTTGGCACGTGCCGCGCGCTTGCTGGGGCACCCGTACCACATCAGCGGGCGCGTGCTGCACGGCTCGAAGCTGGGCCGCAAGATCGGTTTTCCGACCCTAAATCTGCGAGTGGAGCACCGGCGCCCGGCGGCTCACGGCATTTTCGCGGTGCGCGTGCGCGGCGTGGGCACCCCGCGGCCGGGCGTTGCCAGTGTGGGGCTGCGTCCTACTGTTGATCAGAGCGGGCGCTGGCTGCTGGAGGTGCACTTGTTTGACTTTGCCGACGAAGTGTATGGCCGGCTCGTGCGTGTCGAATTTTTGCAAAAGCTGCGCGACGAGGAAAAATTCGATTCAATCGAGAAGCTCACCGCCGCCATCCGCAACGACTCGCAACGTGCCCGCGAGGTCTTCGAAGGCCCGCAGCCGCCCTCGCCCAACGGATGCCCGCTGTAAGAACCGACTTCGCCCAACCCATGGCCAACGCCGACGATTCCAAGCGCGCCTCGCGCTATCCGCTCAACCTGCCCGACACGGCCTTCCCGATGCGCGGTGACCTGCCCAAGCGCGAGCCGCAATGGGTAAAGGCGTGGGAGCAGACGCGCGTGTACGAGGCCATTCGCACGGCGCGGCGCGGCGCACCACGCTTTATCTTGCACGATGGCCCACCGTACGCCAATGGCCCGATCCACCTAGGCACCGCCGCCAACAAGATCCTCAAGGACATCGTAGTGAAGTCCAAGTCCCTTGCCGGTTTTGACGCTGTCTACGTGCCCGGCTGGGACTGCCATGGCATGCCCATCGAGATTCATGTGGAACGCAAGTTTGGCAAGGACCTGGAGCGCACCGAGGTGCAGCGACTGGCCCGCATCCACGCCACCGAGCAAATCGCATTGCAAATGCAGGACTTCAAGCGTCTTGGCGTGCTCGGGGACTGGGACAACCCCTATCTCACCATGACCTTCAAGGCCGAAGCCGACGAGATACGTACCCTTGCCCGCATGATGCAGCGCGGCTTCGTGTACCGGGGTTTGAAGCCCGTGAACTGGTGCTTTGACTGCGGCTCGGCCCTGGCCGAGGCGGAGGTCGAGTATGCCGACCGGATTTCACCAACGGTCGATGTGGCTTTTCCTCTGGCATCGGCAGCGCACGAGCGCGTGGCTGCGATTTTTGGCGTCACACGCATCGACAAGCCGTGCTACACGGTCATCTGGACCACGACCCCCTGGACGCTGCCCGCCAACCAGGCGCTGGATTTTCATCCGGACCTTGACTATGGGTTGGTCGACTGCGGTGATCGCTACCTGATATTGGTCGTGCCGCTCGTCGAGGCCTGCCTGCGACGCTACGGTTTGCGCGGACACATTGTCGGCACAGCGCTCGGAAAATCGTTTGAGCATATCGAGTTTGTTCATCCGCTAGCGGCGCTGCATCCAGGCTACGTACGCACCGCCCCCGTGCACTTGGGAACCTATGTCAGTGCCCAGGACGGCACGGGCATCGTTCACTCGGCACCGGCCTACGGTATTGACGACTTCGAGTCGTGCAAGCGCTACGGCATGGCCAACGACCAGATTTTGAACCCGGTACAGGCCGACGGCTACTACGCCGCGGACCTACCGCTGTTTGGCGGCATGCGCATCTGGGAGGCCAACGCCAAAGTGATCGATGCGCTGCGAGCGGCTGGCAACTTGTTGCATAGCTCCCAGCAGACGCACAGTTATATGCACTGCTGGCGCCACAAGACCGCACTGATTTACCGTGCCGCACCGCAATGGTTCGTGCGCATGGATGGCGCAACCGCCGACACGCGCGGCGTGATGCAAACCGAAACCGTGGGAGAGACTTTGCGTCAAAGCGCTTTGCGCGCGATCGAAGCCACCGAGTTTTATCCGGCCTGGGGCAAGGCACGGCTGCACGCGATGATTGCCAATCGCCCGGACTGGTGCATCTCGCGCCAGCGCAACTGGGGAGTGCCCTTGCCGTTTTTTCTTCATCGGGTTACCGGCGAATTGCATCCGCAAACGCTCGAATTGCTCGAGACAGCGGCAAAGCGCGTCGAAGAAGGTGGCATCGAGGCTTGGTCGCGCACACGCATCGAGGAGGTGTTGCCGCCCGAAGAGGCGGCGCAATACGAGAAGGTCAACGACATCCTGGACGTGTGGTTTGATTCGGGGTCGACACACCGCACGGTGATGCGCGGCTCGCATGCGCAGAAGCTTGGGTATCCGGCGGACATGTACCTGGAGGGTTCCGACCAGCACCGCGGTTGGTTTCATTCTTCGTTACTCATCGGCTCTGCCATCGACGCTCGCGCACCCTATCGCGCACTGCTCACACACGGCTTTACCGTCGACGCCCAGGGTCGCAAGATGAGCAAGAGCTTGGGCAACGGTATCGATCCCCAGCAGCTCGCCGAAAAGATGGGCGCCGAGATCATCCGGCTGTGGGTTGCAGCGACCGACTATTCGGGCGAAATGTCCATTGGCGAGGAGATCCTCAAACGCGTGGTTGAGTCGTATCGGCGTATTCGCAACACCCTGCGCTTTTTGCTCGCAAATACCGGCGACTTTGACATCGCAACGCAGCAAGTTGCCGTCGATCACATGCTCGAAATTGACCGCTACGCCTTGGCTCTGATTGGACAATTCCAGAGCGACGCGCGCGTGCACTACGAGCGTTTTGAATTTCACCCGGTTGTGGCCAAGCTGCAGACATTTTGCTCGGAGGACTTGGGCTCCTTTTATCTGGACGTGCTCAAGGACCGCCTGTACACCAATGGGCCCAATTCCCCCACGCGGCGCTCGGCGCAAACGGCCCTTTGGCACATCACGGCGACGCTGCTGCGATTGATGGCACCATTTTTATCGTTCACGGCCGATGAGGCTTACCGGGTATTTACGCGTAATGACGCCTCAACGGTCTTCACGCAGGTCTACCACGAACCGCCGCCCGTGCCCGGGCATGAGGCACTGCTTGCCAAGTGGTCGGAGCTTCGCGCCTTTCGCGCAGAGGTTCTCAAGCGCATCGAGGAGCTGCGCGAAATGGGTAAAGTCGGCTCCTCGTTGCAAGCCGAGATCGACGTGTATGCGCACGGGCAGCGCTACAGTTTGCTCGAGTCGCTGGGCCACGAGCTTAAATTTCTGACCGTCACGAGCCGTGCCGATTTGCATCGCGCAGCAAGCGCGTCGGACGCGCGCATCGAAGTGCACGCCAGCGGGCGCGCAAAATGCGAGCGCTGCTGGCATTACTGCACGGACCTGGGGGCAGAACCGGCGCATCCCACGATCTGCGGGCGCTGTGCCGACAACCTCTTTGGCGCCGGCGAGGCACGGCTTTTCGTCTGATGCGCCTGCCAAGCAGTACGACGCTTGCCGCTACCACGCCCTTTTTGGCGCTCTCGGCGCTTGTCGTCTTTGCCGACCAGCTCACTAAGGCGCTTGTGCTTCAAGCGCTTGAGCCGGGCCGCCCCATCGTGCTGACGGGTTTTTTGAATCTGGCTCTCGCTTACAACCGCGGCGCCGCTTTTTCCCTGCTCAGCGACGCGGCCGGCTGGCAGGGGCCTTTGTTCACAATGATCGGCCTGGGTGCCAGCGCGTTTTTGCTGTGGCTACTCGTGCGTCACGGACACCAGCGCCTGTTGGCGGCTTCGCTGGCGCTGGTCTTAGGTGGCGCGCTGGGCAACGTGCTGGATCGGCTGCGCTACGGGCACGTGGTCGATTTTCTGGATTTTCACTGGGTATGGCTCGCCCTGGTGTTTCCCGGCGGACATTTTCCGGCCTTTAATGTTGCCGACAGCGCGATTTGCTGTGGAGCGGCGCTGTGGATTCTTGACGAATGGCTGCGTGTGCGTCACAAAGCGTGAAAGCGAATGTCCCGATGGAACTAGCAGAACGAAAAATCGTGTTAGGCGTCACCGGTGGTATTGCCGCTTACAAGTCCTGTGAGCTGGTGCGCCGGCTGCGCGAACAAGGCGCCCGGGTTCAGGCGGTCATGACTGCCTCGGCGCACCACTTTTTGGCGCCAGCCAGCTTGCAGGCTCTCACGGGAATGCCGGTGCTTGAGGAGCTGTGGGACGATCGGGTGCCAGACGCCATGCCGCATATTGGGGCTTCGCGCGACGCCGATGCAATTCTCGTTGCGCCTGCCACGGCAAACTTCCTGGCCAAACTCGCGAGCGGATTTTGCGATGACCTGCTCTCGGCGATGGTGCTTGCGCGACGCCGCCCGCAGTGCAAGCTGCTGCTGGCTCCTGCGATGAACGTCGAGATGTGGGAGCACCCGGCAACGCAGCGCAACGTCGAGCAGCTGCGCGCCGACGGTGCGCTAATTCTTGGCCCCGCCCAGGGCGATCAAGCCTGCGGGGAAGTCGGACCGGGCCGCATGCTCGAACCCGACGAGATCCTTGCGGATTTGATTGCCGCGTTTCAGGAGAAAAATCTACTCGGACGACGCGTGCTGCTGACCGCAGGGCCAACGTTTGAAGCCATCGACCCCGTGCGGGGAATCACCAATCGCTCCTCCGGCAAGATGGGCTATGCCTTGGCGCGCGCAGCCCACGAGGCCGGCGCCCAGGTCACGCTCGTCAGTGGACCCACCGCGCTGCCCGTGCCACGGGGCGTACATCGCATCCAGGTCGAAAGCGCAATGCAAATGCTCGATCAGGTCATGGCACTCGTTGAGGCCTGCGACGTGTTTATTGGCGTTGCCGCAGTGGCCGATTGGCGCCCCGCGGCGCCAAGCCCCGTAAAGCTCAAAAAGCGCGCCTCCGCGGCCCCACCGACGCTGCAACTGGCCAACAATCCAGACATTCTGGCAAGCGTCGCGGCGCTGCCCTCGCCGCCCATATGTGTGGGCTTTGCTGCGGAGACCGAAGGGCTGATTGAGTACGCACGGGCCAAGCTCAAGGCCAAGGGTGTGTCGATGATGGTGGCCAATTTGGTCTCGGAGGCTATCGGCACGGATGCCGTGGAGCTGGCACTAGTCGACGCCAGTGCGACACGCACCTTGCCGCGCGCCAGCAAGCTGAAGCAGGCGCGCCGAATTGTGGCCGCGATCGGCGAGCGGCTTGCCATGCGAGTAGCGCGATGAACGGCGCCTGCGAGCTACAGGTCCGCATTCTCGACGAGCGGCTGCACGCCACACCACCGGCTTACGCCACGGCCGGCTCGGCGGGAATCGATCTGCGTGCGTGCATACCGGCGCCGCTGGATCTTGCGCCCGGCGCAAGCATTTTGGTTCCGGCGGGAATTGCCATCCACCTGGACAGTACGGGTCTTGCGGCGCTGATTTTGCCCCGCTCGGGTCTGGGTCACCGCAACGGTATCGTTCTGGGAAATCTTGTCGGACTCATCGATTCCGATTATCAGGGCCAGATCATGGTCTCCCTGTGGAACCGTAGCAGCCAACCCTATCGTGTCGAACCGCTAGAGCGCATCGCGCAGCTGGTCGTCATTGCGGTGCACCAGGTGCAACTGCGCCCAGTGACATCCTTCGTCGAAAGCAGCCGGGGCGCTGGCGGCTTTGGCAGCACGGGGTCGAGCTAGCCCGCGAGCTGTTCACTCCTGGCGTAGCCAGGTCTGCGTACGGCCAAATAGGGAAAAACCCAAAAAGCCCCGCACCTGCATGCGCTTGCCGCCGTCGATCAAGGTAAGAATGCACGAATACAGCTTGCCGCTGTCCGGATCGAGGATCTTGCCTCCGGAAAAGTGATCGCCGTCGCGGCGCACCCCGGTAATGATCGTCAGGCCAACGATGGGCTGATTGTGCCGCTCGCCGGGGCACTTGTCGCAGATGGGGTTTGGCTTGTCGGGGTGAAGCACCTGCTCGATCACCCCGGTGAATTCTCCTTGAACTTCCCTGATCCGGATGTAGGCCTCGGGTTTGCCGTCGACATCGCTCACGGTCTGCCAAAGGCCCGCGGGCGTGAGCTGTTGCGCGCCCGCCGGCAGCGACAAAAGCAACGCTGCGATCAGCGCACCCGCGCGGGCGAGCGCGCCGCGGCGTGCTCGCCTGCGCTCGAAGGTCACTGACAAAGAGTGCAGGGCCGCGCTATTCGGAGAGCACCGGCTCGCCGCGCTCGCTTTGCGGCGCATCGCCGTTATCGGCAGGCGGAAAGTCGAGTTTGACTTTTTCTTCCTCGTCGATATCGACTTCGACCTTGCCGCCATTGACAAGCCGGCCAAAGAGCAGCTCGTCGGCCAGCGCCTTTCGCACCGTGTCCTGGATCAGGCGCGCCATCGGCCGCGCGCCCATCACCGGATCAAAGCCCTTGCGAGCCAGATACGTGCGCAGCGCCTCGCTAAATACGATGTCGACTTTTTTCTCGTGCAGTTGCTCTTCGAGCTGCATGAGAAACTTGTCGACCACCCGCAGGATGATGTTCCGATCCAAGGCGGCGAAGCTGATCGTCGCATCGAGCCGGTTGCGAAACTCGGGCGAGAACATGCGCCGGATCTCCGCCATTTCGTCGCCCGCCTCTCGGTTGCTGCCAAACCCGATGGCACGCTTTTGCAGCGTCTCCGCTCCCGCGTTGGTCGTCATGATCACTATCACGTTGCGGAAATCAGCTTTGCGTCCGTTATTGTCGGTCAGCGTGCCGTGATCCATGACCTGCAACAAGATGTTGAAGATGTCCGGATGGGCCTTCTCGATTTCATCGAGCAGCAAGACCGCATGGGGCTTTTTGGCGATCGCCTCGGTGAGCAATCCGCCCTGATCAAAGCCGACGTATCCGGGCGGCGCGCCAATAAGGCGGCTGACCGCATGCCGCTCCATGTACTCCGACATGTCAAAGCGTATGAGCTCGATCCCCAGCGTAAAGGCGAGCTGCTTGGCGACCTCGGTTTTGCCCACGCCGGTGGGACCAGAGAACAAAAACGCGCCGATCGGCTTTTCGGGTTTGCCCAGTCCCGACCGCGCCATCTTGATCGCCGCGGAGAGCGCTTCGATCGCTGGATCTTGCCCGAAGACCACATTCTTCAGGTTGCGCTCCAGGTTCTTGAGCTGCGCGCGATCGTCGCTCGAGACCGTCTGCGGTGGAATCCGGGCGATCTTGGCGATGATGTCCTCGACTTCGTTTTTGCCGATCGTCTTTTTGCGCTTGGAGATGGGCAAGATGCGCTGCGCTGCACCGGCCTCGTCGATCACGTCGATCGCCTTGTCCGGCAGGTGCCGATCGTTGATGAACTTGGCCGAGAGTTCCGCGGCCGCCGTGATCGCACTCGAGGAATACTTCACCCCGTGGTGTTCCTCAAAGCGCGACTTGAGCCCCTTGAGGATCTCAATCGTTTGCTGCACGGTCGGCTCGCTAACGTCGATCTTCTGGAAGCGCCGCGAGAGGGCATGGTCCTTCTCGAAGATTCCGCGGTATTCGTTATAGGTCGTCGCGCCGATGCATTTGAGCTGTCCGGTCGACAGCGCCGGCTTGAGCAAGTTAGAGGCATCGAGCGTGCCACCCGAAGCCGAGCCCGCTCCGATCAGCGTGTGGATCTCATCGATGAACAGCACGGCTTGCTGGTTGGATTTGAGCTGCTTGAGTACCGCTTTGAGCCGCTGCTCGAAATCCCCCCGATACTTGGTGCCAGCCAAAAGTGCGCCCATGTCGAGCGAATACACATTGGCCTTTTCAAGGATCTCCGGGACCTCGTTTTTGACAATGCGCCATGCCAGCCCCTCGGCGATGGCCGTCTTGCCAACTCCGGCTTCGCCGACCAGCAGGGGATTATTCTTGCGGCGCCGGCACAAGACCTGAATGACGCGCTCGACCTCGAGCTCACGACCAATCAACGGATCGATCTTGCCATCGCGCGCCAAAGCGTTGAGGTTTTGCGTGTACTGCTCAAGGGGTGAGACCTGCTCGCGCGTCTCGCCTGCCTCCTGTTCGGGCTCGCCTTGCGGCTTGGCCTTTTCGTCCGCCGCAGGCGCCTTGGTGATTCCGTGCGAGATGTAATTAACCACGTCAAGGCGCGTTGCGCCTTGCTGGTGCAGGTAATACACCGCATGGGAGTCTTTCTCGCCGAATATCGCCACCAGGACGTTCGCCCCGGTGACCTCCTTTTTTCCGTTGGAGGTCGACTGCACATGCATGATCGCGCGCTGAATGACGCGCTGAAATCCCAGGGTCGGTTGCGTATCGGCCTCGGAATTTTGCGGCAGCACCGGTGTGTTGTCGGCGATGAAATTCTGCAAACTCTTGCGCAGATCTTCGATATTGCACGCGCAGGCGCGCAACACCTCGGTGGCCGACGGGTTGTCGAGCAGCGCCAACAGCAGATGTTCGACCGTTATGAACTCGTGTCGCGCCTGCCGGGCCTCGACAAAGGCCATGTGCAGACTTACTTCTAACTCCTGCGCGATCATGCTTCCTCCATCACGCATTGCAGCGGGTGCTGGTGCTCGCGCGAAAAACTGCACACCTGCTCGACTTTGCTCGCGGCCACATCGCGAGGATAGACGCCGCAAATTCCACGTCCCTCATGATGCACTTTTAACATAATCTGCGTCGCCTGTTCCCGCCCCTTACCGAAAAATTTTTGCAATACCCCAACAACGAACTCCATCGGAGTGAAGTCATCGTTCAATAGCACGACCTGAAACATTGGCGGCGGCTTGGTTTCCGCTGCCTGTTTCTCTACGACAGTGCCCTCTTCGAACCGTTCGCTCATACCTACTTAAAAAAAAGGCACCTCGCGCCGCAATCCAGACCTCTTGGAACGCGAGTCGCTACGAGACAAATGATAAGTGAAATGGCGCCCGCTTCGCAGTCGACCCAGATCCCCTTGAACCCGATCAAAACACCCCATCTTGGCCCGGCGCCGAGGCCCGTGATCGGCCGTTGGCCGCGGGCGAAGCGCCCGGTTATCCGGCGATACCCCCCGCTTAACTCGCCGCGGAGGCCATTTCGCCGCGGCGCCGCGACTGCGACCCTCAAAGGGCCAGGTGCAAGGTGGGTCTTGACGGTTCACAAGATTTACCCGAACAATGCAAGTTCCTGAAGAAGTCTTAGAAAACTAAAACTCGCAGGAGCATGGCGGGCAGGTGAGCTGTTGGCCGTCCGCCGCAGGGATAGGGGTCCGGGGAGGAGCCGGCAGGCATTGCCGGGGACACTGCGACGCCCTAAGTGAGCAGGGCTAACGCGGAGAAGAGGACGGATGCATGGCCACAGGTACCGTGAAATGGTTTAACGATGCGAAGGGATATGGATTCATAACACCCGATGACGGCGGAGAAGACTTGTTCGCACACTTTTCTGCAATCCAATCCGCGGGCTTTAAGACGCTCAAAGAAGGCCAGAAGGTCGCCTTCGAGGTCGTGCAAGGCCCAAAGGGCAAACAGGCGTCGAACATCACGCCCAACGCCTGAGAATCCTCGCCCAGAGTGAAAAAAAGAGCCCCGCTAGAGCGGGGCTTTTTTGTCCTGGTCGGCGTAGCCACGCGGGCACGAGCGGCGGCTGCGCGTTCACATTTGGGCGATCATCGCTTGCCCAAAGCCCGAGCAGGAGACCTGCTTGGCGCCTGGCATCAGTCGCGCCAAATCGTAGGTCACGGTCTTGCTCAAAATCGCCTTTTCCATCGAGGCGATGATGCGATCGGCTGCCTCGCCCCAGCCCATGTGACGCAGCATCATCTCCGCGGAGAGGATCTCGGAGCCCGGATTGACATAGTCTTTGCCAGCGTACTTGGGCGCGGTGCCGTGCGTGGCTTCAAACATCGCCACCGTGTCGGAGAGATTTGCTCCCGGAGCAATTCCGATGCCACCGACCTGGGCAGCTAAGGCATCCGAGATGTAGTCGCCATTCAGATTCAGCGTTGCGATCACGTCGTACTCGGCCGGTCGAAGCAAAATTTGTTGCAAAAAAGCATCAGCTATGACGTCTTTTAGGATGACTTGGCCATGGCTTGCGTTGATGACCTGCCAGGGGCCGCCATCGAGCGGCTGGGCGCCGAACTCGCGCTGCCCCAGGGCATAGCCCCATCTTGCGAAGGCGCCCTCGGTGAACTTCATGATGTTGCCCTTATGCACGAAAGTCACCGACTTGCGCCGGTTATCTAGAGCGTACTGAATAGCCTTGCGAACGAGGCGCTCGGTTCCCTCGCGCGAGACGGGCTTGATGCCAATGCCGGAAGTCGCGGGAAAGCGGATTTTGGTGACGCCCATTTCACGCTGAAGAAAATCGATGAGCTTGCGCGCCTTCTCCGATTCGGCCTCGTATTCGATGCCCGCGTAGATGTCCTCGGAATTTTCGCGAAAGATGACCATGTCGGTCTTTTCGGGCTCGCGCACCGGACTCGGAACACCCTTGAAGTAGCGCACCGGGCGCAGACACACGTATAAGTCGAGTTCCTGGCGCAAGGCCACGTTGATGGACCGTATGCCCCCACCCACGGGCGTCGTCAGTGGACCCTTGATCGATACGACGTACTCGCGCAACACGGCGAGCGTCTCCTCGGGCAACCACACATCGGGGCCGTAAACACGGGTGGCCTTTTCGCCAGCGAAAATCTCCATCCAGATGATCTTTCGCTTGCCGCTGTAGGCCTTGGCAACCGCCGCGTCGACGACTTTGATCATCACCGGCGTAATGTCCACGCCCGTGCCGTCCCCCTCGATGTAGGGAATGATCGGTTGATCGGGAACGTTCAGTGTGCCGTCGGCTTGCACCGTAATCTTTTGCCCTTGCGTGGGTACCTTGATGTGTTTGCTCATGGGTCGTCCAATGCTCCTGCTCCGCTCAAAATGAGCGCGCAGTGTAGCGCGCGTGATTCTGCGGGACCTCAAAGCCAGTACGTGCCACGCGCGGGCGTAAGTGCATCGCGGTGCGCTGGCAACCGCGCCAAAGCGATTTGAGCGTAGGCGCGACATTGCACTACAGTCGCGCCTGTGCGCACCCGCGTGCGCCTTTGCAAAGTCCTCGCGACGATGAAGCCCTCCGCGCCGCTCGCACTTGTCCTGCGCGCCAAAAACGCTCGCAGCATCACCACCTTGGGTGCCTTGGCCCTTGCGGGTCTGCTCGCTTACGGCGCCGCCCGGCCCGAAGACGCTGCGGAGCTGACGCCAATGGTGCAGCTAAACGCCGGCATTCATCTGATCCATGCCGAACTCGCGGACAACAATAGCGCCCGTATGCGCGGACTAATGTTTCGCCAGGGCCTTGCTCCCAATCACGGAATGCTGTTCGTCTTTGACCGCCCCGAGATGCAATGCATGTGGATGCGCAATACGCTTATTGCGCTCTCGGTCGCGTTTCTCGATGACGATGGCACGGTTGTGAACATCGAAGAGATGAAGCCGCAAACCGACGAAAGCCACTGCGCGCGCCGACCCGTGCGATACGCCCTGGAGATGAGTGCGCAGTGGTTCAGCCGGCACGGCATCACCCCGGGCAGCCGGCTACAGGGAATCGGGTCGCGGCGCTAGCCGAAATTGCGGCCGGCGAACTGCCAGTTGGCCAGATTGTTCAAGAACGTCTCGACGTACTTGGCCCGGGCGTTGCGATAGTCGATGTAGTAGGCATGCTCCCAGACATCGAGCGTCAATAACGCCTTATCCGTCGTCGTCAACGGGGTTCCCGCATTGGAGGTGTTGACGATATCGACCGTACCGTCGGATTTTTTCACCAGCCAGGTCCAGCCTGAGCCGAAATTTCCCACCGCGCTCTTGGAGAACGCCTCGCGAAACGCGGCAAACGATCCCCACTTGGCGTTGATCGCCTTGGCCAGCGCGCCCTCGGGCTCCCCGCCACCGCCTGGGCGCAAGCTGTTCCAGAAAAACGTATGGTTCCAAACTTGGGCCGCGTTGTTGAAAATCCCGCCGCTCGATTTGCGCACAATTTCCTCAAGGCTTTGCTGGGCGAACTCAGTTCCCTTGATCAAGTTATTCAGATTGGTCACGTAGGTCTGGTGATGCTTGCCGTAGTGGTACTCCAATGTCTCTTTCGACATATAGGGCGTCAAAGCATCGGCGGCATAGGGCAGCGCGGGCAAAGTGTGTTCCATCGTCGAGTTCCTTGGTTTTGGTACGTTTTAACGCCCTTGCGGTTTGGATCGCGTGCGCGGGCACCTTGGGCAATTCTATTGCGTGGGCCATAGTCTGCATCATCGGTCGTCGTGGGGTCTTATCGCCTCTACGATCAGTTCGGCGCTGCCGCGTGCCAAACGGGCATTGACCCGGTCACCCGCGCTCATCTGGGCGGCGTCAGTGAGCAATCGGCCAAGCGAATCGCGCAAGATCGCAAAGCCGCGATCGAGCACTCCTTGCACGTTCAGGTGCGCCAGCGCTCGTGCCTGTTGCATCAGCGCGTTGCGATGGGCCGTCAACAGGTGCTGTTGGGCAACGCGCAAACGTCGACTCAGTTGCGCCAGCTGGCCAACGGCTGCGGGCAGGTCCGGGCGGGCACGCAAAAGCGCGCGGTTCTGCGCGAGGATCAGGGCACGCGCCCGCCGACCCTGCTCACGGGCGGCAAAACCGCAGCGGCTGCGCAACTCGCGGATGCGCAGCTCCAGGCCGCGCAATGGTGCCCGGGGTGCGGCTAACACGCGCATCGCGTAGTCTAGGCGCTGCGCGCGCTCGCCGCTGGCGCGCGATGCGGCGCGCGCCAGCACACGCAAGCGCAAACCAAGCTCACGCAGCAAAGCGCCTCGCTCAGGGGCCACGAGCTCGGCGGCCGCGGTGGGCGTTGGTGCGCGCACGTCGGCGGCAAAATCGGCAATAGTGAAATCCGATTCATGCCCCACGCCGACGATCACGGGCAGTGCACTGGCGCGGATCGCCCGCGCGACCTGCTCTTCGTTGAAGGCCCACAGGTCCTCGATGGAGCCCCCACCTCGGACAAGCAGCAGCACTTGCACTTCGCGGCGACGCGAAGCTGTGGCCAGCATCGATGCGATGCGCGTGCCGGCTTCGGCGCCTTGCACAGGAACCGGGTAGACGATGATTCGCAGGTACGGTGCGCGCCGTCGCAGTGTCGTTAAGACATCGCGCAGCGCCGCAGCTTGCAAGGAGGTCACGATTCCCACCGCGCGCGGCACAAGCGGCAGCGCGCGCTTGATCGCCTGATCAAAAAGCCCCTCGGCGGCGAGACGTTGGCGCAAGCGCACGAACTGCTCCCACAACCGCCCGGCGCCAAAGCGCTGCATCGCCTCCACGGTGAGCTGAAAATCGCCACGGGGCTCGTACAGGCCGACGCTGGCCAACACCTCGACCTCGTCGCCGTCGCGCGGCGAAAAATCCAGACGCTGGTTGCGGCCGCGAAACATCACGCAACGCACCTGGGCGCTGTCGTCTTTGAGCGCAAAATACCAGTGCCCGCTCGCCGCACGCGTAAGCGAAGCGATCTCGCCGCGCACCCTTTGCATCCCAAACTCGCGCTGCAGCGATCCAGCCACGGCGCGGTTTAATTGGGAAACCGTCAGGCAAACCCGCGCCAATTGGGCATCTGGCCGAT
>DASPWJ010000139.1:0-5165 GCA_035621895.1 Burkholderiaceae bacterium | reverse complement strand
GCTAGCAACCTACAAGTATGTTGCCGAAGTTCTGGCCTCGGCGCAGCGCATCGGAGTAAAGAAAATCGGTTTGGTCGGAAATGAGCAATTCGTGAAGTAGCCCGCAAGAAAGGCCTGTAATGCGTTCTACCCTCTTTAGCGCGCCTGGTGCGTTTGCATCGTCCTTGGCGCTCCCGCTGGTCTTGTTGTTCGGGCTTGGTGCTGCAGGGGCGAGCGCCGAGGAAACGCCGCCAGCTTCTTCCACGGCAGCCAAGGAAACGGTGCGAGAAGAAGTCGGTAAACCCTTGCAGGCGGCGCAGGACCTGATGAAGCAAAAGAAGTATGCGGAGGCATTGGCCAAAATCCGCGAGGCCGAGGCCGTGCCTAACCGCACGTCTTATGAAAATTACATTATTGACCGCATGCGCGGCTCTGCTGCCGCCAACAACGGCGATGACGAACTTGCGGCTAGCTCCTTTGAGTCCGTGGTAGCCAGTGGCCGCTTGCCCGCGGCCGAACAGCTCCGTGTCATCCAGGCTATTGCGGGCACGTACTTCAAGATCAAGAACTACAACAAGGCCGCAAGCTGGTCTGCTCGTTACATCAAAGATGGCGGCACGGATCCCGGCGTGCAGGACCTGCTCATTAACTCGTATTACCTGAACAATGATTTTGGTGCGGCAGCATCGGAGCTAAAGACGCTCGTCGACTCGGATGAAAAGGCCGGTCGCACAGCTAGCGAAGTGCATCTGCAACTGCTGCTAACTTGCTACCAGAAGCTAGGCAACAGCGCGGGTTCAAGCGCCGTGCTCGAGAAACTTTTGAGCTCCTATCCGAAGAAGGAGTATTGGCAACTGGCTATCAGCCACTTGGTACACCGCGCGGGATTTGCCGAGCGTCTGGAACTTGACCTTCTGCGCTTGCAACTGGCACTAGGCGATTTGAAACACGAGTCTGATTTCATGGCAATGGGTCAGCTGGCTCTGGAGGCCGGCTTCCCGGCGGAGGCCAAAAAGGTGGTCGACCAAGGCTTCGCAGCCGGGGTCCTGGGCAAGGGAGCGGAGGCTGAGCGCCACAAGCGCCTCCAAAACAAAGTCAACAAGGATGCCGCGGAAGACTTGAAGAATCTGGGGCAGGGCGATGCGGATGCGGAGAAGGCCAAGGGCGGCGATGCGCTGCTCAACACGGGTTACAACTACGTTCTGAACGGTAAATTCGACCACGGCCTTTCGATGATGGAAAAGGGACTTCGCAAGGGAGCACTGAAGCATCCCGAGGATGCCAAGTTGCACATTGGAATTGCCTACTACCTAGCCGGGGACAAGGCTAAGGCCGTTCAGATGCTGCGTAGCGTGCAGGGTACCGACGGTGCGGCCGATCTGGCGCATCTTTGGGCGGTTTACGTTGGCGGCGGAAAGGCGTAAACGAACCTCAACGCTGTGCTGCGGGTCCGATGCAGCGGATTTTGTGTCTTGTGCTGCGACGTTCCGACCGCTGAACTTGCGCAGAGATGTTTTGCTAGCGCGGTCGCAAGTCCTTTTCGATGATCTTGCCGCCAACGCGCGGTCTAGGCAAGCGATCCGACAGACCGCACGTGTGTTTTAAAACGCCCAAAACGGTAAGACGTAGTTCGTGCCTTTGAAGGAGACGCCCGTGGTTTCAACATTTTCATTGGCCACAAACACTGGTCGACCATAGAAAAATGGCAACCCCACATCTATGCCCGCACTTGCGTTGCTTGGAGTTTCGCTCCCGCTCGGACCAGTATCGCAGCTTCCACCGGCTGAGGCCGTGCCACCCAGATCGTTAAAGGCGGTGTTGTTGCCGCCATTAGCTGGGAAAAGCGTCGAATCCGCGTTGGCAATAGTCAACGCGATGGCCGGCGACTGATTCGAAGGAAGTCCGGTAATTGCCATCGCCGCACCGGTGACCACCAAGTCCATATTCTCAGTTGTTGATGGAGTAAACCAACCGTTTGAATCGGCGGGCAGCGTGGGTATGGCGCTAGTCGGCAAAAAGAGCCCATTGGAGCCGCTGTCGATGAAGCTGTTGGCGCAGGTCTCTACGGACGCCGGGTAGGGGCCGGCACTAGTGACCGAAGCAGAGAAGTCGCCAAGGCCGTCGGCCACGTATACATTGGCGCTATTCGGAATCGAGTTGTTGCCCGCGGCAGAATCGATGCCAAACACCAGCGTGCCATAGACGTTTTGCGCTCCGGTTGCGCTCGCGATTGGCGGCAACTCCAACACCACTCCGGTTTTGTCCACCGCAAACGAGGCCACGGGGTCGGACACCTGGTTTGCAGATGGCGTGTCCACGGCAGCGCAATTGCCGGACGAGGGACAGTTGTAATACAGCGGGGTACTTAGCAACGCGGCCTGGCACGTTGTGCCCGTTGCACAGTCGTTGACAAATAGACCAACGCCCAGTACGCCGTTGGCGAAGAAGGATGCGACGTCGTTTAAGGCGGGGCCAGTATTGGAGCAAGCAGTTGGTGCAGTTCCAGCGCTCGCATCGCCAATGACTTCGATATTTACGCCCGAAGCCAGCTCCCCGACGTTGGACGGCCCCCCGATCTTGATGTCGGCACTGCGCACGGCTCCCCAAAGGTAGCCGGCGGCAAACTGCGCGCACTCAAAAAGCGGCGCACCCGAAACTTGGACTGCGGGCAGCGCCATGTTCGAATTAAGCACCGAAGACATCAAGCGCAGTCCAAACGAGCCGGTGTCGACCAGGACGTGATCGATCGTCTGGCAGGTGGAAGTTCCATGGATGCAAACCGTGACGCTTGTGTAAGGGGCGTTGGCTGCGCCGACAATAAAGACCGAGGGCGCCGTACCTTGTGGGGAGCCAAAGGGCACGCCATAGGCACAGGGTCCTGCATCAACAATGACCGACGCCTCGTTACTGGCTAAGCCCGTGGTCTCCAATTGGGGCAGAGTAGCCTCGCATGCCGCAACCTGCTGGGCGATGGTCGATCCACCGTTACTAAAGTTGTTCGAGCCCGAGCCGCCGCCTCCGCCACCACAAGATGCAACCAACAGGCAGACCGTCAAAGTGGTGAGCGCGCCAGTACGCGCAATCAGGCAATCTCTTGTCTTACTGAATCTCATCTAGCACAACTCCGCTGGGTAACGCATCGCTGAGGTACGCGCGGCCATGAAAGGAGCGCATGTGGCCACCAGATTCGACGACCAGGCTGCCTTCGTGAACGACAAGGTGGCCGTGGCCACCGCGCTGACGGTTGGCCGAGCCCACATACGAGTCAAAGTGCGCTCCCAGCAGCTGGCGCAGGTTCGGCATCGTGGGGCCGCCCCAGGAGACCGCGAACACGACGCCACTAGCCGAGACGTATTCGCGCACGAGTGCGCTGCCGGCCGACTGCAGTTCGTGCACGGAGTAGGCGGGGTGCGCGGTGACCCGCGTCGTAGCCCGGATTTGCTGACGGTCGATTTCCACCGTCTTGACGTTCGCACCGAGCGCGGCGTGTACGGGTGAACTTTGCCAGACCAAACCCAGGGCGATGAGTGGCATCGCTACCGCCCGGACACTGAGCGCGTGCTTCTGGCAAACCATGCGCAGGGCAGGAGCCTTGCAAGACAAAACCTTTATAACGCGGCGGAAAACCATCAGTGCGCGGTCCTTTCCGTGGAATTTTGCGTGCGTCCTATGGTGCCCTACAACGCCGGAGCCCGGATCGATGAAATGCGCCACGCTAGGCTCTGATACTACGTGCTTATTGCAGACGATGCGGCCGAGGCCCGCGCCCTAAAGGACGATAATTGCAAAATGATGTAACTGAATCCCGCCTTGGTGGATCATCCGCGGGGTCATCCGGCAAGGCTACAATTTGAATTTGCGCGATCTGCGGGAGTCTGCAGCGCATGCAGTGTACCGACCGTGAGCCGTTAGCAAGAACAGTTGGAGGCGACATGAAACGCGATCCCCTGGCGTCGGGCACGCAGCCCACCAATGCCGCACTAATGGCGCGCCGGCGAGCAGCAATGCCGCGCGGTTCGGGCCAGGTACATGAAGTGTTTATCAACCGCGCACTGAACGCCGAGGTTTGGGACGTCGAGGGGCGACGGTATATCGATTTTGCAGGTGGTATCGGCGTTCTGAATACGGGCCATCGCCATCCGCAGGTCGTTGCTGCCGTTCGCGAACAGCTCGATCGGGTAACCCACACCTGTTTTCAGGTTCTCGCCTATGAGCCGCTCGTTGAATTAGCCGAGCGGCTCAATGCGCTTGCGCCGGGTGCTAGCCCCAAAAAAACCTTCTTCATGACGACTGGCGCCGAAGCTGTCGAAAACGCGATCAAGTTCGCGCGCGCTTACACCAAACGCTCGGGTGTGATCGCCTTTGGTGGCGGCTTTCACGGACGCACCATGCTGACCTTGTCGCTCACCGGCAAGGTCGCACCATATAAAGTGGGGTTCGGCCCGTTCCCAGCAGAAATATTTCACGCGCGCTTTCCCAATGCCCTGTTTGGCGTGAGCGTACAAGATGCCATGGCATCAATCGAACACATCTTCAAGAACGATGTCGAGCCGGAGCGGGTTGCGGCAATCATCGTCGAGCCGGTTCAGGGAGAGGGCGGGTTTTACGTGGCGCCGTTTGATTTCTTGCAGGCCCTGCGCAGTCTTTGCGATCGCTACGGAATCGTGCTGATCGCCGACGAAATCCAGTGCGGCATGGGGCGTACCGGAACCTGGTTTGCCATTGAGCACGCGGGCGTTGTTCCGGACATCATCACCATGGCCAAGTCAATCGCAGGCGGATTTCCCATCTCGGCAATTATCGGCCGGGCGGACATCATGGATGCACCAAATCCCGGTGGGCTGGGGGGCACCTATTCGGGCAACCCACTGGCCGCGGTCGCCGCGTTGGAAGTACTGAAAGTGTTCGAAAAGGAGCGGCTGTTGGCGCGCGCGCGTTTGCTCGGTGAGCGTGTTCGTTCGGGGTTGGAGAAAATCGCGAAAAAGCACCGAACCGTTGGCGACGTGCGCGGGCTGGGCGCGATGGTAGCGATGGAATTGTTCGAAGATGGCAGACTCGATGCACCCGACGCGGAGTTGACTAAGCGCCTTGTGTCCGAGGCCGATCGGCGTGGTTTGATACTGCTTTCGTGTGGATCGAACGCAAATATCATCCGTGTGCTTGTTCCACTGACGGCGTCCGACGAG
>DASPWJ010000138.1:0-12278 GCA_035621895.1 Burkholderiaceae bacterium | reverse complement strand
TAGGTCTCCGATACGGCCGTCTTGGCCCCATCGGCAAGGCTCAGACCTTCCGTCACCTTGGCCCGAATCGTGTAGTTCTGGTACTGCGGAATCGCGATCGCCGCCAAAATGCCGATGATCGCAACCACAATCATCAGCTCGATCAGCGTAAAACCGCGCTGGGAGGTTCGAATTTGCCGCTTCATGAGAATGCTCCAAAAAGTTAGGGAAAAACCGGCGTCCAGTCGCAAAACCCAAAAAACGCTCGAGCCGATGCCAGCAATAGACTCAAGAAGCATGCCAGCCCGAAGGAAGATAAAAAGGCTTAAATAGCGTCAATATTTGACCGTTTGCATCCTGACCATGACCAAATTGGTCATATTTCTGACGCGCAGTGTCACTTAGCGCGGCAAAACGCCGGAACCAAGGCCGCCAAATCGTTGACACCTATGCGGCGGCTACGGCGTGCTGATGCGGGAAAGAAAACTCCATTTGCACGCCGGCGAGCTCGATGACGTCGCCGTTATGCAAAGGATGAGCAGCCGATCCTAAGTTCTGACCGTTGACCATGGGGAAGATTTCGCCCTCGACATGGGCGATAAAGTATCCGGTTGGCCGGCGCGTGATGACCGCGACCTGGTGGCCCGGGCGGCCCACGGTGGTCAGCGCCTTGACGAGCGCGAGCTCGCGCCCGGCGTTGGCACCGGTGAGAATCTTGATCGTCGCATTAGGCTGAGGCGTCGTGTCCTGCGCGCCCGGCTGGCGCAACTGAACGGTGGAAGGCCCGGGACCATAGAACTCGCGCCGCAGCGGTTGCGAGGTGTCGATATCGACCGCGTGCTCTTCACTGTGCACGCCGTCGACCTGATAGCGCAGGCGGTACTTGCCAATCTCGACCGTGTCGCCGCTTTGTAGCAAGTGCTTTTTGATCGGCTGCCCGTTGACGGTGGTGCCGTTGGTCGAACCCAAATCTTCGAGATACGTGTCTTCGCCGTTGGCGATCATCACGGCGTGCTCGCCGCTTACCGCCAAATTGTCTATGACGATATCGTTATGCGAACGCCGGCCAATCGTCGTGCGATCCTTGGCCAGGGTCACTTCGCGCAACACGACGCCGTCCAAGCTCAAGACCAGTCTCGGCATGGCCCGCCCTTCCCCCAACATCGTCTTTTCGCCCCTGATATGAAACACCTAAAACATCAATACGTGATTTTGCCAGTACCTTTGGCCCATGCCAATACGGTTGGCCCCACCGGTGTGCTCTCCAAAACGTTTGCTCGATATCGGCTGCTCGCTCCTTCGGAAAATGGGCCAATCCAAGCTCGCGGGAACTAGCTAGTGGCCACCGGCTCAGGGCCAAGTGGCGCCAGGGGGGCGGCGTCCCCCGGTTGCGCGCCCGAAGCCTCTTCCGATAGCGCCTCAGCGCTGGCCATACCGCCCGATGCGCTTTGGTCCTGCACGAAGTCACCTTGCCCGTCATCGACCCGAATCAAAATTACGGAGCAGTTGTCGCGTCCGCCGGCCTCATTAGCACCGTCCACCAAGCGCCTCGCCGCCTGGGCGATGTCATGGACATCGGCCGAGACCACCGCACCAATGTCGTCGTTGCTAACCATTTCGGTTAAGCCGTCAGAACACAAAAGGATGATGTCGCCGGCCTCCACATCGTAGTCGTGCACTTCGGGCTCGAGCGTAGGAGAGGCGCCCACCGCGCGCGTGACCAGATTCTTGGCCGGCAAGACCCGCGCTTCCTCCTCATTGATCATGCCTGCGTCGAGCAGCTCCTGGGAAAAAGAATGGTCCCGCGTGATTTGCTGCAGTGCGCCTGATCGAAAACGATACAGGCGCGAATCACCGGCATGCGCAACCCAGAGTCGGCCTCCTAGAAACCAGGCGATGACCGCCGTAGTGGCCATTCCCTCGTAGACCGCGCTTTGCAGCGCCGCTCGAAAAATCTCCTCGTTCATCGACACGAGCGCACTACGCAGGGCGCCAGCCGGATCGAAGCTGCTGTCCTCGCTGCTGTGTGCCCGCTGCAACTGCGCGCCCAATCCGCTGAGCAGACTGCTGACGGCCATCGTGGAGGCAACCTCGCCCGCGTTATAGCCGCCCAGTCCATCGGCCAAAACGAACAGACCGATGTTGGGGTCGGCGCCGAGCGCATCCTCGTTCAGCGGGCGAATCTTGCCCGGGTGGCTTTTTAAAGCAAAACGCAAAGCGAGATCGTTGACGGAGGCCATGGTGAAAGCAAGCCGGTTGCCGCGCAGATTAGCCCATCTTGGCGCGTTTTCTACGAGGACGACCGGCATCCGATCGCTCGAGATACACCCCAAGTTCGGCGCGCCACGGTCGCTCGGCCCTCTTAATGTTGTGCTTGTTCGCCACTGTTCAAAGGACACTTTTTAGCAGCTGACCCAGCTCCGAGGGATTTTTTGTCGTGCGTATGCCCGCAGCCTCCAGAGCATCGAGTTTTTCTTGCGCGGTACCCTTGCCCCCCGAGATGATGGCCCCCGCATGGCCCATCCGCTTGCCCGGGGGCGCCGTGACTCCGGCGATAAAACCGACCACGGGTTTTTTCATGTTGTCCTTTGCCCATGCGGCAGCCGCTTCCTCGTCACTTCCGCCGATTTCGCCGATCATGATCACCGCGTCAGTTTCCGGGTCCTCGTTAAATAGCCGCAGGACATCGAGGTGCTTTAGTCCATTGACCGGGTCGCCCCCGATACCCACGGCGCTGGACTGCCCCAGGCCGAGTTCGGTGAGCTGCGCTACCGCTTCATACGTCAAGGTTCCGGAGCGCGACACTACGCCGACGCGACCACGGCGATGTATATGGCCCGGCATGATTCCGATCTTGATTTGCTCTGGCGTAATCAGCCCCGGGCAATTCGGACCTAAGAGGATGGTGGGGGACTTGGCCTTGCGCATGCGGTCTCGCACCACGATCATGTCGCGCACGGGAATCCCCTCGGTTATGCACACCACCAGATCGAGCTCGGCCTCGACCGCCTCCCAGATCGCCTCGGCCGCCCCAGCGGGCGGAACGTAAATCACCGAAGCGTTGACACCCGTCTGGCGTTTGGCCTCGCGCACCGAGGCATAAATGGGAATGCCCTCAAAGTCTTCCCCGGCCTTTTTGGGATTGACTCCTGCGACAAAGCATTCGCGCCCAAAGGCATACTCGCGGCATGCGCGCGTGTGAAATTGACCGGTCTTACCGGTGATGCCCTGCGTGACGACGCGGGTGTTTTTGTCGATCAAAATGCTCATACTGCGCTCCTGCTAAATGGCGACAGCGACCGGTCGCGTGCAAAGCAGCCTGTGCAAGCTAATGGGACTTGGAGACATATGCGTCGGCACCTAGCGGGCCGCTGCGACCACTCGCTGCGCTGCCTCGGCCATAGTGTCGGCCGAGATGATCGGCAGCCCTGATTCGGCCAGCATCTTGCGGCCCAGCGCCTCGTTGGTGCCCTTCATTCGCACCACCAGCGGCACGGACAGGTGCACCGCGCGCGAGGCGGCAATGAGACCCTCGGCAATCGTGTCGCACTTCATAATGCCGCCAAAGATATTGACAAGGATCGCCTTCAGGTGCGTGCTACGCAACATGATCTTGAATGCCTCGGTCACTTTTTGGGCGGTGGCTCCGCCGCCCACATCCAAAAAATTGGCGGGACTGCCGCCATAGAGTTTGATCGTATCCATGGTGGCCATCGCCAGCCCGGCACCATTGACCAGGCAACCGATGTCGCCGTCAAGCTGGATGTAGGAAAGATCGAATTTGGAAGCGTCAATCTCGGCCGGATCTTCTTCGTCAAGATCGCGCAGTGCCACGATTTCCGGGTGCCGAAACAAAGCGTTGGCATCAAAATTGAACTTTGCATCAAGCGCGATCAGACGACCGTCGCCGCTGAGCACAAGCGGGTTGATTTCGGCCAGCGCAGCATCGCTCTCCCAGTACGCCCGGTACAAACCTTGCAAGGCTGCGCGTGCCTGCGTTTGCGATGATTGCGCAATCCCGATGAACCGGGCGACCTGATCGGCATCGTCAGCAGTAAGTCCTGCGACCGGATCGATAAAAACTCGGTGAATCTTCTGCGGCGTATGCGCGGCCACCTCCTCGATGTCCATGCCCCCCTCGCTGGAGGCGATAAGGCACACCTTCTGTGCAGTGCGGTCAACGACCATACCGAGGTAGTACTCCTTGCGAATATCGGCTCCTTCCTCGATTAGCAACCGACGTACCTTTTGACCCTGCGGCCCAGTCTGGTGGGTGACCAGTTGCATGCCAAGCATCTCCTGCGCCCGGGCACGCACTTCCTCGAGCGATCGAGCCAGCTTTACGCCGCCGCCCTTCCCGCGTCCGCCGGCGTGGATTTGTGCCTTGACGACCCATACCGGGCCACCGAGCCGGCGTGCGATGCCGACGGCTTCTTCGGCCGAGAAGGCAACTTCGCCGCGCGGAACCGGTACGCCATAGCGGCGCAAGATTTCCTTGCCCTGGTACTCGTGAATCTTCACGTCGTCTCTCCTTTTTTTTGGTACCAGCGTGGGTGGTGTGTCGCCACAAAGGGGCCATCAGTTCGCAAGGCGCGGCAACGATCCAGTTGCAGGGGCTTGGTTTCGCTTTTGCGAACCGGAGGATGCAGCTCACCGGCAAAGGTCTGGATCGCCAGCGTCGGCAAAATCGTGGTCAACTCGGTCAGGTGCGTGCAGCCCTCGATACCACCGACGCGCTCTCGCACCTTTTCACGAAACCCCTTCATCAGGTTAAGTCCGATCAACCTGCGATAGACCTCGGGAAAAGAGTCGCATGCTCCCGGGTAAGGCGAGGCGCGCGTTTCGGCGCGCACATCGAGGATCTGCATCGTATTGTCGATCGTCACCGTCAGCTCCATGTCGTGGTACGGCGTTCCCGCCGGCCGCACGCCGACTTCCAGCGGGAAGTCGGCCTGCTTGACGTCTTGCAGGCTTGCTACAAGGTCCCAGAGTTTGTCTTCACGCGCGTAGGCATACGCGCGAATTGAGCGGGTGTGGACGAGTCGACGATGGGCTTGCGACATAGTGGATGCAAATCAGGCGCGTTAGGCGCACTGCGCACCAATCGATCTTATATCAACGGCTTGCCCAGGCAGGGCAGCGCGCAACGCCGACATAGCGCTGCGCAGAATTCGCCTTGACCGCCGTCAAGGACGGCGAAACTGAGATCACGTCGGCGCAAGTTGCGCCATCGACGGCAGAACTAGGTTTCGCTCTGCACGGATCCACCGACGATACGCGCGACGATCGATGAATCAAACCCGCGCGCCATCAGATAACGCGCCTGGCGGGCCCGCTCTTGTGCCGTAGTCGGGATTTGACCGAACTTTCGCCGCCACAGCGACAGGGCCACGGTAAATTCGTCAGCCGCCGGTGCCAGCGCCTCGGCGATCGTAGAACGCTCTAGCCCTCGGCGCAGCAACTCGCGTTCGATGCGCAGTCGGCCATAGCGTGCAGCGCGCGTGCGCACGAAGCTCTGGGCCATTCGCTCATCGGACAAAAGTCCCTTGGCCTGTAGCCGATCGAGTACCTGTGGAACGTCGCTGCTTTGCTCGGGAGAATGCAAGTCGCGCTGCAATTTGCGCTCAAGTTCAACGCGACCGTACTCGCGACGGGCTAGTGCCGCCAAGGCGCGGCGCAACAGCTGCTTGGCACCGTCGCCTAGGCCCTTGGCGAGAAGCTCGCGTGTGCGCTCCACGCGTGCATTCTCTTTCAGGAATCCGCAACGACGGGCTGTGGGCGTGCACTGACGCCCAGGGTCTCGCGAATTTTGTTTTCGATCTCGACGGCGACGGCCGGATTGGCACGCAAGAATTCGCGGGCGTTGTCCTTGCCCTGGCCAATACGCTCGCCGCCGTAGCTATACCACGCGCCGGATTTTTCGACGATGTTGTGTTGGCTTCCGAGATCGAGGATTTCGCCCTCGCGCGAAATGCCCTCGCCATACAGGATGTCGAAGTCAGCCTGGCGAAACGGCGGCGCAACCTTGTTCTTGACGACCTTGACCTTAGTCTCGGAGCCGATGACTTCCTCGCCCTTTTTTATCGAACCGACGCGACGGATGTCCAGGCGAACGGACGCATAAAACTTCAGCGCATTGCCACCCGTCGTGGTCTCCGGATTGCCGAACATGACGCCGATCTTCATCCGAATCTGGTTGATGAAGATCACCAAGCAGTTGCTGCGCTTGATCGTTGCCGTCAATTTGCGCAGCGCCTGGCTCATCAGGCGCGCCTGCAGGCCCGGCAGCGAATCGCCCATTTCGCCCTCGATTTCCGCCTTGGGAGTGAGCGCAGCCACCGAGTCGATAACAATCAGATCCACGGAACCCGAGCGCACCAGTGCATCGACGATCTCCAACGCCTGCTCTCCCGTGTCCGGCTGTGAGATCAGCAAGTCTTGCAGGTTGACACCAAGCTTTTGCGCGTACTGCGCGTCGAGCGCGTGCTCGGCGTCAATAAACGCACAGGTACCGCCGACCTTTTGCATTTCAGCGATCACCTGTAGTGTCAGTGTCGTCTTGCCCGAGGACTCTGGGCCGTAGACCTCCACAACCCGCCCCCGTGGCAGACCGCCCACACCCAGGGCAATATCCAAGCCGAGTGAACCGGTCGAGACGACTTGGATGTCCTCGACAACCGCGCCTTCGGCAAGGCGCATTATCGATCCCTTGCCAAATTGCTTTTCAATCTGCGACAGCGCTGCCGCCAGGGCTTTTTGCCGTTCCTTGCTGTCCGCCACGAAGGCGCTCCTTCCGTCATCCATTGTTTGATCTCCCGGGACGCGTTTTGACGTACTCGATACTGAATAAATTCCCAGTGATACTGTAAATTTATTCAGCCCGATCGTCAAGACCACCCACCCCGAACCCGCAGTCGGCTCCTTTTCCGCGCCCAAGTGCCGGCCCGTTGCGGCCGCCCGCGCTCCGCGGCTAGACTGCCCGCTCATGGCGCCGTGCGCATTTTCATCCTCAGCGTGCCTGCGAGCTGCAGCCGGCTGGCCGCGTGCGCGGACAAGGCGCTAGGCTGTGGCGCGACCGGCCGCCAAGAAAGCAGGAGACACCGTGCCCGGCAAGAATAGCAAGGCGCTGCCGTGCGCATTCTGATCGCCGAAGACGACCGGGTGCTGGCCGACGGCCTGTCGCGGTCTTTGCGCGCCGGCGGCTATGCGGTGGACGTGGTCGAGTCCGGTGACAATGCCGAAAGCGCGCTGCTCACCCAGCCCTACGATTTGGTGATTCTTGATTTGGGGTTGCCGGGCATTTCCGGACTCGAAGTCCTGCGTCGCATGCGGGCGCGCAAAGTTAACGTGCCGGTTCTCATTTTGACGGCCGCAGACAGCATCGAGCAGCGGGTACACGGCCTGGACCTGGGCGCCGATGACTATATGGCCAAGCCTTTTGCGTTGTCCGAGCTTGAGGCTCGCGTACGCGCCCTTACGCGCCGGGCCTTGGGCAGTGGCCAGAACTTGTTGCGGCATGGCGACCTCTGTCTGGATCCGGTCGGGCGCGTGGCCAGCATCAACGACGTCGTGCTAGATCTTTCCGCTCGCGAGCTCGGACTTCTCGAAACGCTGCTGCAGCGTGCCGGACGCTTGGTAAGCAAGGAGCAATTGGTCGATCATCTTTGCGAGTGGGGCGACGAGGTGAGCAATAACGCCATCGAGGTCTACGTCCACCGCCTGCGAAAAAAACTCGAGCCCGGCGGCGTGCGGATCGCTACCGTGCGGGGGCTGGGCTATTGCCTGGAGCGTCCGCTCGAAACCCGCATTAACGGTCAACTCGCCGCAGCCCATGCACCAAAGTCCAGCTGAGAGAGGCGCTGCGGCCGTGGCAATTGATGTGGCATCAGGGGTTGCCGGGCAAACGCCCGCGACGGCGACTGCGACCGGACCCGCCCGTTCGGATAGCGGTCGGCTGGTGCCCACCAGTTGGCGCCGTGGCGAAACGCGTTCGCTCTTTGGCGAAATTTTGGACTGGATGTTTGCGCCGCTGCTGCTGCTGTGGCCAATGAGCGTCTCCTTGACCTACCTTGTCGCACAGTCCATCGCCAGCAGTCCCTTCGACCGGGCCCTGATCGAGCGCGGCGAAGTTCTGGCAGCCCACGTTCGCTTTGACCACGGCCGCGCGGTTTTTGACCCATCGCCGGGACTGATGGAAATCTACGGCACCGGCGTAGGCGAATCTGGTGCGTATTTGGTTGCCGATGCCGACGGGACCATATTGGCGGGCGATCGCGATTTGCCTCGCCCGCACCTGCCCAAAGCGGCCGCGGGCAACGGCGCAAGTGGCAGCGGAGCTAACGAATTTGACAGTGCGTTTCAGTTGCGCGATGAATCGCTGCGCGGGCATCCTGTGCGCGTTGCCCAATCGTGGGTCGTCGCGCCCACGGCAGCGACGGCTGCGGGGCCTACACCGGCGGTATTGATCGAAGTCGCCGAGTCGTCGGCTGAGCGCACGCAGTTGGCCAATGAGATCGTCAAGGGCGTGATCCTGCCGCAGTTCGTCGTTCTGCCATTGGCCTTGGTATTGGTGTGGTTCGGTTTGTCGCGTGGTCTCGCGCCGCTGGCAAAACTGCAGCAGACGATTCGAAACCGTCCGCCCGATGATCTGTCGCCGATCAATGTCGAGGCGGCTCCGGAAGAGCTTACGCCGCTGATGGCATCGTTTAACGAACTGCTTGGACGCATGACACACAACCTTGATGTGCAGAAGCGATTTATTGCCGATGCGGCGCACCAAATGAAGACGCCGTTGGCGGGACTGCGCACGCAAGCGGAGCTGGCACAGCGCGAAGTGGACGCTCAGGAGCTGCAACGTACGTTGCGCCAGATCGCTGCGTCGACGGATCGCGCCACTCGGCTGGTGAACCAACTGCTCGCGCTCGCTCGCGCGGAGCACGGTGCGGGCGATCCTGGCGCGCTAGCGGTGGTCGATCTCGACCGACTCGCCCGGGAGGTCGTGCAGGACTGGGTGGCGCAAGCAATGGTATTGCGCGTCGACTTGGGTTACGAGACCGAGGCAGCGGACGCGCCCGAGCACGACTGTCGAATTCTCGGTGCCCCAACTATGTTGCGCGAGATGCTAAACAACCTGATCGACAACGCTCTGCGCTATACAGCCGGCAACCCGCCAGATGGCGAGACAAAGCCTCTTCGCGACGGCGGCGGCGAGCCTCGTGTAACAACCGTGCGCGTGCGCCGCCAAGGCGAGCGCGTGCTTTTGGAAGTGGAAGATACGGGCCCCGGCATCGCACCCTCGGAGCGCGCCCAGGTGTTTGAGCGCTTTTACCGCGTGCTGGGCAGCAAACAAGACGGAAGCGGTCTTGGGCTGGCGATCGTGCGGGAGATCGTAGCGCGGCACAACGCCACGCTGCTACTAACCGACGCGAGGCCGACACGAAGTGCGACTTTGGCCCAACCGCCTATGCCGCAGTACCCTACCGATGCGTCCCAAACCAACACGGGCCGCGGTGTCAGTGGAGCGGATTCGACACCCGAACCCATCCCTCCAGGCGCTTTATTTCAAATTTCTTTTCCCCACGCAGCCAGTCCCCGCAATGCGCAGGGACAGCGAGCACGCTAGCAAGAAGGTGAAAGCGCATTGCCGGGGCCTCAAAATGGGATTCGGGCAAGAAACGCAATGCAAGGTCCGTGTAAGTTTGGCTGCGCATGCTGCGCCCACCAGACGTCGCGCAAAACATCGCGTGGCGGATTTTTCCCAGCCCCAAAAGCGCTCGCAGCAAGCGCGACGCGGCCGTGCCTAAGGTCGCGCGACCATACGAACAAGGAGATCGTCTATGAGTACAGTAGCCGGCGAACTGCCGCAAGCGTCGCGCAAGCCCGAGGTTGGGCGAGGCATGACCAAGGAGGAGCGTCGCGTCGTCTTCGCCTCCTCGTTGGGAACCGTTTTTGAGTGGTACGACTTTTACCTGTACGGGACGCTGGCTGCGATTATTGCCAAACAGTTCTTCGTACCACTATCGCCAACAGCGCAGTTCATCATGACGCTGCTCGCGTTTGCTGCGGGTTTTGCTGTGCGCCCCTTCGGCGCGATTGTCTTTGGTCGTCTCGGAGACCTCGTTGGGCGCAAATACACCTTCCTCATCACCATCACGGTCATGGGTCTGTCGACCTTCCTGGTTGGCGTCCTTCCTGGCTACAACACGTGGGGCGCCGCTGCTCCGGTGATATTGATCAGCCTGCGACTGTTGCAGGGTCTGGCGTTAGGAGGCGAGTACGGCGGCGCGGCAACCTACGTGGCCGAACACGCGCCACGCGACAAGCGCGGCTGGTACACCTCATGGATCCAGACAACGGCAACCGTCGGACTGCTGCTATCGCTGGTCGTCATCATCGTTGCGCGCGAGACCCTGAGCCAAGACACGTTCAACGACTGGGGGTGGCGCATTCCGTTTTGGCTGTCGTTTTTCCTTCTTTTGATTTCCGTGTGGATTCGTCTCACTTTGGCCGAGTCGCCGGCGTTTCAGCGGCTTAAGGCGGAGGGCAAGACATCCAAGGCGCCGCTGACGGAGTCCTTTGCGCGCTGGGGCAACCTGAAGATCGTCGTGCTCGCGTTATTGGGCGGCACCGCGGGACAAGCCGTGGTCTGGTACACAGGTCAGTTCTACGCCTTGTTCTTCCTGCTGCAGTCGCTCAAGATTGACGGGCTCACCGCCAACATTCTCATTGGCGCTTCGCTTATCCTTGGCACACCGTTTTTCCTGTTGTTTGGGGCGCTTTCGGATCGAATTGGCCGCAAGCCCATCATCTTGGCCGGTTGCTTGCTAGCGGCGCTGACGTACTTCCCGCTGTTTGGCATGCTCACCCACTACGGCAACCCGGCACTGGAGGCGGCGCAGGCCAAGTCGCCAGGAGTGATCGTCGCCGACCCGCAAACCTGTGCGGTGCAGTTCAACCCGGTCGGCACCGCCAAATTCACGGCCCCGTGCGACATTGCCAAAAGTACGCTGGCGACTTCTTCCGTGAGCTATAGCAACGAAGCCGTGGCGCCGGGAACCCCGGTGGTTGTGAAGTTCGGCGATGTCGCGGTTTCCTACGCCGATATTCTGGCCGCCAACGAAAATGATGCTGCAAAAGCCGGTGCAGCTTTTAAGAAGGCGCTTACCGACTCGATCAAGACGGCAGGCTATCCGCCCAAGGCCGATCCGGAGCAGATCAACAAACCTATGATGGTCATCATCTTGACGATCCTCGTCATCTACGTGACCATGGTCTATGGCCCGATTGCGGCAATGCTGGTGGAGCTGTTCCCAACTCGCATCCGCTACACCTCGCTTTCGCTGCCCTACCACATCGGCAACGGCTGGTTCGGCGGCTTCCTGCCGGCCACCGCGTTTGCCATCGTTGCGGGAACCGGGAACATCTACTCGGGCTTGTGGTACCCGATCATCGTCGCGGCAATGACCTTTGTGATTGGCATGCTGTTCTTGCCAGAAACCAAGGATCGAGACATCTACGCGCACGACTGATTACGGATCTGCGCTCTCACGGTGGTCGCAGCGGCGACCACCGACACCGCGAGAAAACGCCTTTGCGACCTTCGCCCCAAACCCTGCCGGGAGATCCCCGGCAGGGCAGTAACTCCCTGCCGGCACCTGCCGGCTTTTTTTTGGTGCACGATCGCGCTCGCGTATACTGCGCACGCTCGGCGGATTAGCTCAGCTGGTTAGAGCAGAGGAATCATAATCCTTGTGTCCGGGGTTCGAGTCCCTGATCCGCCACCAGACATCGACTGTACGGACCGGACACACAGCTTACGGAACGTACCTAAGACATAGGTGACAACCTCTGGCCGAACGGGTTGTCCACAGGCTCCACGCGGCCGGCGTCGAGATCGAAGTAGCCGATCTCATAGTCCATGAAGCTCACTTGCCAGAATTGTCCGAACCGCTCACATGGTTTGCGCGCTGCGCCGCAGACATGGTTCAAGCTTCCGTTGAATTTGCCCCCGCGACCACACGCAATCGAGCGATCACGGATGGTGTCTGCACATCACATTGGCCAGTGTGCCGCCCAAAGATCGCCGGCGGCACTGCACGGCTCGCACGCGCGTCAAATGAGCGCATCGCATCAAAGACGTTGCCGCATGCACAGAACCAGGCGCGGATCGGTGGTGTAGAGGGGCGGGAGCACGCGAAGAGGAATTTCATCACTAACGCGCAAACCACGCGACAAGCAACCTACGCTGCGGGTTTTCGTAGCAGCGGGAACGGCCCCGTAAGCTATTGGTGCCCATGGCG
>DASPWJ010000137.1:0-63432 GCA_035621895.1 Burkholderiaceae bacterium | reverse complement strand
CTGCGCCGTTGATACCTGCCCGCGCTCGGCCTGGCAGTGGCGTTGGCATTGCACTGCGGTCACATCGAGGGGCGCGCTCGTCCACCGACCGCAATACCTACGAGAGCGGCTGTATCGGTTCCGGCGAGAACGCCCCTGCCGATCCATTGCGGTCGCTCTGCCGGAGAACTCGAAAGTCGGCAACGGGTCCAGATTGTGCGAAAACGCCAAGTTCCGCTATCGTGTGTTGGCAGCGTCCGCATTCGGACAGCCTATACGTCCGCGTTGGGTCGATTGTTTGCGTCCGGGTAGTCCGGTTTGCAGTAGATGTCGGTTTTGCGGCGGGCTACCATTGCGAACAACCGGTCAGGAGCGGATTCTCCCGCTGGGACTTCAAATCAAGGCGAAAGCTGACGTTGCGCACCGCTCCGGCGGAACCCGCGCGTTGATGTGGGAGAGGTCGCCAACTCCCCGACGCGATCGACCGGCAGAGTGACTCTTCTTGTTGCTTCGAGCGGAAAATTGGTTTAGAGCAACGCGCGGGAGATCAGCCGTCAAGAATGGACTGGTCAAGCGCCTTGAGCCTTGAAGGTCCGAACAGCTTATCGCGACACCAACAAACGGAGATACACTGACGAGCGGGCGCATGTGCTTCGAGGCTGAGCATCGATTCGATCTCCTACGTGCGGCTTTCGCGCAAATCCGCGGTTAGATTCGGTCCCGCGCTGCCGCTGAACCACTGGCATGCATGCCATGAACGCAGACCGTGATTTCGACGTTCTCATCATCGGCGCCGGCCTGTCGGGTATCGGTTCGGCGTGCCACCTCGCGCGCGAGTTCCCGCAGCTGCGGGTCGCTCTCCTGGAGCGGCGCCGGGACCTCGGGGGAACATGGGACCTCTTTCGCTACCCGGGCGTCCGCTCGGACTCGGACATGGGTAGCTTCGGCTACGACTTCCGGCCCTGGAACGAGGCCAGGATGCTTGCCGATGGGCCTTCCATCCGCGAGTACATCCGCGCGACGGCGCAAGATTATGGGGTCGATCGAAAGGTGCGCTATGGCCTGCGCGTGCGCCGTGCCGAGTGGTCCAGTTCCGTGGGCCGCTGGACGGTGACAGCTGTCGGCGAGGCCGATGGCCAGCAGCAGAACTATACCGGCACCTACGTCGTCGGTTGCTCGGGGTACTACGACTACGACGCGGGCCACCTGCCTGCATTCCCGGGGCAGGAGAACTTCGCGGGATTGCGCATCCATCCGCAGCAGTGGCCGCATGACTTCGACTACGCGGACAAGCGCATCGTCGTGATCGGCAGCGGCGCGACAGCGGTCACGCTCGTGCCGGCGCTTGCTGCGAAGGCGGAGCATGTGACCATGCTGCAGCGCTCGCCGTCCTACTACTACTCGCTGCCCTTGGTTGATCACTTCGTCGAGGGCCTGGCGCGCAGGCTACCCGCGCGCTGGGTGTATGCACAGGCCCGCCGCCGCAACATCCTCATAGGCCGCCTGCTGTACGTGGCCTGCCGCCGCTATCCGAGCCTTATGCGTCGCTTTCTTCTGGCACAAGTACGCAAGCAAGTTGGCCCAAACGTTGACATGCGCCACTTCACGCCCCGCTACCAGCCGTGGGATGAGCGCCTGTGCATCGTGCCCAACTCCGACCTGTTTCGCGCCATCCGATCCTGCCGGGCCTCCGTGGAGACCGACACCGTCGCCACCTTCACGAAGGACGGCATTCGCCTGACTAGCGGCAAGGAACTCGCGGCCGACGTCATCGTTACCGCGACGGGATTGGAGCTGCAGATGCTGGGCGGCGCCGAGCTCGTAGTTGACGGGCGGCCTCAGGAAGCCCGCGAAAAATTGATCTATAAAGGCGTTCTGATTCAGGATATCCCGAATTTCGTCTGGGTCTTCGGCTACACCAATGCCGCTTGGACGCTCAAGGCGGATCTATCGGGCCGCTACTTCTGCCGCCTGCTACGCTACATGGGCGATAATGGGCGGCAGGGCTTCGTCGCACGCGACCGCAACAATAGCGCCACGCAGGAGAGCATCATGGACTCGCTGCAGTCGGGCTACGTGCGCCGCAACCATGAACGCATCCCGCGGCAAGGAAAGGCGCTGCCCTGGCGCGTGCTGACGGACTATGCGCACGACCGCAAGGTACTGCTCGGGGACCCCGTGGACGACGGCATCTTGGAATGGCTGCAAGCGCCTCACGAGCGGTCGCCTTCGAGTGATTCGGCTACGGCTGGCGGTCCGCTAACCGTCAGCGCGTGAACGACTGGTCCCGCGGTACATCGATTGAGGGGTATGGGTCAACACCGGTAATTCACACGGTCCAGTGGCCAACATCAACTCGCTACGCCGCACGAGTGATGACTGCGATGTTTTTTCGGTCAGCGAATCGGAAAGATGCTCAAACGCGAAGGCACCCATCCCGCGAGGGACCGGAGGTCCCCGAGTTTGGAGGCGCGCGCCCCTCTAACCGGACCCGACCCTCCCCAGCTGCGGAAGCGATCGGCAGCGCAAAGGTGGCACTAGATGCCGCAGACGGTCCGGGAAAACCTACACGGCGCCTACACGGCAGAGGATCTGTTGCTAGGTTAGTGAACACTATTGCGCTGACACATGCAATTTGGTGCTGCTGGCCTGACTCGAACAGGCGACCTACTGATTACGAATCAGTTGCTCTACCAACTGAGCTACAGCAGCAGCGGCGCGCATTATAAACGGCCACTTGTTGGACCGTTGAACCTCCTATTGACGTGGATTGCAAATTTCGGCCTATTGCCCCGGCCCCGGAGGGCCAAGCTTCGCGCTGCGTCAGACAACTCCGTGACGGCGCAGCGCCCAATGCACATGTTCGCGGACGATTGCCGACTCGTGGGCTTTGCGACCGCGAAGCGCCTGAACAACCGCAGGCGATGTCTTCGCGTTTCCTAGACCAATGGCAAGATTGCGCAGCCAGCGCTCATAGCCGATGCGCAGTATTGCGCTGCCGGCATGGCGCGCCGCGAACTGTTCGGCGTTCCAGGAAAATAGCTCCACTAGACTTGCGCTGTCCAAGCCGTTTCGCACGTCGAAGTCCGGCAAGCTCGCGCACTTTGCATAGCGATTCCAAGGACAGACAAGCTGACAGTCATCACAACCGTAGACGCGGTTGCCCATCAGCGGACGCAGCTGCTCCGGTATCGAACCGCCATGCTCGATCGTCAGGTACGAGATGCAGCGCCGCGCATCCAGCCGGTACGGCGCCGTGATCGCGCGCGTCGGACACACATCGATACAACTTGTGCAGCTACCGCAGTGCTCGGTAATCGGTGCGTCGACTGGCACTGGAAGATCCGTGAGGATCTCTCCCAGAAAAAACATGGAACCTGCCTCCCGACTCAATAAGAGCGTGTGCTTGCCCCGCCAGCCCAAACCCGCTTTGCGGGCCAACTCGACCTCGAGTATCGGCGCGCTGTCGCAATACGGCCGGTACGGTGGGTGCTGGACCTCCCGCGCGATGCGCTCGCCCAGCGCGCGCAGCCTTGTGCGCAGCACCTTATGGTAGTCGCGACCGCGCGCGTAAATCGATATGACCGCCGCGCCATCCTGAGCCAAGCGGCCTTGTTCGCGCTGCACCCAAGAGCTCGTGTCGCTGCGCGGCCGATAATCGAGCCGCGCGCTGATAACTCTTAGCGCGCCGGGCTGAAGTCGAATCGGCGCGGCGCGCAGCGCCGCATGACGCTGCAAGTAGCTCATCTGGCCGTGAAAACCCTGCTCGAGCCACTTGTCGTACCGCTGCGCCGCCTGCGCAACATCGAGGTCCGCAATTCCAATCGCGCCAAAGCCAAGCTCGGCACCCCAACGCTTGATCCGATCCGCAAGTTCGGACCAGATTGCCGCCCCAGGAGCGTCGATCGCCAAAGCTGGCAAGTCGCTATGCTTGTCCTGTCCTTGTCGTTTCAAGCGCGCCCCCGCCTTAACCGGGTGTTCTTTCCCTCATCGCACTATTCGCTCTATCTGATTTTAGTTACGCGGGCTCATGGTTGAACCGACGCTTGCCCTCATACTTGCTGACGAGCAGGCAACCACCGCGTTGGGTGCAGCGATCGCTCGTTCGCTAAGCACAATGACTGGCGCCATCGAGCAAGCGGGTATGAGTATCGCCATTGCAGGGGAGCTAGGCTCGGGCAAGACCTCACTAGTACGGGCGCTACTTCGGCACTTTGGTATCACCGGATCGGTAAAAAGTCCAACCTTTGCGTTACTTGAACCTTATGAGGTTTCGAGATTACACTTGTATCACTTTGATTTTTATAGATTCAAAAACCCGCACGAATTTGTCGAAAGTGGGTTTTCGGAGTTGTTCCAGCCGGGCAGTATTTGCCTGGTCGAATGGCCAGAGCGCGCCGGCGAGTACCTACCAGTTGCTGACCTGAGCATCCGGTTGACGGTACTTGAGTCGGAGCGTAGCGCTGTGATTGGCGCAAAGACGACGATTGGTGAGCGATGCCTGGAGCAGATCAGGACATATCTCAAGGCCGTGCCCGCCGGCGCCTAATCAGCGGTGCGGCGAGCACTTTGGCCCTTGCGATTACGCCAGGGTTCGTCCGTGCTTCAACACTTGTTGCGCTCCGCATTTGGCCAGCTCCCGAGTACACGCGAGTGACCATCGAGCACGATGCGCCGCTGAATTTTCGTCATTTCTTGCTGCGCGATACCAATCCGCTGCGCATGGTGGTCGATCTCGAAGGCATTGAACTGACGCCGCAGTTTGCCGAACAGGTCAAGAGAATCGATGCCGCAGATCCGTACATCGCGCGCATGCGCGTTGGGCAATTTCGCCCTCAGGTCGTGCGCCTAGTGATCGAACTAAAGACTCCAGTGGATCCCCAGGTGTTTGCGCTTGATCCTGTCGGCCCGTATCGCAATCGGCTGGTGCTGGACCTATACCCAGAAGGGGCGAACGATTCCCTGATGGCGCTGCTGCGCTCGCAAACAAACAGCGCTCCAGAGGCCGGAGCAGGTCAACTGCCGGCCACGGAAGCCGACAGTGGCGCGGGCGATGCGCGCGGCGGGACGTCGGATAAAGGCGCAAGCGACAAATCTACAGCACCAGGAAGCGACCCGAGCAGCCAATCGGCCGTGGAGTCCGCAACCAAGTCCGCGACCGATCGAACGGCCGCCAATGCGCAGGAGAATTCTGCTGCCACTCGTAAGTCAGCGCGAGCGATGCGGCGGTTGATCACCGTCGCCGTTGACCCCGGTCATGGCGGCGAAGATCCCGGGGCAATCGGCAAGCATGGAACCCATGAGAAGGTCGTTACGCTTTCGATCGCACGGCAGCTTGCGGCACTCATACAAGATCAGTCCGATTACCGCGTCTTGATGACGCGCGATGCGGACTACTTTGTGCCACTGGGTGTTCGCGTGGAGAAAGCACGCCGCGTGCAAGCCGATTTATTTGTGTCGATACACGCCGACGCGTGGGTGCGCTCCGATGCACGGGGCTCCTCGGTCTTCGCTCTTTCGGAGCGCGGCGCAAGCAGTAGCGCCGCCGCGGAACTCGCACGGCAGCAAAACGACGCCGACCGGATCGGCGGCATCAATGTGGCAACTCGCAATCCACTCGTTTCGCGTGTGCTTCTAGATCTATCCACGGCGGCGCAGATCAGCGACAGCTTGCGCTTTGGGGACGCCGTCTTGCACGAGCTCGAGCGCGTTAACCGCCTGCATCGCGGCCACGTCGAGCAGGCTGGATTCGCGGTTCTTAAGGCTCCGGACATTCCGTCCATCTTGGTCGAGACCGCATTTATCAGCAATCCGGACGAAGAGGCGCGCCTGCGCGATCAGAGCTACCAGCGGCAGATGGCCGCGGCCGTTTTCGACGGCATTCGCGGCTATTTTGCGAAAAATCCGCCCGCCGTACGCAACCCTGTCGGCTAACGTCCCGGCCTCCCTTTTTGGAGGGCGCGACACCAACGCAGTCTTCTTTTAGGGCTGAACGCGCCCGCGCACCAGGCGGCCAAGAGCCATTAGCAGCAGCGGGCCAAAAGCTCCCGCCAAGCCTACCAGCAACACTAGGCCCAGATGATCGCGGATCAGGGCAACATTGCCGAATGCGTAGCCACCGCCGACCAGCAGTACGCTCCAAAGAACAGCACCCACGACGCTAAAGGCGTGAAAGCGCCGAGAAGACATGCCCGATGCTCCGGCCACCAATGGTGCAAACGAACGCACGATCGGTACAAAACGTGCAGCAACTACCGTCTTGCCACCGTGGCGCTCGAAAAACGCATGTGTGTGATCGAGCGAGGTGCGATTGATCCAGCCGATCGATCCGTCGTAGACCTTGTGTCCCAGCCACCAGCCGATTGCGAAGTTCAGGGCATTGCCAACGATTGCGGCAATCGCGATGGTCGCGCCCAAGGGGATCGCTTGCAGCGCGCCGCCCGCCGCGATGGCGCCCGAAACGAAGAGCAGCGAGTCGCCGGGCAAAAAGGCCATGAAGACCAGACCCGTCTCGGCAAATATGATCAAAAACAGCAAGCCGTAGGCGAGCGCACCATGCTCATGCGCCACGGCAAGCAGGAATCGATCGATCGAGCCAAAAAGGTCGAGCCAGGGAATACTTTGCACAATAGACAAATTGCAAGTGACGGGACCGCGATGTTACTCGACGCGCTCCCTATAATGGGCGCATATGCCCAGCCCTAGCTAACCCTTTGGGTTCGCCACGGGCGCCCTCGCCCCACGATATGACAAGTCTTGCAACCGAAGCGCCCACTGACATTTGGTCAAAGCTTTTGAGCGGACCCCCACCTGGCGTCGCACGGGTTGATGGCTCAAAAATTCGCGTCCTTCCTGATGCGCTGGTAAGCCAAATCGCCGCTGGGGAGGTCGTAGAGCGCCCAGCCTCGGTTGTCAAGGAACTCCTGGAAAACGCCCTGGACGCAGGTGCACAGCGCATCGAGGTGCGCTTGCAAGGCGGTGGGGTGCGCCGCATTACTGTTGTAGACGATGGTAGCGGCATTGATCGCGATCAGCTGGCCCTTGCTCTACAGCGCCACGCGACGAGCAAGATCGCAAACCTGCACGACCTGGAAACCGTGGCCACGCTGGGCTTTCGCGGCGAGGCGCTAGCGGCAATTGCGTCAGTAGCCGCCGTCACGATCGTGTCGCGAACGGGAACCGCGGACCATGCGTGGCGCATCGATGCGGGCACCGGCATCATCGAACCGGCAGCCGGCAATGTCGGCACCCGGATTGAAGTTGCGGAATTGTTCTTCAACACACCTGCGCGAAGAAAATTCTTGCGCAGCGAGGCCACCGAACTGGGTCACTGCGTTGCGGTGGTCGAGCGCGTTGCGGCAGCACACCCGCACGTCGCTTTTCAGGTCTGGCATGAGGCGCGCTGCGTGCTAGACGCTCCCCGCGCCACGTTGCTTGAACGCACGACAACGCTGATGCCGGAGGACTTTGCGGCTGCGGCTCGGTGCATCCAGATACAAGCCGGCGCAATTGCCCTTGGCGGCTGGGTAGGGGCGCCGACCGCCGCACGCGCGCGAGCCGATGCGCAGTTTTTCTACGTCAATGGCCGCTTTGTGCGCGACAAACTGCTATCGCATGCCCTGCGCGCCGCGTACGCCGATGTCCTGCATGGTTCTTCGCAGCCGATGTACTGCCTGTACCTTAGCATCGATCCAGCGGCGGTGGACGTCAACGTGCACCCGAGCAAGATCGAGGTGCGTTTTCGCGATGCCTCGGCCGTACACCAGTTCGTGCGTCACGCGGTCGAGCGCGCCCTTGCGCCTTCGGCAACGCTCCCAGGCGCTGCGACGCCTCCCGTCGAGCGCCTTAGCGCTGCGGCGGCACCGATAACGCCGGGCCCCTCGCTCGGCCAGACAGCCGTGTATGCGGAGCGTGCCGCCCATTTTCATCCGACAGCCGCGCAGGCCCTTCTGGCGGCAGCGGTACACGCGAGCGGCCCCGCACAGGCGTGGGACGAGAGCGTAGGCATGATGCCTCCGCTGGGTTTTGCCATCGGGCAGCTAGGCGGGGTCTATGTGCTTGCTCGCAATGCGCAGGGCCTGGTAATCGTGGATATGCACGCAGCCCACGAACGCATCGTATATGAGGGTCTAAAGCAAGCGTTCGGCACCGGCGAGGTGGCACAGCAACAGCTGCTGGTCCCACACGTTTTTTCCGCTAGTGCCCTGGACGTGGCAACCGCCGAGGAACACGGCGCGGCGCTCGCTCGAATCGGGTTGGACCTGCGACCCGCTGGTCCACAGCACTTGACGCTGCGGGCCCTGCCGCAGCTACTGGAGCACGCCGATGCGCCTGCGCTGGTGCGTCAGATCCTTGCGGACCTGCGCCAGTTTGGCGCCGAGCGCGTGCTGATCGAGCGTCGCGATCAGCTGCTCGCATCGATGGCTTGTCATGGCGCCGTGCGTGCCAATCGTGCCCTGACCATGGACGAAATGAACGCACTGCTGCGCCAAATGGAGCGCACCGAGCGCGCTGATCAATGCAATCACGGCCGTCCCACATGGATACAGCTCGGGCTCTCGGATCTGGACCGGCTTTTTCTGCGTGGCCGATGAGCGCGGCGACGCTGGCAACGCTAGCGACCACCGTCGCAAAGACCGCGGCGACCGAAGCGTCTGGTGCCCACGCGGAAGCGGTGTTGCTGCTTGGTCCCACCGCCTGCGGTAAGAGCGCGCTGGCCCTGGCGTTGGCGAGGCAATTTGCGCTGGAGATCATCTCGATTGACTCAACCCAGGTCTATCGCGGTTTGGACATCGGGTCGGCCAAACCCAGTACCGCCGATCGGGCCCAGGTGCCCCACCACCTGCTCGATTTACGTGACCCCATGCAGCCTTACTCGGCGGCGCAATTTGTGCGCGACGCTGCGGCCGCCATTGACCAGGTCCGCCGCCTGGGAAAGCTTCCGCTATTGGTTGGCGGCACGATGATGTACGCGCGCGCACTGCGCGAGGGCCTGTCGCAACTGCCCGGCGCCGATCCGCAGATTCGCGCCCGCATCGAACGCGAAGCTGCTGAGCACGGTTGGCCTGCGCTGCACGCGCGCCTGCAAGCGATCGACCCCGAGACGGCGCGGCGCCTGGCGCCCGCAGACCGCCAGCGTATCGGCCGCGCCCTGGAATTGTTCGAGCGCAGCGGGCGACGGCCTTCCGAGCTGTTGCGTGTCCCCACCCGCCCGCTTTGTCGCTTGCTTACCATTGCGCTGATGCCCGCAGATCGCGCCGAGTTACATCGGCGCATCGAGCGCCGCTTTGATGCCATGGTGCAGCAGGGATTTCTTGCGGAAGTGCGAGCGCTGCGCGCGCGCACGGATCTGCATGCTCAGCTGCCCAGCCTGCGCAGCGTTGGATATCGGCAGGCGTGGGAGCACCTTGAGAAGGGTACAAGCACGGATGCGTTTCGCGCCTCGGCGATCGCTGCGACGCGCCAACTGGCCAAGCGCCAAATCACCTGGTTGCGCTCAATGAACGATGCGGTGCGAGTCGATCCGTTTGCCGGCGATGCGCTCGAGCGCCTTGCAGGCGTGCTGGCGAACCTGCACTGAAAGTGCGAGGGCGAACGCGTCGCGAAGCTCTAAACGATCACGCGACAGCCGGCTTCGCCAGGGCGGCGCGGCTCAATTGCACCAATCGCCCAGCACTGCTCGCCAAGAGCGATAAATTCGGCGATGGCTCGCTGGGCATTTACGCCGGCGACGATCACTACCATCCCAATTCCGCAATTAAATACCCGATGCATCTCATCCTCGGCCACTGCGCCCGCGCGCTGCAGCCAATCGAAAATCGCCGGGCGGGGCCAAGCGGCGCGCCTGATGACTGCGCAGACCGAGTCGGGCAAAACACGCGGTATATTCTCCAGCAGACCGCCGCCGGTGATATGCGCCATCCCCTTGATCGGGACGATTGGGGCAACCGTCAGAACCGACTTGCAATAAATCCGGGTCGGCTCGAGCAGCGTCTGACCCAGCGTGCGCCCATCGAATTCGCTGCTGTAATCCGCGCCAGCCTGCGCGACGATCTTGCGCACGAGCGAATAGCCGTTCGAATGCGGTCCACTAGATGCCAAACCGAGCACCACATCGCCGGCGACGATATTGCGCCCGTCAATGATTGAAGCCTTCTCGACAACGCCAACGGCAAAACCGGCCAGATCGTATTCGCCGTCGGGATACATGCCCGGCATTTCCGCGGTCTCGCCGCCGATGAGGGCGCAGCCGGCAAGCTCGCAACCGCGCGCGATGCCCCGCACGACCCTCTCGGCTATATCTACTTCAAGCTTGCCGCAGGCAAAGTAGTCCAAGAAAAACAGTGGGCGGGCGCCTTGCACGAGAATGTCGTTGACGTTCATCGCGACCAGATCTTGACCGACGGTGTCGTGCCCGTTGAGGGAAAACGCGAGTTTGAGCTTTGTTCCGACGCCGTCCGTGCCACTCACGAGAACCGGATCACGCAAATCTTTTGGTATTTCAAAAAGAGCGCCAAAGCCGCCGATGCCGCCCAGCACCCCGGGAATCGTTGTGCGGCTCGCCAGAGGTTTGATGCGCCGGACGAGTTCGTCACCCGCATCGATGGAGACGCCGGCGGCGGCATAGGTAAGCGGGGAGTTCATTGCGTCTCGCGGTCCGGTTGCAGGGCGTGCCGCGGTCGTCAGATAGCCCCGGCAAGGCGGCCGTCTTAGACTCGCGGTTTGATCGAACCGTTGATTGTACTGGGAGGTCGCTTTTGTCCGAACCCTCAACCGAGGAAGCATCGCCGCCGCAATCCCCACCGTCGGAAACGCCGACAAGCCTCTCTGCCGCTGCGCCACCCAAGCAACGCGCGGACCGTGCCTGGTCGCAAGAGCGATGGGCAGGAGCACTTTGGATCGGGCTGGGTTTGGCGCTGGTGCTGGCGCTTTTTTATTTTCTCGCCCCCGTTTTGACTCCGTTTGCGTTCGGTGGCGTACTCGCTTACCTGCTGCAGCCCGGGGCAAACTGGCTGCGGCGCCACGCGGTCCCCCGCTCGTTGGCCAGTGCACTGATGGTGCTTTTGGCGGCGCTCATAACCTTGGGATTACTTTTGATCCTGCTACCCGTTCTGGAGCGGGAGATACGGGCCCTAAACGAGCAGCTGCCGGCTTTGGCTTCGCTGCTCGATGCACGCCTCTCGCCGCTACTGCAACAATGGCTTGGGGCCTCGGTTCATTTTGACGTTGAAGCGCTGCGCACGCTCGCGCTAGAGAAAGTCGGGCAACAGGATGTCCTCAGCCTTTTGCTCGCCAAGTTTGGCACCGGCGGCCTGGCCGTGCTTCAGGCCCTCATCACGCTGCTGCTGATCCCGGTCGTGCTGTTTTACCTGCTGCTCGATGCGCCTGGGATCAAGATGCGGCTCGAAGCTGGTATTCCGCGGCGCTGGTACGGTCAGACTATGCAAATTCTTGCCGATATCGATGCGGTGCTGGCACAGTTTCTTCGAGGACAGCTCACGGTAATGGTGCTGCTGGCCGTGTACTACTCGATCGCACTGTCGGTCGCGGGCCTGGATTCGGCGCTTCCCATCGGTATTCTCACGGGTCTGCTGATCTTCATTCCTTACGTCGGCTTTTTTCTGGGACTAGTGCTCGCTTGCCTCGTTGCCGTGCTGCAATTTGCAAGTTGGCCGGCAATCTTGGAGGTTTTGCTCGTCTACGGTATTGGGCAGATCCTGGAGGGGGTCTTTCTCACCCCTCGGTTTGTCGGCGCTCGCATCGGGTTGCATCCGCTCGCCGTAATCTTCGCCCTGCTTGCTTTTGGACACATTTTTGGTTTTTTTGGTGTTCTGCTGGCCCTGCCGGCGAGCGCCGTGCTGCTGGTGGCCTTGCGACGAATCCGCCAGCAGTACTTCGATAGCGCGTTTTACAACCGCAGGTGATGATTCAACAACTGCCCCTGGATCTTTTGCGGCCGCCGCCTGCAACCCTGGAGAACTTTGTGCCCGGGGTCAATGCTGCGGTCGTAGCTGCGCTGCGCGATGTGCTGCAGGGGCGCGGACCTCAATTCGTGCATTTATGGGGTGCCTCGGGCAGCGGACGCAGCCACCTGCTGGCGGCGATTGCCCGCGCGGCGGGCAGCGGCCCCGAGGTCATCGTTCAGAGCGTGCCCGACTTTATACCAGAGCGGCGCGTGTACGTTGTCGATGACGTGCATCTTCTGGACGCGGCGGGCCAGACGGCCCTTTTTGCCCTTCAAAACCAAGTGCGCGAGCACGGTGCCACCTTTCTTGTGACCGCGGCCGATCTGCCGCCCTCGCAACTGCGCCTGCGCGAGGACGTTCGCACTCGTCTTGCCTGGGGTTTGGTCTTTGCTCTGCGGCCGATACCTGAATCCGATCAGGCCGCGGCATTGCTCGCATACGCCCGTGCGCGCGGCGCGCGCGTCGACGAGGATCTGGTGCCTTATATGTTGACCCGCTTGCCCCGGGACATGCGCACTTTGGTATCCGTTCTAGATGCGCTCGATGCCTACGCGCTAGCGCGCCAGCGTGCTTTGACTATTCCGCTGTTGCGTGAGTTTCTGCAACAAAATGGCGCGCAAGGCACGCAGGAATTGCAAAAGGGGCTTGAGTAATTGGCCCGTAACGCCTGAAAGGGCGCTAATCTGCGCGCGGCGCCCGGGAACGTAGAATGCCGACGATGGCGGTTCGCACACCATGATCCGACGGCTCGTTCAACGAGTGCAAGACAGTGTCCAGACGTTGCTTGCCGGCAAGCCGCGGACCCGACGCACGCCCAAGCACATACCGGTTTCCGAACACGGGATCGACCGGGGCCTGGTCTCGCGCGCCGCGATCCGCACCTGTGAAACGCTCCAAGCCGCGGGCTTTCGCGCCTATATCGTCGGCGGTGCGGTGCGCGACCTTTTGCTAGCTATCGCCCCGAAGGATTTTGATGTTGCCACGGACGCCACCCCGGAGCAGATCAAATCGCACTTTCGTCGCGCCATCATCATCGGCCGGCGATTTCGGCTGGTGCACGTCATGTTCGGCGGCGAAACCATTGAGACCTCGACCTTCCGCGCGCTGGGTGCAGGCGAACGGGATACCGATGAGCACGGCCGTGTACTTGCCGACAACAAGTTTGGCGAACAACATGAAGATGCGGCGCGTCGGGACTTCACGGTCAATGCCCTGTACTATGACCCAACACGCCAAGAAGTACTCGATTACCACGACGGCGTGCGCGATGTGCGCCGACGCCGCCTGCGCATCATCGGAGATCCCGAGGCACGATATCGGGAGGATCCAGTGCGCATGCTACGCGCGGTGCGCTTTGCGGCAAAACTGGGTTTCGAAATCGATCCGGCGACTCGCGAACCGATTGGCCGCTTAGCCCCTTTGATCGAAAATGTGCCTGCTGCCCGCTTATTTGACGAGATGCTCAAGTTGCTCACCAGCGGGCACGCGGTGGGTTGCATCGAGCGCTTGCGCGCCGAGGGGTTGCACCACGGCGTACTGCCGTTGCTCGACGTGATCTTGGATCAGCCCGAAGGCGAGCGTTTTATCATGCTCGCCTTATCGCGCACAGACGAACGCGTGCGGGCCGGCAAACATATCGCACCGGGATTTTTATTCGCGACTTTGCTATGGAACGAGGTTTTGTCGCAATGGAAGGCCCGCGTTGGCCAAGGCGAACACAAACTGCCGGCGCTGGACCAAGCAATTGAGCGCGTCCTGGAAGTGCAGACGGAAAAACTCGCGATACAGCGGCGCTACTCCGCCGATATGCGCGAGATTTGGATGATGCAGCCACGCTTTGAGCGTCGCCACGGCCAGGCGCCGATGCGACTGCTGGAACACTTGCGTTTGCGAGCGGGATACGATTTTTTGCAGCTGCGCTGCGATTGTGGCGAGGCGCCGGCAGAGCTGGGCCATTGGTGGACGCAGTTCCTGCACGCCGATCCGCAGACCCGTACACAGATGGCCGCTCAGCGGCCAGCTTCGGCACCCGCGCCGCGCAAGCGCCGCCGCGGCGGCCGGCGCAAGGCGACACCAAACGCCCAACCGCTGGCCTTGACTGCCCAAGGAGAAGGCAATCGCGAACCATGACAACGCCGCGCCGGTTACGCGGCGGGCCTACATCGGATTGGGCGCTAATCAAGGCGATGTCGTCGCGACGCTAAATGCCGCGGTCGCGGCACTGCGCTCGATTGAGCGGTCGACTTTTGTCGCGGTCTCGCCGTTTTATCGCAGCACACCCGTCGACGCAGGCGGACCGGACTTTGTTAACGCGGTAGTTGCGCTCGACACCTCGCTAGAGCCTTACAGTCTGCTGTTGCATTTGGCCGACATCGAGCTGATGCTGGGCCGCAAGCGCCGAGCGGGCGACGCGGCACACAGCGCTCCGCGCAGCATCGATCTGGATCTGCTGCTGGTGGGCAACCTGATCGTGCGTTCTACGCCACTTGTGCTGCCGCACCCGCGCATGCAGCAGCGCGCCTTTGTGCTGCGGCCCCTGCTGGATTTGGCGCCCGACTTGCAAATCCCGGGCTATGGACCCGCGGCGGTGCTGCTGGCACAGGTCGCCAACCAGACAATTGAGCCCATGACATGAAGGTAATAGCGACGGTTCGCGAACTGCGCGATCAGCTGCATGGGCAAAATCGCATCGCTTTCGTGCCTACGATGGGCAACTTGCACGCAGCCCATTTATCGCTCATGACCATGGCGCGACGTCACGGCGATCCGGTGGTTGCCTCGATTTTCGTCAACCGACTGCAGTTCGGACCTTCAGAGGATTTTGATCGGTACCCGCGCACGCTACGGGAAGACATCGAGAAGCTGCAAAAGCACAACCAGGTGTACGTGCTCTTCGCCCCGACGGAGGCCGAGATGTATCCGGAACCCCAGGAGTATCGCGTGCGTCCGCCCGCGGATCTGGGCGATATCCTCGAGGGCGAATTCCGGCCAGGTTTTTTCATTGGCGTGACGACGGTCGTACTTAAGCTCTTTGCTTGTGTGCAGCCACGCGTTGCTGTTTTCGGCAAGAAGGACTACCAGCAGCTGATGATCGTACGCAACATGTGCCGACAGTTTTGCCTGCCCACGGAGATCATTGCGCACGAGACGGTGCGCGAGGACGATGGTTTGGCGCTGTCTTCGCGTAACCGTTTTCTCAACGATGCCGAGCGTCGCCTGGCGCCACAGTTGTTCCGGGAACTCTCGGAACTGCGCGAGCGCATCCGCAGCGGCGAGCGCAACTTTCCCGCACTCGAGGCCCATGCTACGCGAACACTTAGTGCCTCGGGTTGGCGGCCCGACTACGTATCGGTACGTCGGCAAGCCGATCTGGCCGTACCGAGTCTTGCGCAAATCGACGCGGGTGAGGCGTTGGTAGTGCTAGCCGCGGCGCGCCTCGGCACCACGCGACTTATCGACAATTTAGAAATCTGATCGTTTGTTATTGCCTCATGCTCTGCGCGAGGCCCCTTGCAGCCCACCGCGGGCAGCGTCCGGGCCGTGCAAGCGCTCGGGCCTCCAAGCGAGGCGATTCAGTTCCTTGGCTGTTGGGCTCCGATTGCTTGCCTTCCCAGGCAAGCACCTTGCGTTGCGACCCAGCGCGGCTGATCGCGCCAGGTCGGAGGGCAGCCTTTAGGCCAGTGCGTGACCGCATTGACACCTACGGCCCGTCCACCACGCAGCCGCGCGACTCCCGGCAACCGCCATATCCCCAAATCGCAGATCGATACAACTGCAAATTTGTTTTCGATTCGATATGCGGAACCGATAATTACTAAGTTGGCGTACGCAATTGGCCGGCGGAATCATGAATTTTCAACAACTGCGAACCGTTAGCGAAACAGCGCGCCGGGGCTTTAGTCTGACCAAGGTTGCCGCCGCTTTGCATACGAGTCAGCCAGGGATCAGCCGGCAGATTCGCGAGCTCGAAGAAGAGCTCAATATCGAGATCTTTGAGCGCGCAGGCAAGCGGTTGACGAAACTGACGGAGCCCGGAGCCGCAGTGTTGCCGATCATTGAGCGTATCTTGCTCGACGCACAGAACCTGCGCCGGGCAGCGCAGGATTTCACCGGGCGTGATTTGGGGCACTTGACAATTGCTGCCACCCACGCACAGGCACGCTATGCGTTACCGGCCGCGGTGCTTGACTTTCGCGCCTTATATCCGCAAGTTAGCCTGAACCTGCACCAGGGCTCTCCGCGCCAGGTGGCACAAATGTTGATCGAGGGCGAGGCCGACATTGGCATCGCTACGGAGGCGCTATCGCAGTACAGCGAACTGGTCGCGCTGCCTTGCTACCGCTGGACGCACTGCGTCATCGCGCCCGTCGGACACGCTCTGTTAGATGGCGCGCCGCTGCAGCTCGAGCGGCTAGCCCGCTATCCGATCCTTACCTACGAGGCAGGTTTTACCGGACGCGCTCGAATTGACGAGGCCTTTGCGCGCGCGGGACTCAAACCGCAAATCGTGATCAGCGCGATGGACGCCGACGTCATCAAGACCTACGTCGAACTCGGTCTAGGTGTTGGAATCGTGTCGACACTGGCCTACGACGAAGTGCGCGACCGCGGTTTGCGGGCGCTCGATGCCGGTCACTTGTTCGAGGTCAACCTGACGCGCCTGGCGATTCGCCGTGGTACCTTGCTTCGCAAATACGTTCTTTCCTTTATCGAAACCTTTGCGCCTTCGCTGACCCCCAGCGTCGTTACGGACGCCTTGGCAAGCGATGCCGCGCTCGAGACACCGGCCTAGGCTCCGCACCCAGAGGTGGCGGCGTTGGAGTTCCCAAAACGCCGCGCTTGGTAGTCCGTGGAGACCTTGCGGACAGTCTTTGCTCGCGCCACACCGGTCCTCGCTCAACCAACGCTACTAAAGCCTGAGTCGCAGCGTACACGTAAGGCGCGGCCGCGCGAACGCGCATGCCACTCATGGCGCCCAAGGATGCGGCAAGAGACCTTTGCAGATCTGCTCTGCAAAGGTCTCCGCGGGTTCATTTGCCTTGGGGTCAGCGCGTTACAGCCCATCGGCCAAATGTGCAAAACGCGAATTTCGAAAAAACTAATGCGAATTGCTTCCTTGGTTGCGTGTGCCGAGCCGGCAAAAATTGCGGGCTTTGCCGTGCATACCAAGACCGGAGCTCAAAATGAAGTTCTTTGCTACGAACGCCCGCGCAAGCAGCGCGACCGCCACGGCGGGCTTTTTTGCGATTTTGTTGGGCACGTCCCTGCCGGGCGTTGCCGTGGCCGATGAACCGTACGCGGCCCCTGCGGCGAGCGGCCAGAACGCCGCTGCCGTGCAGGTATACGGGATCATCGATGGCGGTGTGCGCCATATCGACCTAGTAACGCCCGCTGGCGCGTCGACACAATTTGCTTCGGGTTTAAATACGAGCCGTGTTGGTCTGCTTGGCTCCGAAGTCATTAGCCCCGATCTGCAAGCAACATTGCGGCTCGAATCGGGATTTAACTCCGGGACGGGTGCTTCTTCCAACTCAAGCAGTTTGTTTGATCGCACGGCCGATGTCGGATTGCGCTGGAAGCAGCTGGACATCAAAGCGGGCCGCATGGAGGGCTTTGGCTACGAGCTGGCCGCTACGGGCGTAACCGATCCCCTAGCGATGGCGCTGAATTTGCCGAACTACTCCTCTCCGGCAGCCGCCGGCTCAAAGGCACCGGTACTTGGTGCCAATCCGCTGCAAGGCGTTTACTCCTACACCTATGGCCAGCTGCGCTTTAACAATGCCGTGCGCCTCTCCAGCGGTGGGGAAAACTGGTCGGCAGGTGTGATCTATGCGTTTGGCGGGGTCGCCGGAGATTTTTCGGCCGACTCGGTACGCGCGGGCCATCTGGGCTGGCACCTTGGTTCGGTCGCATCACTTGATGCGATCGCGCAACAATCGCTCGATGCGACCGGCAATCGCTCGACTCTGTATGTGCTCGCCGGCGCATGGAATGTATCCGTCTTCCGATTGCAGGCCGGATTCCACCAGGTGCGGATCGATGCCGGCTTTAACTCGGCTGGACTTGGTAACGGCGCGTCAAGCTCGGGAATCCTGGGCAACTCGACAACGGTCTCACCGGTGCTCGCAACCGCGCAGGAAAATTTCCGCTTCCAAGTTACTGATCTGGGAGCGACCTGGACGGTGGCTCCGGGACGCTTGTTGACTCTGGCCGCCTACAGATCCCAAAGCGACGGAGCGGGACAAGGCGATAGCATTGCGCTGGTGGCCTTGGGCAAATGGTTCCTGAGCCCGCGCGTCTCGCTGTACTTGGAGGCCGATCAACACAATTCCAGTGGCCGATTGGCCGTCAAACCCGTAAGTGGAACCTCGATCGCCACTGCGTACATGACGGGCATCAATTTGCACTTTTGAATCTTTCGGCCCGGCCGCGGCAGAAGAATGCTATCCCTCAAAAGTGCCGATCGCGCAAGCGCGATGTCGGTTCCGAGTCGTCTGCGCGGGGTTCGTCCAACGCCCTTGCGGGTTAAAGCCGTGCGGGACCGAGACGATCACGAACTTGGAGATTGGGTCATAGCTGCGCGATAATGCGCCGCTTCCGCGCCGGGATGGCGGAACTGGTAGACGCGCCGGACTCAAAATCCGGTTCTGGCAACAGAGTGTGGGTTCGATTCCCTCTCCCGGCACCACATCGTGCAGGATGTATCGGTCGAAGGAAGCGCGGCAAATCGTCCTTGACTTCGGATAACGGAATTTCCTTCATTCTCGCGAGGCAATCCACGCCCATCGTGGTCTTGCGCTAGTCCGCCAACCCCATTACAAACGCCAAAGCGATGTTGAGGCGAGCGATATCCTTGTCGTCGAGGCGTCCGATTTGTTGTCCGACCCGCTCGCGCCGAATCGTCACCGGCTTGTCGGCCATTACCTGGGACCGCACGCGCAAGCCATTCTTTTCAGTGGGCTCTACGGTCACCCGAAAGTCGGGCGCGTCACCGTACTCTGAGGTCATCTGGCAGACCACCACCGACGCATGCTCGATCGGTAGCGCATCCGTTTGCACGATCACGGCCGGCCGCGGCTTGCCATAGTCACCGGATGCCGCGACGGTCACCACATCGCCGCGCCTCATCGACTATCGAATTCCGAAACCGCTTCGATCCACCTCATTGCATCGAGTTCGTGAGATCGATCCAGTCCAGCGACCTGCTTTGCCACACGCCGGCGGACTGCCTTCGATCGCGCGTCGGGGACCACCAAGCGCAACTCTCGTAAGCCGCGCGCCCGTCGCCGTTCACGCATGGCCTTCATCCTCTCAGCTGGTAATGCCACCGTATACCCTCCGGAACAATGCGTCGACTGTAACGCGTTACATGGTGGGCCGCAAGCCGGACGGACCTACGACCCCTACCCACGGGTGGCAGCGTTAACGCGAGGATTTGCAAAGTCCTTGCAAAGTCCGAAGCTATGCTCATAACGCGATGAAGGAAAAGAGAAATTCTAGGCACACTCTTCTCAAAATCCGGTTCTGGCAACCGAGTGTGGGTTCGATTCCCTCTCCCAGCACCAGGAAACCTTCGTGCACATCCGCGAGCCGCTATCGGATCCTCTGCTCACGAGCCGCACGGTCGAGCCCTTGCCTAGCGCTGCGGCGCAAGAGCGATAAGAACCGAGCGATCGCCAACGAAGTGAAAACGAGTCCGACGAAGTAGGCAAGCGCTGCTCCGACGCGGGAGCTCACTTTCGATGAGAGCCATGAAATTGGCTCAACGATGACATCGACCTGCGGCGGCATCCAATCGGGCCGGTTTCCCGCCGAAGGGGAAACGAGCGCTCCAAATAGCCAAAAAATTCCGAACAAGAGGAATGCAACTGCCTGGAGCAACGGGGCCTTGATGAGTGACGTGCGGCCCGTGTACTCGCCGGGACTGCGTCCCGTCCAGCGCTTGAAAGCTCGGGAGAAGGCGGCTGGTTCCGAGAAACCGACCAGATAGGCCGTCTCCTTCACCGAGATCTTCTTTCCGTTCAGATATTCGAGCGCCATCTGGTGGCGCAACTCGTCCACTACCTTCTCGAAGGTCGTTCCTTCCGCCTTTAACAAGCCAAGAAGCGCTTGGCGGTTTAGCCCCATCTTGCTGGCGATCGAGTCCATGCTTGGGTCGCCCGTGTGCAGGGTCGGCATCAGCAAGGTCTGGGCGCGGCCCCGGGCCGACTTGGAGCTTTGCAGGCTCTTGAGTAGATCGTCCGCGCGATCGCTCAGAATGCCAAAAACGTAGCGCGACGGGAGCGGAGATCTTAATGTCAGCCATTCCTCATCGGCCAGCAGCGCGTTCTTGTCGCTCTCGAAAACCACGGGCACCCGAAAAATCCGGTCGTACTCGGCGCGATAGACCGGCGCGGGGTAAGTGACATGGACCGCCTTCGCAAATTGTTCCGCCGCACCCCGGCGCGACCAGCACACCATGCGGGCGAGGAAATATTCCGTGAGTTCAGGAAAATCGTTGGGCTTCCTGCGCGTATCGATCAGCCAAAACTGGCCGCCCTCGTGCCTAAGCACAAAGCGCTCGCCACTGGCCGCACCGTCGATTTCGGCGATCAGCCGGCCGTAACGATTCATCTGCACAAAGGCGTCGGCAAGTGTCTCGCAAGCCTGCCCAATCAGGCCGAGGATCGAGAACTCCGCGCTACCGAGCGATTCCCCAAGGTGGAGCGCGAGCGCAGGATCATTGCAAAGTTGCTGGCCGGCCCGCATCAGCACAACGCACTTTGCCAGTGGGATGCGGTTGTCCGGGTCTTGCAATCGCCGCGGATCGATTCTTGACCGCTCGAGCAGCGCCGTTTGGCTCGCCCCCTTCCACACGGCGAGTTCCAACAGTGCCCGTGCCAAATCCGCTGAGACAGTGGACTTAGCCATGACACATCGACGCCAGCAGAAGACTCTGGCTGGAACACTGCTGCCAATGTGCTCCGTGTGCTCGAAGCAGCCACGGCCCCGCTCCGAAGCTCATGCGCAGTATCCAGTCGAACGGATCGAGGTCCCCATTTCCCCTCGTGCCTGCCGGCCTGAAAATCGGCGTGCTCCTCTTGCCCACCATCTGTTTGATCGCGATCTCCCGCAGCAATGTGCTTGTGGAAAGCAAATTTATCGCTCCCTCCGCAAAAATAAGTGAGCGATGCGAGCGTTAGACCGATCGATCGAAGCGCGAACACGGGAACTTTCGATTGGGCAAGATCAATACGCCCGCCAGCGGGCTATCTCTTGCAGACCGGTGTGCCTTCGATGCGCGTTTGCAAAGATTTTGCAAAGCACCCTGTCACCACACTAATGCATTGAAAAATAACGGAACCTCCGGGCGCGTTGCTCTCAAAATCGGAGGCTGCCAACAGAGCGTGGGGCCGATTCGCTCTCCTGGCACCAACTTGTGCCACGATTCTGCGGCAGCGAAGACTTCAAGCGCTTGGCCGCGCACCTGATGCGTCGGCTTTAAGGAAGTGTTGTTAGTTCTTCTGCTTCGGTCGAGTGGCCAAATTGGCCCGCGCGGGGGTTTGAGTGTTTCACCCGGCCCGATCGTTAGCCGCCTGTCAGCGCGCTTGCGCCTGTCACTCGGCCGCCGTTCGCCGTCGGCCAGAATGCGCCTTTGCTTGCAGGCTCATTTGGCGGGACGACCACAAAATCGCTCGTAGTCAATGTAGCCGGGAAACGAGCACCCGTCGCCGCAGTAGCGGCAACCGGGGTCGCGCTCCAGCACGAGTTCGGAAAAACTGCCTTGCAACGCGTCGAAGTACAGCATTCTTCCGATCAGCGGCTCGCCGATACCCAGGAGCAGCTTTATCGTTTCGGTTGCCTGCAGTAGGCCGATCACGCCGGGCAATACGCCGAGCACGCCAGCCTCAGTGCAAGAAGGGGCCTCTTGCATCGATGGAGGCTCGGGAAAAAGGCACCGATAGCATGGGCCGGTTCGCGGCGACTTGGCCGGCCAAAACACACTCACTTGGCCCTCAAAGCGAAACACCGCGCCGTGCACATTCGGGATACCCATTTTTACGCAAGCGTCGTTGACCAGGTACCGGGTCGGGAAGTTGTCCGATCCGTCAATGACCACGTCGTAACCCGCAAGGATCTGCTCGACGTTCGTGCTCGAAAGTCGCGCCTCGTATCCGAGAATCTTGACCGTTGGATTCAGCGCCTCCAGCGCCTGCCGCGCCGAGGCGACCTTCGGGTTACCCACGCGCGCGTCGGTGTGCAAGATCTGGCGCTGAAGGTTGCTGCGTTCCACCACGTCGTGATCGACCAGACCGAGCGTACCTACACCCGCTGCGGTGAGGTAGTAGGCGGCGGGCGACCCGAGCCCACCCGCGCCTACAAGCAGCACCTTCGAGCGCAGGAGCTTTTCCTGCCCGACCTCGCCGACCTCAGCCATCACCAATTGCCGCGCGTAGCGCTCTCGCGCCGGCCCGCCGAGCGCGAAGGGTACCTCGACCGGCAGGCCATCGGCCTTCCAGCGCGAAAAGCCCCCGGCCATCGAGTACACAGTTTCATAACCGAGCCGCATCAGAGTCTCGGCGGCAAAAAGCGATCGCAGGCCGGTGCTGCACATGGCAACGATCGCACGACCAAGATCAGGCACCGCCTCCTCGATGCGCAGCTCAAGGAACCCCCGACCGAGCGCTAGCGCGCCAGGCACCGTGCCCTGTGCGATCTCGTCTGATTCGCGCACATCGACCAACGCCGCGCCCCGCGCCTGCAACGCGAGCGCCTCTTTCGGAGAGACTTCGTGGATCCGCATCCTGAGCTCGACGACGAGCCGTTCACTCGCATTCATCGCGGCCTCCTACAACCGGGAAAAAATCACGCTAATGTCACCGCCGCCCGGTCGCGTAAACAAACCGTCGTAGGACGTATCAACCGCCACTCAGCGCCTGTACGATCACCAGTTCATCAGTGGCGCGCAATGGGAGAGATAAGTCGAACGTTTGAGCGCCATTGACAAAAAAACGGATGTGCGGCCGCATCCTCTCCTGTTCGTTGATCATACGGAATCGGATCCCGGGAAATTGCCGATCTAGATCCGCGAGCACTTCGGCCAGCGAGGAGCCAACCGCCTCGACGCGGCGGTGCCTGGAATACGAACGCAGCGGAGCCGGGATCAGGACGTTCATCACTAGTCGGCGAGCCGATACGCTAGCCCGCCTCGCCTGTCTCTACCGCGTATATTTCTGGCAGGTGCTTTGCGATGCAGCTCCACTGTCGGCCCTCGTCGCGGCTCGACCACAGCTCTCCGCTCGTTGTACCGAAGTACAGTCCCACGGGATCGTTGCCGTCTACGGCCATTGCCTGACGCTTCACGGTCCACCACGCGTCGCGCTTTGGCAGGCCGCCTGCGGCACGCAACCAGGATTTTCCCCCATTGCGTGTGACGTAGACGGCAGGCACACCACCCACGCAGGTGCGCGGCCAGACCGAGGAGCCGTCCATCGGAAACACCCACGCCGAATCCGCGTCGCGGGGATGTACTGCGATCGGAAATCCGATGTCGCCGACGCGCTTGGGCATGTTTCGTCCGATGCGCACCCATTGGTTCGACGGTCGATCGATGCGGTATATGCCGCAATGATTCTGCTGATAAAGCCGATCCGGGTTGCTCGGACAAAGGCGCACGCAGTGCGGGTCGTGGAATTCGAGATTGGAAGCATCCAAACCCTCGACGACTTCGAGCCCTGCAACAATGGGTTTCCAGGTTCGCCCTCGGTCGACCGACTCGTGCACGCCACCTCCCGACATTCCAAAGTAGATGTGTGCAGGATCGCGTGGGTCGACCAGTATCGAATGCAATTTCGGCCCGTCCGGTGTTCCATCCTGGACTGTGCCCATCCACTTCCGGTACTGCGGATCCTCGTTGATGCTGAAAAATGGCTCCCAGGTGACGCCACCGTCGTCCGACCGAAATAGTCCCTGAGGCGAAGTCCCGGCATACCAAACACCGGGTTCGCTCGCGTGGCCAGGCGTGAGCCAGAACGTGTGGTCCACCGTGCGGCCCGACTCCCCGCTCGTCGCCTTGGGAAACGCGGGAGGCTGCGCGGCCTCTTTCCAGTTGCGACCGTAGTCGGTCGAGCGGAAGATCGTGGGCCCGAGGTGACCGGTCTTCGCCGCCACCAACAGCGTCCGCCCGTCGCGCGGATCGAGTACCAAATGATTGATGATGTGGCCAAGAAAATGCGGTCCGTCAGGACGCCAGTTCTTGCGGGTCGAATCGCCGTGGTAGAGCCAGGCGCCCTTGCGCGTCGCAATCAAAACCATGACCCTCGAGCCCTGCTTCGATGAGGGCTTCGCTTTCGAGCGCGTCGCCGCTGCGGGCACGCGCCCCGTAAATTTGTTCTTTGCGATCTTCTTCGTTGCCGTCGCCATTGTTCAGTCCTTGGCTAGGAAAAGATCACAGTGCCATTCGCGAGCGAATCAAAATCGAATTCAGAGTCTTGCAGCTCGATGGCGAATAGGAGTTCCGGCATCTAAAGGTCATCGACAGGTCCAGCTTCCGCAAATTCAGGGAATCGATTTGCGTATCTGCTTCTGGCGCGAACCGGCAGGCGTTCTTTGCATGTTATTCGACCGGATAATGACTTGCGAGGGGTGCTCATTGCAGTTTTTCGCGAGGTCGCGAATCCACAGGCGCTGCACCTTTAAACATGCCAGCGCATGGTCTTTCGTTTAGCCGTTGACCTCGAGCAAGTTTGCAAAGTTCTTGTAAAGTTGCCTTCGCGCCTTGTAAGTTGCTGAAATTGCTGCAGAAAAATGAGCACCCTGTTTTGAAAGCCCGGTTCTGGCAACACAGTGTGGATTCGATTCCCTCTGCCGGCATCTTGCACGCAAATGCTGTGTTGGCAAGGCCTTTTGCCGGGCACAAGCGTCTTAAAACGCTTGGTTAAGGCCCAGGAAAAACGCGCGACGCGGTCCGTACTGGGCAGCGAATTCGCCGATTCCCGTGCCGCTGCGAAGCAGGTAGGTGCGATCGAACAGGTTGATCACACTTGCGCGCACGGTGAGGGGTCGCGCGGCGCCCCATGGGAGGAACTGGCGCGCTAACGCCGCGTTCCACTGCGTATACGCGGGTACATGCTCGAGGTTCGCAAAGCCCATGCGCAGGCCGCTGCCGAACACGCCGTCGAGGCTCGCAATTGTGCCTTCGTCGCTACGGTAAGAAACGCCTAGCGACGCGCTGGTCTGCTGGTCATCGTCCGTGTAAATGTAATGACTAGCGAGGTAGGCGAACTCGACTGGGTCCGTGAAGAGGTACTGGTTGCTGACCACCTCCTTGGCACGCGTCGCGTTAAGCGAAACGTTAGCGTAGGCGCGCAAATGCTCACCGTCGTAGCGGATCTTCGATTCGACGCCCCGGCTAAAGCCGTGCGCGTAGTTAAATTGGGTCAGTACAACGGCCTGCCCGAACTGGCCGTCGTCGAGCTGGTCGTTGGCTCGCTTGGCGTAAACGTCGGCACCCAACGTCAGGCTGCGCAGCGGGTGCGCGTCCACCCCCACGTCGACGTAGTCGGCCCGCTCGGGCTGCAAAGGACTGTCCAGATCGACCGACGGCTGCTGCGTCGTGTTGCGGAACAGGGCTAGGTTCGTTGGCGTCGCCTGGGCCTGCATGGGCGGGGTAAAGTAGCGCGCATAACCTGCATGAAACGAAAGGTCCTGAGTCGGTCGCCACACGAGGGCGACGCGTGGGCTCCACTGGCTGGCCGAAACGAACTGGTTCATCTGATCAAAGCGCAGGCCCGTGTTGATCGTTGTCACCTCCCCAAGTCGCCACTCGTCTTGCAAGTAGCTTCCCAGGTTCCACCCAAGGTGGCAGTCTTGGTCGTTCACAGTGAGTGGTTGCGGCAGCACCTGCCCATCGGCCGTCACGGGCAAAACCGTCGCAAGGTCGTCTACGCAGGTGTGCTCCGCGCTCGCCATCACGCCGGCGCGCAGCGTGTGCGCCGGGGCTACGCGCCAGGCGCCGTCGTATTGCATGCCGTTAAGCAGGCTGCGTCGCTCCACCTGCGACGCGACATTGTTGAAGACAAGGTCACCCGTCAGGTCCGGGATGAAGTCGATCGAGGCATAGCGGCTGAAAACCGAGAACTGCGTATCGACGGCCTCGCGATGCGTCTGCAAGGCAACGATGCCAAAGGCGAAGCGGTCGGTTTCATGTTCGTCCAGGCTTGCCGAAGAGAGGTTCTCGGGGCCGTAATCGCCCAAAGGCGTAAGGCCGGGGACGTTGGGAATCTGGAAGCGACCTTCGGAGATTCCTCCCATGTATGTCAAGCGGGTCGAGGCGTCCAGGAGCGTGGCGCCGTAGCCAAAGAACTTAGCCTGCGCGGTTCGGTCGTGTAGCGGATCGATACCGGGCGTAGCGCTCTCCAACCCCGCTTCGCTCTGGAGGTAGCGCGCCGTAAGGAAGAAGTCTGTCGCGCCCCCACTGCCGCCCACTTCGATGCTTGGTGAAATGGTGGCATGGCTTCCGCTGTACAAATCGACACTGCCCCCGGGGCTGAACTTCTCGCGCGTGGCGATATCCACCACACCTGCGGTCCGCAGTCCGTATTGCGCAGGTAGAGCGCCGTCGAGCAGGTCCAGCTTACCGATGAAGCCCGTCTCAAGAACCGGCCCTAAACCCGATACTCCGTCGGGAAGTTGAATCCCGTTGATCCGATACTGGACATTCGCGTATTCGTTGCGGACGTGAAAGTCGGGGTTGCTTACCGCTGAGTCGTACGAGACACCCGGCGCCTGCAACAGCACTTTATCGATTGGCGTGTTCTTGCCCTGGGGCAAGGTGTCGATGGCCTCCTGATCTAGGTCATAAGACGTGGCCCCGAACTTTGGCAGCAGCTCTTTATCGCGGGCCTCGTCCAAAGTCTGGTTGTTCTGGCGCAAGGCGGTTCGGGCGCTCTCGGCCACGATGTTGATCGGTGGCAACGCGGTCTCGACCGGCTCTTGCTGTGGCTGGCTTGCGCTGCCCGATTGGTCCGCGAGCTGCTCCAACGCCGGCTCATCGGCTGCCGCCCGAACAACCATGAGGGCCAAAACGGCCGCGCAAGCTCGTATCCCGAAGCAGTTTTTCTTTGACACGATTATGGAGGCACTCGGATCAGAGACCTAGGACGCGAATGATACTCATTCTCATTAGAAAGCCAACGCCTTAGGAATCAAGTGCTTGATCTGGTGCAAGTTTCGTTCCGGGTTGGCCGAACGGCCCGGCGCGGACCCAAGCCCGCCGGTTCAAATGGTTACCCCACCGCGATCACCACAGCCTACAACGCTGGGTCCGTGGCCTGGTCCCATCGCTACTCTGGGCATGGCGGCAAAAAGCGAGCAAATCTCGTAACGACGCTGTAAGCCGCTGCCGCCTTCCTGAGTCGTTAATCGATGAGGGTCTCTCCGGCCGCCCTCGCAGTTTGGCTAGGCCGATTAGAACGGCGCCTTCACCGCTGCCCCGGCCCCTGTGCGGCCGGCAAGTGGTGGGCCTGAAAGAATTGCCAAATTACGGAATTGGCATCAAGGTCGAAGCTGGTTCTTCCAGACAAGGTAATCCTCGGTAGGTTGGTGTTGCTGCCGGGCCAAGTGTGTCCGCCGCCCACGATAGAGTAGAGCGCTACCTCGGTCCCCTCTCGGCAGCCGGTGTAAATCTCCCGGCGAGTATCCATGCCGTCCTCGGACTTTCGCGGCAAAGTGTCCAGGCTCGGCTTCTGCGTGCAACCGTTCGCCTGCGCCCACCACTGGGCTGAAGCCTGCGCCGAAAGCAGACGGGTCCCAAAATTTGCTCCAAGCAGCTTGATGCCGCCGTCGTAAGGCATGGGCAGGTCCGATGTTCCGTTGAACTCTAATAGCGAGATAGGACGAGCCGGATGGCAATTCTCTGACAATGACGCCGGCATTAAAGCGGCGACCGGGGCAAGAGCAGCGATGCGATTGGCAAGATCGCAGCCCAGTTTGAACATCATGACGCCGCCATTGGAGATCCCCGTTGCGTAGATCCGCGACGGATCCACGGAATCGTTTGCTTCCAGGCTGTCGAGCAGCGCGTTGAAAAACGCAATGTCACCGGAGTCTTGCCAGTCCCAACTCGTTCCGTAGGAGTTGGGGAACACGGCGATGATGCCGTTTCGATACGCAAAATCATCAAACTGAGTGATTCTGGCAGCGTCGGTAGCAGTCAAGAGATGGTGATGCAGTACGAGAACGAGCGGCCAACGTTGCGTAGCCGCGTAATTACTGGGCAGCGAAAGCAGGTACGTTCGCGTCCTACCTGCAACCCCGATGCTTTTCGCTTCGAGGTGTGTCGTTCCTGGTATCGACTGGCCGGCAGGCGGCGATGCGGCACAGCCCGCTAGAAGCAGGAACGCGATCAGGCAGTGTTTCAGCCCCAATCTCATTGGGCGTACCCCTACTGCGCCAAAGAAGCGGTGAACGTAAATTCTTGATGGCGGGCGAGCAAATGAAATCGGCGCCAATCGCAAGTTCAGAACCAGGCCCCGGATACGCCTCTACGCGCGGCGCGGTACTGCTAATTAGGACCTTTCTGAGCAACATTGAATGACTCAAGGTACCTCAATTTGTAAAAAAAGGTGGACCCTGCAAGGAAGTTTCGCAATAGATAATCGATCTTCGCGCAAATGGCCCGCAGCGCTTGCAGAGTCTTGCCTCCCAACAAAATCCGACCCTGCATTCCAAGTCGACGGCGATGTTTTGAGCACCTTCGCCTTCTTGGCATGCCGTTGGGCGAACAAGTATTGAAGCGGGTCTTTGAAACCGGCGTGGACTAAGCAGCTGCGGCGCACTGCATCTACCGGCTGCCTTGAAGCGCGCCGGGCTAATGCTTCCTCACGCCAACGGTATACTTCAGCGTTTTCTGCCGACTTGGCGTAAACACGCAATGAGCTGGCGAGGAAACCGATTTTGCGTCGTCGCGCCTGCGCTGTCTGAGCGGCCGCGAAAAAACGCAAAATGCGAACGGCAGCGTATCTGAATTGGTTTTCGGAATTAGTGGTGGATGCGTACATGCGCTTCCATCGCAAAATCATCGGCTCAAAATGGCCAGTCAAGCCATTACTGCGGGTGCTGCCCGCGCCTGCGTCCCACTTGCTACCGAGCGCATCGAAGCTGCTCCGGGGCCCCACGAACTTCGCCGGTCGGATTTTGATTTTTTCCTTCCGCCGGAGTTGATCGCCCAATACCCGACCGAACGCAGGGAAGCTGCACGCCTGCTGCACCTTCGTGCTGACGGCTGCAGCGATGGGCACATTGCGGATCTGGTCGGCCAGTTCCAAGACGGTGACGTGTTAGTGCTTAACGACACGCGCGTGATCAAAGCGCGTTTGTTCGGACAAAAGCAAAGTGGCGGGCGCGTCGAGGTCCTGGTAGATCGAGCGCTATCGACCTATCGCGCGCACGTTTTGCTGCGCACGAGCCATCCGCCGCAGCCGGGCGTGTATCTGCGATTTAGCGCCCCAGGGGTCGAGGCGCGGGCGACCGCGGGCGCCCGGGTGGTGGGTCGGAGGGACGATTTGTTCGAGCTCGAATTTGACTCTCCGATCGATGAGGTCTTGTCGAGCATGGGCCAAGTTCCCCTGCCCCCCTACATTCGTCATGCACCCACAGAGCAAGATGCCGCCCGCTATCAGACGGTGTACGCCCGCGCGCCGGGCGCTGTCGCGGCGCCCACCGCGGGGCTGCACCTGACCGAGGACCTGCTCAAGCAGTGCAAGGCAAAGGGCGTTCGGATCGCGTTTGTCACCTTGCATGTGGGTGCGGGCACTTTTCAGCCAGTGCGCACCGAACGCTTACGCGAGCACCGAATGCATGCCGAGCGCTTTGAGGTGCCGGAGGCCACCGCCCTGGCCGTCAACGAAGCTCGCGGTCACGCAAAGCAGGTCATCGCGGTCGGAACGACCAGCGTGCGCGCGCTCGAATCGTGCATGCGCGAAGGACGGCTGCAAGCTGGTAGTGGGGAGACGCGGCTTTTCATTGTTCCGGGTTTTCGTTTCCAATGCGTAGATCGATTGCTCACGAACTTTCACTTGCCGGGATCGACGCTTTTGATGCTCGTTGCCGCCTTTGGCGGGACGCAGCCAGTGCTGCAGGCATATCGCCACGCTGTCGCGGCACGCTACCGGTTTTTTAGCTACGGCGACGCCATGCTGGTCGAACGGGCCAACGCACCGGTCGTACCGCCGCTTGCACGCGGCAACGACTGTTCATGAGCGCGGTCTTTGATCGCCTTGCGCAAGACGGTCAGGCGCGTCGCGGACGATTGCATCTGACCCATGGGGTTGTCGACACCCCAGCGTTTATGCCGGTCGGAACCTATGGGACGGTCAAGGCGATGATGCCCGAGGAGCTTGCCGCACTCGGGGCACAGATCGTCTTGGGGAACACCTTTCACCTGTGGCTTCGCCCCGGCGTCGAGGTGCTGCGCAAGCACGGCGGATTGCATCGCTTCATGGGTTGGCAGGGCCCGATCCTAACCGACTCGGGTGGCTTTCAGGTCTTTTCGCTCGGGGCGCTGCGCAAGGTCTCCGAAGAAGGTGTGCGCTTTCGCTCGCCCATTGATGGGGCAGCGCTGATGCTGACACCGGAAGTATCGATGCGGGTCCAGGCGGTCATGGGATCGGACATCGCCATGATCTTTGACGAATGCACGCCGTACTGGATGGAGCAAGGGCCGCCCTCCGCGGGCCGCGACAAGACGGCATCGGCGCAACGCGAGCGTCTTTCGCCGGACAGCGGTTCGGACTTGGTCGGTGCTTCGGTGGCGGGACGACCCGCCAGCCATGAAGAGGCCGAGGCCTCGATGGAGTTGTCGCTGCGTTGGGCGCAGCGTAGCCGCGAAGAATTTGACCGCCTGCGAAATCCCAACGCCCTCTTTGGCATCGTGCAGGGAGGGATGTTTACCGATCTGCGCGATCGATCGCGCGCTGAACTCGTACGCATCGGATTTGACGGCTACGCCGTCGGAGGCCTATCTGTCGGAGAACCCAAAGAGCAGATGTTGCAGATACTGGAACACACGTCTCTTGGGCTTCCCGAAGGGCGGCCCCGCTATCTCATGGGCGTGGGAACGCCCGAGGATCTGCTGACGGCGATTAGCGCCGGCATCGATATGTTTGATTGCGTCTTGCCAACCCGAAATGCGCGTAACGGCTGGCTATTCACACGCCACGGAGATGTCAAAATCCGCAATGCCGTCCATCGCGACGATACCCGTGCGCTGGATCCGCAGTGCACCTGCCTGAGCTGCCGCAATTTCTCGCGCGCTTACCTGCACCACCTGCAGCGCACGAACGAAATCCTCGGGGCGCGCCTAAATACGATCCACAATCTGCACTACTACCTCGACCTGTTGCAGCGCTCGCGCGCTGCTATCGAGCAGCGGCGCTTTGCCGAGTTTGCGCGCGCCGAGCTTGCAAGCCGCTCTGCAGCACGCGGACCGCTATAATGGCGGGCTTTCCCGTCCTGCAACGATCAACGGCTCGGACTTAAACACTTGCGGCGCGGCCCGATCCGCCGGTGCCTGCGAGCCAACGGATCGTGGGGCACATACCGCGGACGCGTTTTGCGCTCCGAGCTGATGGAGACTCCTTATGTTGTTTCTTTCCGACGCATATGCGCAGGGTGCCCCGGGCGCCGAACCCAGCTGGATGCCGCTGATCGTCATCACGCTGATGATGGTCGTTTTTTACTTTCTGCTAATACGCCCCCAGGCGAAGCGGCAAAAAGAACAAAAGGCGATGATCGATGCGCTCTCCAAGGGCGACGAAGTCGTGACGAGCGGCGGTCTCGTGGGCCGAATTTCCGATCTATCAGAGCAATATGTCACCTTGCAGGTCGCAAGCGTCGGGGATAAGCCCATTTCGCTGTCCGTGCAGCGCAGCGCAATCCAGACGCTCCTGCCCAAGGGAACGATGAAATCTCTGTAGCGACGGAAGGCAAGCGCGCCAAATTCGACGCTCCGCGCTTTGCGATCGCATCGACAATGAATCGCTATCCCCTCTGGAAGTATCTGCTTATCGCCGCCGCCTTAGTCTTCGGCGTGCTCTACACCGTGCCCAATTTTTACGGCGAAGCGCCGGCCGTCCAGATCGCTTCGATTAAGGCGACGGTACATGTGGATACGGGGCTGCTGAGCCAAGTCGAGCAAATACTGCAGCGCGAGGGCATTAGGCAGCTTGGCCTGTCTTTGGAGACGATCGGTCAAAATCCTACCGTGCGGGTGCGCTTTGCCGACTCCGACACACAGGGGCGAGCGCGCGATCTGCTCGATCATGCGTTAAATCCCGATAGCTCGGATCCGGCGTACATCATCGCGCCCAACCTGATCTCGAGCACGCCCGCGTGGCTGCAGCATCTGCACGCGCTACCGATGTATTTGGGATTGGATCTGCGCGGCGGCGTGCACTTTTTGATGCAAGTCGACATCGATGAGGCCGTGAACAAGCGCCTGCAGGCAGTGGAAGCAGACTTGCGCACACTGTTGCGGGAAAAGGACGTGCGACACGCAGGCATACATCGCGATGGCGAGCAGTTGGAAATTCGCTTTCGCGATCGCGACAGCCGAAACCAGGCACAGACCATCATCCATGACGCGATGAGCGACCTGACATTGCAGGAGGGTGGCACCGAGACCGATCCCCTGCTTATCGCCGCGCTCACGCCGACCGCCCGCACGTCAGTGCAGGACAACGCCCTGAAGCAAAACATCACGACCTTGAAAAACCGGATCAATGAACTCGGGGTCGCCGAGCCCGTGATCCAGCAACAGGGTTCCGACCGGGTGGTGGTGGAACTGCCCGGAGTGCAGGACACCGCACGGGCCAAGAACATCATCGGCCGCACTGCAACGCTCGAGGCGCGATTGGTCGACGTCAGTCCCGACGGCCTGGCAGCGGTCAATGGCACCGTTCCTCCGCCCTTTGGATCAGAGCGCTTCACCATCGGGCGAGGCACGCCCGTGGTGCTGAAAAAGGACGTGATTTTTTCCGGGCAGCAACTGCAAGGCGCGCAGGCTACATTTGACGAGCGCCAGCAGCCCGCCGTTGCGGTTGAGCTCAACGAATCGGCCGGTCGCATCATGCGCCAGGTAACGCGCGAGAACCTCAAAAAGCCGATGGCGGTGGTCTTGTTCGAAAGGGGTCGCGGTGAAGTGCTCACCGTGGCGACGATCCAATCCGAATTTGGTTCGCGCTTTCAAATTACCGGGCTAGGCAACACACAAACGGCCAACGACCTTGCGCTACTTTTGCGCGCGGGAGCGCTTGCCGCGCCGATGCAGATTATCGAGGAACGCCTTATCGGCCCGAGCCTGGGTGCCGCCAACATCGAATCGGGTTTTCGCGCCACCGAGTTTGGCTTTGCCGCCATTTCGCTCTTCATGATCGTGTACTACGTAGTCTTCGGTGCAGTGTCCGTGCTGGCGCTGGCCATTAACCTGCTGTTGCTCGTTGGGCTCTTGTCGCTACTGCAGGCCACGCTGACGCTACCCGGCATTGCGGCCATTGCATTTACACTCGGTATGGCCATCGATGCCAACGTTCTGATCAACGAGCGTATCCGCGAAGAGCTGCGCAAAGGAACCGCGGCGCAGCAAGCGATCGCTCAGGGCTACGAGCGCGCCTTTGCCACAATCCTCGATTCGAACGTGACGACGTTGATCGCCGGTATTTTCCTGTTTATGTTGGGTTCGGGGCCCGTGCGCGGCTTTGCCGTGGTGCACGTGCTCGGCATCCTGACCTCGATCTTCTCGGCGGTGTTCGTCTCTCGCGGCGTAGTAAACCTGCTGTACGGGTCGCGCCGGCGCTTGCGATCGGTGTCCATCGGGCAGATCTGGCGCCCCAGTCCTGCAGGCGGCGGCGCGGCGCCGAGTTGATTTGAACCAGCGTTACTGAACGGAGCACAAGAGCGCATGGAATTTTTTCGCATCCACCGGACCATTCCGTTCATGCGATATGCGCTGATCTTTAATGTGATCTCCCTGATCACGTTTTTGACAGCGGTCGGATTTCTTGCTTTTCGGGGTCTGAATTTGTCGATCGAATTCACCGGCGGTACGGTGATGGAGGTCGCTTTTCGTGCTCCCGCGAACTTGGAGGCCATCCGCGCGGCGATCGGCGCCACCGAAAAGGGCGAATTCCAGGTACAAAGCTTCGGCTCGGCCGAAGACGTGCTCATCCGGCTGCCGGCGCGGACGGGTTTTACGTCCGGTCAGCAAGCCGAACAGGTGTTTTCCGCTATTACCGCAGCCCCATCTGCGGGAGAGGCGCCCGCTTGCGAAGCGCTGCACGCACAGTACGCCAAGTTCACGCAGCTCGCCCCGAGCGAGCGCACACAGGAGGCTTCGGCGGCGCTGTTGGGCGCACAGCGTCAGCTCGCTGGCCAGTGTACGGAGTTGCGCCGCGTGGAGTTTGTCGGTCCGCAGGTTGGCACCGAGCTAGCGCAAGACGGCGCAGTCGCGCTACTGATGGTGGTGCTGGGCATTGCGCTGTACCTAGCCATCCGCTTTGAGAAGAAGTTTTCCGCTGCGGCCATCATTGCCAACTTGCATGACGTCGTGTTGGTAATCGGCATGTTCGCGATCTTCCGATGGGAATTTTCCCTGCCGGTGCTGGCAGCCGTTTTAGCGGTGCTGGGGTATTCGGTCAACGAATCCGTCATCATCTTTGACCGCGTTCGGGAGCACTTTCGCACCATGCGCAAAGCCAGCGTAGTTGAAGTCATCGACTCGGCCATTACGGCCACGATTTCGCGCACCATCATTACGCACGGTGCCACGCTGACAATGACCGTCACGATGCTGCTTTTCGGTGGCCCCGCCTTGCACAATTTCGCCCTGGCGCTGACACTGGGCATCATGTTCGGCGTCTACTCCTCGGTCTTTGTCGCGGCGGCAATTGCCAAGTACCTGGGGGTGCAGCGCGCCGATCTGGTGCGCCCGGTCAAGGACGAGCGTGCAGTCATGCAATAACCGCGACGTCACAGGCGCAACGCCCGATGGTTGGCGCAGCACCGGGTCCCCACGCCGAGTCTGAGCGCAGGGTTTTGCTGGTTCGTATGCGGGTCTGGGATCTGCCCACGCGGCTGTTTCACTGGGCGCTCGTGGCATGCATCATCAGCGCTTGCATCAGTGCAAGAGCCTTGGACGAGCAAGCGCTGCGCTTGCACTTTTTCAGCGGCTACGCGGTCTTGACGCTCGTTGGCTTTCGCGTGTTATGGGGCTTTGCCGGCTCGCAATACGCGCGCTTTAGTCAATTCGTTCGCGGTCCGCTGGCAACGGCCCGCTATGCCTTGTTGCTCTTACGTGGCCGGCTAGACGCCGGCGCCAGTGAAGTCGGACACAATCCGCTTGGGGCGGCTTCTGTGCTGGCGCTGCTGGCCGTTTGCGCGGCACTCGCAATCAGCGGCTTATTTGCCAAGGACTATGTCGCCACTGAAGGCCCGTTAGCGCGACTTGTCTCCGAGAAGATGGTCGATCGCAGCTCCACGCTGCACGCCTGGGGCGAGCCGCTCCTGTACACGCTAGTGGCTCTGCACCTAAGCGCAATTGCGTATTACCGCCTTGCGCACCGCCAGAATCTGCTAGGCCCGATGCTCACCGGCAACAAGCTCCTGCGAGCCAAGGGCGCTTGCGAGCAAGCGGGCAGATCGCTAGTTGCCAAGCAAAAGCTCGACGGTGATGAACTCGCGCCCGACGCTGCCGGTGGGAACGCGCGCGCCCTGGTGCTTCTTGGCTTTAGCGCCGCGCTAGTGGCCTATCTGGTGAGGCTCTAAGGTCGCCACGCCTGCTCGAAAAAGATTTCCAAATGCGGCAGTGGGCGTTTACTTTTTCCTTCGATAATCGTCGTGACAGGCTTTGCAGGCTTTGCCCGCTTCGCCAAAGGCCGCTCGGATCGCAGCAATGTCGCCTCGACGGGCTGCCGCATCTAGCTCACCCACTCGATCCTGCATCTGGCTCGCGAGTTTTTTAAATCTCTCGGGCTCGGTCCAGATCTCGGCCTTCGCCGCGGTATCACCTATGTCCAACGTACCCTCAACGAAAGCCTCGAAAGGCACGGTCTTGAGCACGTCGATCAGCGCTGCGCTTGCGCGGATTACTTCGAGGTTGGGCTTACTAAAGTCCAGCTCCGCCTTAATTCGTTGCATATGGTTGCCCATCAGAAACAGCGCCGCCTGCCGGTATTGAACCGCGGTCTCCGGTTTGCTGAACTGGGCCCATGCGCTTTGCGCCGCTAACGTCAACATCAGCGCTAGCACCATCCAGCGCCGCAGCGCCATCAGCGCGTCCTTTCGCCTAGCAGCGCCGCGCCAGCTCTGCGGCCTTGCCCACGTACGCAGCTGGTGTCAATTCAAGCAGCGCTTGACGCGCCGCCTCAGGGATCGGCAGGCTGCGCACGAATTCGTGCAAGCGCTCTTGATCGATGCGTTGCCCGCGCGTAAGGGCCTTGAGCTTCTCATAGGGCTCGGCAACGCCATAGCGGCGCATTACTGTCTGTACGGCCTCGGCCAAGACTTCCCATGCGGCATCCAGGTCCGCGGCCAATGCCGCCGGGTCCACCTCAATCTTGTCGAGGCCCCGAATACACGCCTCGTAGGCGACTTGGCAATGCCCGAATGCCACGCCCAAGTTTCGCAAAACAGTCGAGTCGCTCAAATCGCGCTGCCAGCGCGATACGGGAAGCTTTTCGGAAAAATGCCGCAGCAGCGCATTGGCGATTCCCAGATTGCCTTCGGAGTTTTCGAAGTCAATCGGGTTGACCTTGTGGGGCATGGTTGAGGAGCCGACTTCACCCTCCCGCAGCCGTTGGCGGAAATAGCCCAACGCAATGTAGCCCCAAACGTCGCGGTCCAAATCGAGCACGACGGTGTTGGCGCGTGCGATTGCATCGAAGAGCTCCGCCATCCAGTCATGCGGCTCGATCTGGATCGTGTAGGCGTTAAATTGCAAGCCCAGACTCTCAACGACCCCGCGCGCAAACGCTTCCCAATCGGCTTGCGGCGCAGCTACCAGATGGGCGTTAAAGTTGCCCACCGCACCGTTCATCTTGGCTCGGACCGGCACCTTGCCGATAGCTTCGATCGCCTTGGCCAGCCGCTGGGCAAAGTTTGCAAATTCCTTGCCCACGGTCGTCGGTGTTGCGGGCTGACCATGCGTGCGCGACAGCATCGGCGTAGCAGCGTGGGCGTGCGCCAGCGTGCGCAGACGCGCCTGCACGCCACGCAGGTTCGCCAACAGCAGCTCGCGGCCCTCACGCACCATGAGTGCGTAGGCAACGTTGTTGATGTCCTCCGAAGTGCAGCCAAAATGGATGAACTCGCCGCAACGCTGCAAGGCGGACAGTTGCGTGCCGTGCTGCCGAATCCAATACTCAACTGCTTTCACGTCATGGTTGATGCGCGCCTCGATCTGCTTGATTTGCGCGCAATCGTCAAGCGAAAACTCGCTCGCCAGCGCGCGAAGCGCGGCCGCCGTTGGTGCGTCAAACGCTGGCAGTTCGGTCAAACCCAGGCCGCCCAGCGCGATGAGCCACTCAATTTCCACGCGCACGCGTGCCCGCATGAAGGCGAACTCGGAAAACACAGCGCGCAAGGCACCCGCAGTGCGTTCATAGCGGCCGTCCAGCGGCGAGATGGCCGTCAACGGGGATAGCGCGAGCAAGGTGGGGCGTTCAGTAGTCACAAAAGGGAGCCGAACGGGCAAAAAGGCGTGGTGCAGGCGAACAATCAGGACCGAACCGCCTGCTTTTGCAGCGAAAAAATTGCGGCACCAGGACCGTTGCAGTTTAGCATCGGGATGCTTGCCGGCCGCGGAGGGCTGCACCCGTCACGATATACTGTCACAAAAGCCAACAAGCGCTGATCGAACCGGGTGCCGGGACCGGAGGGGAATTCTTGGCTGCCATCGCGGTCGGGCGGCGGCAACGGGCGATCTGCCTTCGCTAGAAACAAGAACCCATGCTGAAAAATTTGCGTCTGATCGCATCACCAACCAGCCCCTACGCTCGCAAGGTGCGCATCGTCATGGCGGAAAAGCGCATCGATTGTGAAGTGGACATGACGGACGTCTGGTCGCCCGACACCTATATTTCGCGCTTTAACCCCCTAGGCAAAGTCCCTTGTTTAATCATGGACGATGGCGGTGCGGTATTCGACTCACGGGTCATCGTCGAGTATCTTGACACGCTTACCCCGGTAGGCCACCTCATCCCGCCGAGCGGCCGACAGCGAGTGGAGGTTCGGACCTGGGAAGCGTTGGCCGACGGGATCATTGACGCGCTAGTACTCGTGCGTTTGGAGCATATTCAGCGCCCGGAGCACGAACGATCGCAATCCTGGATCGATCGGCACATGGGCAAGGTTTCGGCGGGCCTGAAAGCTGCGTCCACCGCTCTTGCGGATAAGGCCTGGTGCCATGAAGAGCGCTTTACTCTGGCCGATATCGCGCTGGGTGTTGCGCTGGGCTACCTTGACTATCGCTTCCCCGAGATTGGCTGGCGCTCCGATCACCCCAAGCTGGGCCGCTACTACGAGAAGCTCGCCACGCGCCAGAGCTTTCTCGATACCGCGCCGCCCGCGACCTAACCTGCTCGCGCTGGCCTTGGCGCGTCAGGCCCGGGCCGTGCGCGTGCAAAACCAGCTCATTAGGGCATCGACCCCGCGGCTGCCGTCCAGGTTCCGCTTGCGCCACCGCGCTTTTCCAAAACTCGCACGTCGCCCATGACCATGCCCCGATCAATGGCCTTGCACATGTCGTAAATTGTCAGCAGGCCAATTTGCACGGCGGTCAAGGCTTCCATTTCGACACCGGTCGGTGCGTGCGTTTGCACTTCTGCGGTGCAAACCACGCGATCATGCTCTGGCTCGACGGCGAAATCGACCCGGATGCTCGTAATGGGCAGGGGGTGGCAAAGCGGGATGAGGTCCGAGGTGCGCTTGGCGGCCTGAATCGCGGCTATGCGCGCCACGCCCAGTACGTCGCCTTTGCTAGTAGAGCCACTTTGAATTGCGGCCACCGTTGCCGGTGCCATGACAATGCAGCCGCCTGCCCGGGCAAAACGCGTGCTTGCCGGTTTTGCGCCCACGTCGACCATTTGCGCTTGTCCGGAGGCGTCAAAGTGCGTAAGTTTGTCGGTGGACTTAGCCATGGGAGCCCTAAAGCAAGTGCCGCCCGGAGCCGGCGGCCCAGGGCACGGGTAAAGCGGCTGAAGTCAAAGGGCCGCCCGGAACCATTTTGCCGGACGGATATCATACAAAGCGTCGCCCAAAGTGGGCTGTCCGTGGGCCTTGGCGCCCTTAAGCGTGTGAAAAATCGTGTTATTCGCTGCCTGGCCTTCGCCCTTAGCGCGCTGCTGATCTTTGAGCCCGCGCTTTTGGCGCAGGAGCTACCGACCCTCGGCGAGGCCGGCGGTGAGGAGTTATCGCCGCTCGAAGAGCGGCATTACGGCGAAGAGATCATGCAGCAGTACGTTCGCCGCAGTCCCGAGTATCTGGACGATCCGGAAACTACCGATTACATCAATCGGCTGGGCTTTGAGCTCGTTGCCGCCAGCGCTGCACGCCACATCAATTTCGAATTCTTTGTGTTGCGAGATGCAACCATCAATGCCTTCGCGTTGCCCGGCGGCTTCATTGGAGTTCACACCGGCCTAATTCTCACGGCTCAGAGCGAATCCGAACTCGCGTCGGTTCTTGGCCACGAAATCGGCCACGTGCAGCAGCGACATCTGGCGCGCTCACTGGCTCGCGAGCGCGACACCGCCATGATCGCCTTAGGATCGGTTCTTGCAGCCTTGCTCGCGGCCCGCAGCAACCAGGGTAGCGAAGCGGCCCTCGTGGTTGGCCAGGCTGCTGCGATGGCGCGCAAGTTGAGCTTTTCGCGCAACGACGAGCGGGAGGCCGATCGCGTCGGATTCCAGATACTGGTCGATGCCGGGTTTGACCCGCAGGCCATGGCCGATTTTTTTGCGCGCATGCAGCAAGGAACGCGCGCCTACGCAAGCGTCGCACCGGCGTATCTGCAGACTCACCCGATGACAGAAGAGCGAATCGCCGATATGCAAGCGCGGATCCGGACCGCGCACACCCACCAGCACGCCGATAGTTTGGACTTTCAGCTCGTGCGCGCCCGCCTGCGCGTTTTGCAAGACGAATCGACTCAGGGTCTGCGCGATCGCCTGGCCGGGTTTACCGATCAAATCACCCATAACGCCTCTGTGTCCGACGCCGCCGCGTACTACGGCATCGCACTTGCCAACCTGAAGCTCAAACGGCCAGGTGCCGCGTTGGAGGCGGCCCTGGCTGCACGGCGATCAACCAACGTGCCCTCGGCAATCCTCGATAACATCGTTTTGCTGGCGCGCTTTGACGCAGCAAAAAGCGATGCCGAACGCGACACGGTGCTGCAGGCTGCCCAGGAAACGGCCGCGCGCTTTCCGCTCTCGCGCCCGGTAGCGATGCAGTACACGGACTTGCTGCAGCGAGCCAACCACCACGCTCAGGCAATTGCGTATCTGCGCGACCAGCTGGCGCTGTCACACAACGACCCGGATTTTTATAACTTCCTGGCCACGAGTTATGCCGCACTGGACCATAAGACCTTGCAGCACCAGGCGACCGCTGAGATGTATCTTCTTCTGGGCTCGGCCCCGGCTGCTGTCGAGCAGTTACAGATCGCACGCAAAGTCGCCGATGCTGACTTTTACACGATGACCGAGGTTGACGCCCGGCTGCGCCAGCTGACCGCGCTGGTTCGCGAAGAGCGTGAAGCGGCTAAAAATGCCGGGCGCAACGGTCCCTGACGGGGCTGCCCGCTAGGATCGGCCGCCAGGCGAGGTATGCGCGCCCAATAAAATTTCGTTTAGAAGATCAGGCTTGTTCTAAAGCCCGCAGTATGTCGACCGAGGCGCTAGCCAGCAGTTCTCGTGGACGTCGGCCTTGCAGATGCGCATTGGGCGAGGCGAACCAATTGCCAACTTTCAGAAGGTCCCAGGCGCCCAAAATCGCCAGGGCCCTTTCGATCGCCGGATACGGCCGGCCGCGGCTGTCAAACTGATAGCGCGGATACAAATCGTGGATCGCGAAAATTCGGCCTTCTTGTTGCCAGCGCTTCACTGAGCTGACCGCCGATTCGAGCGCCAGAGGTGCAAATGTTGCCGGGATCGGAACTCCGACTTCGAAAAATTCGCCGCTAAGTAATAGGTGGGCGACTTCCTCGACCGTCATCCAAGCGTTGATGGTCTGTGGTGGCCTTCTTTGTGAATCTTGCTCGCCGCGAGGCAGCGCAATGGAACCCCAAACACGGCTCCCAAACCCGCCCAACACCAGCGTCTGCGCCATTCCACCGCCCCCGCTTGCAATCGTCCGTTCGCGTCGAACGCATTGTTGTCAATTCGAAGTGCTGCTCCCATCGTCCATTCAGACGAAGGCCGCACCTATTCGTGCGCCAAACGGGCGGCAGTGCCCTAACTCAAGGCCTTTCCCACGCGGCCGAGGTACCACTCATGGAAATGCTGCATGCCGTCTTCCATCGGGCTTTGGTATGGGCCAAACTGGTCATCCCCACGCCGCAATAAGGCAAGACGACCGGCGTCCATCCGCTCCCCGATCTCGTCATCTTCCCGACAGGTCTCCATGTATGCGGCCTGCTGGGCATGCACGAATTCGCGCTCAAAGGCGGTGATTTCTTCCCGGTAATAAAACTCGACCAGATTGAGCGTCTTTTGCGGTGCCAACGGGTAAACGGTCGATATGACGAGCGTATGCGGGTACCACTCGACCATGATGTTGGGGTAGTAGGTCAGCCAAACCGCACCAAAGGGCAGCGGCGTGCCATTTTGGTACTGCAGCAGCGCACGCTGCCAGTGCTCGTACACGGGGCTTCCAGCCGCGCCAAGACGGGCGGATACGCCGACGGTTTGCACCGAATACGACGGTCGAAACTGCCAGGCCAGATCCTCGCAGGTAACGAAATGCCCAAGGCCCGGATGAAACGGTTCGACGTGATAGTCCTCGAGGTACACCTCAATGAAGGTCTTCCAGTTGTAATTGCACTCGTGCACTTCGGCCCGGTCGAACGCGTAGCCCTCAAAACCCAGGTCAGCGGCGCGATCCATACCGCGCAAGTCGGCGATGACGTCACAATTGCCGCGTTCAAAGAGCAGACCGTTCCATTCCTGCATCGGGTAATTGGTCAAATCCAGGCAGGGATCGTCGGAAAAATGCGGCGCGCCGAGTAACTTGCCGCTGGGACTGTATGTCCAGCGATGGATCGGACACACGATGCTGCCGCCAGGCGCAGTCGAGTTTTGCAATAAAGAGCCACGGCCCCGACAGATCAGCGCCTGGCGGTGGCGGCAGACGTTGGAGACCAGTTCAATGCCCTTTGGCGTGTTCACCAAGACGCGCCCCTCGCCTTCTTGAGGCAGGGCGTAAAAGTCACCGAGGTCAGGCACCATAAGCCGATGGCCGACATAACGCGGCCCGCGGCGAAAAAGAATTTCACGCTCGCGTTCAAGCAGCGCTTCATCGAAGTAACGCAAAACGCCAAGCGGGCTCGTCGCCGCTTGAGGACGCGTGCTCAGATCGGTCATATCGCTCCCGCCATCAGGTCTGAAATTGCGAGCATACCCCCACGGGCCTGCCCCTAGGGCGCTGCATGAAATAGTTGCAAAGGGTCATGTGCCCGTTTGGAAAAAGTGGAAAATTCGCTCGCGAAAATACCAGCAGTCCAAGCTGCAGTCCCGGGTAAAAAAGCCGACGTGACCTCCCTCCTGGGGTAAATCTTGCTGCACATGGCGGGAGATCTGGGCGCGCCCCGGCAGGCTGTGGGCCGGCACAATGGGATCGTTGTGTGCATTTAGTGCCAGCATCGGAACTGCGACCGCTGCAAGCAGTGGTTTAGCGGAGGCTTGGTTCCAGTAGTCAAGAGCACCGTCAAAGCCATGCACGGGAGCCGTATAGGCATCGTCGAAGGCGTACATGCTGCGGCTTGCGCCAACCCTGTGCGCGTCAAAAAGTCCGGGAAACTGCTGCGCTTTGTCGATCGCTTTTTTGCGCATGGTCTGTAGGAACAGGCGCGAGTAGATCACGTTAATGCCGCAATCCAGCGCAAGGCCGCCCGCCACTAGGTCAAATGGCGCGCTTACCGTCGCGCAGGCAGTAACGATGCTATTTGCCTGCTGGCCGCTCTCACCGGCCCATTTGGCCAGGACATTGCCCCCGAGCGAGACGCCCACCGCAAAGCGCTGGGCTTGAGGCCAGCGCAAGGCAACGCGCCGCAAGATCCAGTTGATTTCTTCGCTGTCGCCCGAGTGATAAGCGCGCGGCAGTCGGTTTGCCTCTCCGCCGCAGCCCCGAAAGTGCACGACCATTCCGAGCCAAGAGTGACGACAACATCCCTGCATCAGTATGCGCGCGTAATGCGACCGCGAATCGCCTTCCAGCCCGTGAAAAAGCACCATCAGCGGTGCGTTCGGGAAACTGGGCTCGGGAGTGGCGAAATCGACGTCAATGAAATCGCCATCGGGCGTTTCCCAGCGTTCGCGCCGGTACTGTATGCTGGGTGCCGGCAGCACGCGGGCGGGAATGATCGTCTGCGCATGTCCCCCGGGGAGCCACCAAGGGGCCCGATACGGGTTCATCGATACCGATCGGTGCAGTGCGCGGGCAGGCACGCGTAGCCGGTCAATGCACCGTTCCTGACGGAACTTCGACTTCGACCGCTTGGCCTTGCGGCGCCGGAGCGCCTACATGCATCACCATCTTCCAGCCCGCTGGCGTTTTGACGAAGGCGTTACTGGCGATTACATGCACCAGTTGGCGCACCGTGCCCTGCAGTAGCACGATTTCCTCTACCAGATTGGTCACGGCCAGCGTCGGGGATTCGAAACTTTGTCGTGCCAGCGTGCGGATCGGCAAGGGCCCGGACTCCAGTATCGACGCCCAGGACGAGCGAACCGCGTTATAGCCGACCAGGCGAGCAGCCCCGGGATGCGTGCAGCACACATCATCGTCCTGCAACCAAAGGTCTGCCATCGCCTCGACGTCGGCGTTTTCCAGCGCGTCATAAAAGGCCTGCTCGCACTCTTCCGCAGATGCGAACAGCAGTGGCTTAGCAGGTCGCGGCATTGGAGCCGTTGTGCTGAGGCGGGCAGTAGCGGTTATGTGCGACCTAGTGTCCCGCCGCAAGGCCATGGCCGGCCACCGTCTCGCCTTCGGCAAGGCGATAACGCGTTCCACAATACGGACACATGGTAGTAGTGCCGGCCTGGACCTCGAGAAAAACGCGTGGGTGATGATTCCAAACCGGCATCGAGGGATTGGGACAGTAGGCGGGCAGTTCATCTGCTCGTAGTTCGACAACAGGCAGCTGCGGGGCGTTCATACCATCTCCGCAAGGAAATCCGCGATTTCAATCGCGGGAGGAATAGCGTTAGAACTTTGGCGTCGCCCGTATCCCCCACGTGGCATGGAGACTTGTCCAAATAACGACGGGTTGGTTTGCTCTTGAGCATTCCAACGGGCGCGAGGGCGTAGATCCCGAGCTTAGCCGTCCGAATGTGGACCGGAATTGAGCATGATGCCGGTACCATAAATCGCCGCCGAGTGTTTGTTAGCTAGAGACATTTGGTTGGGTGTGAAAAGCTTCTGATTTCATTCAGGAGTTGCTTACACTTTTGTCAACCAGTGGCGGTACTTCTCGGCTCGGCCGCTGACGACTTCAAAAAAGCGGCTCTGGATTCGTTCTGTAACCGGGCCGCGGTGGCCCGGGCCGATCATGCGCCCGTCAAGTTCGCGAATCGGCGTAACCTCCGCCGCCGTCCCTGTGAAGAAGGCTTCATCGGCCAGATAGACGTCGTCTCGAGTAAGCGGCTGTGCGAGCACTTCGATGCCTAAGTCGGCGGCCAGTTCGATCACGCTGGCGCGCGTGATCCCGGTCAGGCCCGAGACCAACTGCGGTTCGACCAAACCGCCATTGCGTACGAGAAACAGATTCTCGCCCGCTCCTTCGGCAACAAACCCCATGGTATCGAGCAGCAACGCTTCATCGTATCCCTCACGCGTGGCTTCCATATTGGCCAGAATCGAATTGACATAATGGCCTGCAGTCTTGGAGCGCACCATCGAAACGTTGATGTGGTGCCGCGCGTACGAGGAAGTCTTTACGCGGATGCCCTTCTTCAGTCCATCCTCGCCCAGATAGGCACCCCAGGGCCAGGCGGCAATAGCCACATGCACTGCTGCTCCCTTAGGACTGACACCCATCTTCTCCGAACCGTAAAACGCGATCGGACGGATGTAGCAAGTCTCGAGCCGATTTTGGAGCACGACCTCGCGGTGTGCTTCGGCAATCTCGTCGCGCGAGTAGGGAATTTCCATGAGAAAAATGCGCGCCGAGTTGTACAGCCGCTCGATGTGTTCGTACAAACGAAAAATCGCCGTTCCCTGCGGCGTCTTGTAAGCGCGTAAACCCTCAAAGACAGCCAAGCCGTAATGCAGCGAGTGCGTTAACACGTGCGTGTTGGCCTCGCGCCACGGTACCAGCTTGCCGTCGTACCAGATCCAACCATCCCGGTCGGCCATGCTCATTACAAGCCCCCGAATCCTCAGCAACGTCCAAATGAGATTCTATCCCTTACCGACTTCGCTGCCGCTATGCGGATCCCAGTGGGTTTCTCCTAGACGGCGTTCACGTGAGCTTGCGCGCCGGCGGCGCCTGGGGGCAACGGTTGATCGGTGGCAAATACCACACGCCACAGGCGCAAGACGCAATCGATCTCCGCATGCAGCAGCCGCGAGTCGACCCGCGCTCGCTCAGCGCCGTTAAGGCGCAGCGTGTGCTGCATCTGGCGATAGCGACGGTACGCCTGTGCGCAAGCGCGCGCTAAGTCCGGATCGATAAGCGTCAGATCGGCTGCAAGGCCGAGCAGGCTGATGTTGCCGAGGTTGGCGACCAATTCGCTGTATCGGTGCGCGTGCGCAAGCACGAGAAATTGCACGACAAATTCGATGTCCACCATTCCACCGCGATCATGCTTGATGTCGAACCGATCGCTGCGGTTTAGGTGGCCCTCGAGCATGCGTCGGCGCATCGCTAGCACCTCGGCTGCCAGCGATGCGGGTTCGCGCTGCTGGCGCAGCACCTTCTCGCGCACTTGTTCGATGCGTTTGCCCAGGACAGGGTCTCCTGCACACACCCGCGCCCGCGTCAAAGCCTGGTGCTCCCAAACCCAGGCGCCGTGCCCGTCGGCGTTGCTTTGGTAGCGTTCAAATGCCTCAAACGGCGTCACCAGCAGACCCGCGTTACCGTTAGGCCGCAATCGCAGGTCGATCTCGAAGAGTTTGCCGCTAGAAGTAACGGTGGTGAGCCAAATAATCAACCGGCGAACGAGCTGTCCGCACACCTGCGCATCGTGCTCTGCTGCCTCGGCACCGCCACCCGGTTCAAAGACGAACGTGAGGTCCAGATCTGAGGCGTAACCCAGCTCGCGCCCACCCAATTTGCCGTACGCGAGGATCGCTAGGCGTGGCAGAGCCCGATCAGTTCTTTCGGACCCGTTGCCGGCACCCACATTCATGGACCGCCAAGCCGCAGCCAATGCAAGTGAGAGCACCGCATCGGCCAATGCCGAAAGATGATCGGCCAGGCGCTCGAGCAGCATCGTTCCGGCCAAATCGGCGAGCAAAAGCCGAAACACCTGGGCGTGATGCGCATCGCGCAAGATATTCATCTGCCGCTCCACATCGCCACGGACCGCGCGCAGCTGCGTGTCGATTTGTGCCGCCCAGGCACGCCAAAAGGCCTCGGCAGAGGCGCCGGTGGGCGCGAGGGCCGCAAATTCCGGGGCGCGCGGGTCAATTAGTTCGTCAAGCACAATGGGGTGACGCAACAAGTACTCGGTAGCCCAACCCCCCGTGGCCAGCACTCGCAGTACGCGCTCGTGTGCAGCTGGGAACTCATCCAACAGCGAAAAATACGTGCTGCGCCGCCCGATGACCTCGATAAGTCGGATCCAACGCAGCAAAATCTCGTCGGACGTTGCTCCGCCTTCGGGCTGTGTTTGGTGCGCGATCGTGCCGATGAGTTGCACCGCCCGGAAGGCGAGCTGCTCGACGGTGCTGCGCGCAGCCGCTGACATCGAACCAAACCGTGGCGAGGCAAAGAATTGCTCTAATCGGGAGGCGCTGGCAGCTGCATCGACAAACCCAAAGCGCGCCAGGCGCGCAGCATCTAAGAGCGGCATATCGGCTTGCCGGTCCTGGCCGAGCAAGCGCGCTTCGCTGGGAAACATTGTGTCAAAGGAGCGGGCAACGTCCTCGCTTACGCGAGCGTAGCGCCGCATGAGCTGCTCGCCCGAGTCCATGTTCAGCAAGCTGGCGATCGCGTCGCGGCTGCCGCTATCCGTCGGTATGCTGTGCGTCTGCGCGTCGTCTCGATACTGCAACGCGTGTTCGAGCCGTCGCAAAAACCGGTAGTCTTCGATCAAACGGGCCGCCTCGGATGCATCCAGTAGCCCGGTTTGCCCAAGCGTCTGCAACATGATCACGGTAGAGCGTGCCCGAAAGCGGTGATCGCGCCCACCGCGCATGATGCAAAAGGCTTGCGCCAAAAACTCGATTTCGCGGATTCCGCCGCGACCGAGTTTGACATCCAACCTGCGCTCCGGCCGACCGTGCGATCGGCGACGCGCCTCGGCGCCAATGCGACGATGCAGCTCGCGAATCGCCCCGATCGCGCCGAAGTCAAAGTACTTGCGATACACGAAGGGCTGCACTACGGAATCGAGTGTTTGTGCAGCGCGCGCAAAATCCTCGGTCGACGAAAGCACGGGCCCGGAGATAATCCGTGCCTTCGCCCAGGCAAAGCGCTCCCACTCGCGACCCTCGCGCACGAAATACTCCTCGAGCATGCTGATGCAAACGGCCAGCGGTCCGGCATCGCCATGCGGCCGCAGGCGCAAGTCGACGCGAAAGACGAACCCATCGGCTTCGTGCCGGCTGAGCGCCGCGACCAGGCGTCGGCCAAGGCGGTCAAAGAATTCCTCCCCGCCCATGCCGGCGCCGTGAGCCTGTTCGGCGGGCAGCGCTCCGCTGGCCCGATCAAATGCAATGCGGCGACACTCCCGTACATCGCCATACACGAATATCAGATCCAGGTCGGAAGAGACGTTCAGTTCCGCGGCGCCACCTTTGCCCATCGCCAATACCAGAAGATCTTGCGCCGAGCCAGCCGCATCGACCGGTATTCCATTGATTGCAGCCAGCTCCGGTGCAATGGCTGACAGCAGCACACGCACCGCCAGTTCGGCAAGCGCCGTCATCGCCGCCGTCACCTCCTCCAGGGGCGCCGCACCCGCGCAGTCGCGCACGATTAAGGCACACAGCAACTGGCGACGGGTGCGCCTGAGCGCCCGCGCGACAACGTCCTCGCTGCCCGCATGGCGGCCTGGCGCTACACGGCTCCCGGGCCGCTGCGCCTCGCCGCCCTGAACCTGCGCTAAGTTTTGCTCGTATTGCTCGGCCACGCGTTGGTGCGTCCATGGCATTTCGGCCAGTCTGACGAGCCAACGCCAGGCCGCTTCGGCAGCCGGCCCCGCGGCAAAAGACTGCGCGTCTGCGGTCCAGGGCGTCAGTACACCTTCGGCAACCAGGGCGCGGCGCAGGTAGGCGCTCGCCGCCAAAGCGCGCGTGCAGGCGCCTTGCCAATCTGCAGCCCCGTTGGTGCCGAGCGCCACGTTTACCAAAATGCGCGAAAAACCCCATCCAATCCGGCCGGTCGCGTAGCGACATCTTGGCGAGACCGACCGGATCGGTCGGGGATGGATAGCGCCCAATGCGCTATGATGTTTTTGTCGAAAGACCTGCGGCCGGGCGGGCCGCAAGTTACGCGTGTACAGCCGCGTGAGACCTGCGGGAGTTGCTGGCTGCGGTTTGATCCGCGCAAGACTCCCACCGGGAGTTCTCGCCGCGAAAACCAAGTCATCGATTCCCACGGGCAGCCTGTACGAAGCAGGAACCCACCGAAGAGATCTGAGATAGGCATCATCGTTTCAGACTCCGCAGGAACCTCCGGCTCTTGGACGGGGGAGGATGTCAACATACGCTTAGCCTGTGACCCTGGCAGGCGGCGGCGCGAGCCCGCCACCTTCGCCCCAAGGCTGTGTTAGCGTCGCGGACGCGGTGCCCGTTGGAGTCTGCCGCCAGCAGGCCTCAGTGCGCTCGGCTGGCATGATCGCAAAGCCGCGGGCTGGTCGCACTGCGCGAAGAGCTCGACAAGTTACCCACAAACGAAAGCAGCACCCGAATACTCGACTCATGTCCTCGGAGACACCACCCGACGCGCCACACCCGCAACACAGCACGGACCCTGCGGAGAAGGTCGTGCAAGCGGCCGAGGAGCTCGTCGAGCGCGCGGTCAGTGCCGCAGAGCACTCGCTCGCTCGGCGCTTGGGCCAGCGCGGATTACGCGCCGTGCTCTCGGGGCTTCGCCTAGTGTGGATGCTAACCGTTTTGGCTTATTTTGCATTCGGTTCGACGGTTCTATTGACACGCTATTACCTTCTGCCGCACATCGACGATTGGCGCACGAACATCGAGTCGGCGGCAAGCTCGGCGTTGCACAGCCGCGTGAGCGTAGGACGCATCGAGGCCGACTGGCAGGGTCTGCGACCGCGACTGCTGCTCTCCGATGTGGTGCTAACGGACGCAAGCGGCGCAACCGTGCTCACCTTGCCGCGAGTTGAAGTCGTTGTCGCTTGGACAAGCTTGCTTGCGCTGCAAGCGCATACGCATTCGCTGACCGTGTGGGCGCCGCAAGTTGAAGTTCGACGCCTGCCCGACCATCGCTTCACGATTGCAGGAATTCTGATCGATCCGCAGGCCACGCAGTCTGACACCGCCTTCATCGACTGGGTGCTTGCGCAACACGATATTCGAGTGCGTGATGCGCGCGTGCACTTTGTGGATGAGCTCGCTTCGGCCGATGCAATGGCGGCACCAAGCCAGGCCCCGACAAGCGCAACGCCTTCTGCCGATGGCACCCAAGCGCTGACGGTGGCGCCGGCAAAAGACATCCAGACGGAAGCTGCCGCGATCGACTTTAGCGACGTGAATTTCCTGCTTCGGCGCGGTCTGACGGGTCACCACTTTGCACTGCAACTGCGCCCACCCGCCCAGTTCTCCGGGCTAATCGATTTGCGCGGTGAATTTGCACACCCTTGGAGCGAACCAACTGCCCGAATGTCTGCCTGGAGCGGGCGGCTCTTTGTGCAGTTCGATTACGTCGACTTGGCCCGTATTGACGCCTTAACACACCTTGTGCCCGCGCCGGCGCACATCCAGCGTGCCTGGGGAGCGTTGCGGGCGTGGATCGATTTTTCGGCGCTGCAGTTAACACGCCTGCGAGCCGACGTCGCTTTGACCGACGTGGCGGCACAGCTGCGTCCGGATCTGCAGCCGCTACGCCTAAACAAGGTGCAAGGCCGGCTCACCCAGACGCTCTATAGCGACGACAGCGGCCAAACGCAAGAGCTTGCGCTGGTGGGCTTGCAGCTCGACGGCCCCGATCAGCTGCATCTTCCCGCGACGGATTTACTTTTTCGAAGCACCCGGTTGCGCAACGTCAGCGAAGCGCAGGTGGCCGAACGCTCGCGCTTTGAGGTCAACCGAATTGTCCTCAGTGATTGGAGCCGACTTGCCGTGCAGTTGCCCCTTCCCAAGGAGTGGCTCGCCACAATCGAGCGCACCGCAGCGCGTGGCACGCTAGAGGACCTTCGCGCAACTTGGGAGGGACCAGCGACGCCGCCGCAAACATACTCGTTGCGTGCGCGCTTTTCGCAACTCGGCTTTTCGCTGAACCCCCAGACTTTGGTGGCCGATTCAGAGCCGTCCACCGCAGGAACGCCCAGCGCGGACGCGGGCAACGAGGCACCGGCGGGCCGAGCGTACGAGTTTGAAAATCTTGCCGGCTCTGTCGACCTTGACCAACAGACGGGCTCGCTACGCATCGATGCGAGCAAGGCGCACGTACGACTTCCGTTTCTCTACGACGACACGCCTATTGCTCTTGATTCGCTGGCAACGCGTGTGCATTGGAGTCGCGTACCTGCCTCGGGTCTGAGCATTGACGTTGATTCCCTGGCTGCCGCCAACGAGGACATGGATCTGAGCATCTCGGGTTCGTACCAGGCCCCGGGTAACGGACCGGCGCGTCTGGACGTCAGCGGTCGATTGAATCGAGCCAAGGTGGCCAGGGCGTCGCGCTATCTGCCAGCGGTGGTCGCGCCGCCCGCGCGCTCTTGGCTTCACGGAGCCTTGATCGACGGTCGCGTCACCCAGGGAGCCTTTTATGTCCACGGCGACCCCAAGCGCTTTCCCTTTGTCGATCCGAAGAACGGCGATTTTCACGCGGCGCTGCATGTGCTGGATGGAAAAATGGACGTTGCGCCGCGCCCGATCGAGGCGGGCGACACCTCGTCGCCGGCGACGCCACAACCTGCGCACCCGCCCTCCTTATGGCCTTTGCTTAGCTCGATTGAAGCGGATGTCGTGTTTGACCGCAATCGGCTCACGGTCACAGCGCGGCGGGCGAACGCCTACGGCTACGAGCTTGCGAACGTTACGGCGCGTGTGCCGCAACTGGACCAGCCCAACCAACATCTGTTGATCGAGGGTCAGGGTTCGGGTTCGCTCGGCGAGTTACTGCACTACATTGGCGAGAGTCCGGTAAATGCATGGACGGGTGGATGGCTGGCAAGCGCCCAGGGAAATGGGCCAACACGTCTGCAAATGCAGCTCGATATTCCGCTGGCCAAGGCTGTCGACACCACTGTTAATGGAAGCCTTCATTTCCAAGGCAACAGTTTGACCCTTCGTCCGGAGATTGCGCCTTTTTCCGCAATGACGGGCGAACTGGGCTTTACGCAGAGGGGAGTCAAACTCTCGGGAATCACTACCGGCTTCCTCGGCGGCGAGGTTCTGCTCAATGGCGATACGCTGGCCGATGGCACCGTTTCGATTCGAGGCAATGGCAACGCCACGCCCCAGGGTGCCAAACGCCAAGTGACGGCAGTGGCGCTGCGCCGCTTTCTGGATCGCACGCGCGGGATCCTGCAATACGGCATCAAGGTGACCGTGCACAATGGAAGCTACGGATTGCAGTTCGATTCGGATCTTGTCGGATTGGCGGCTGACTTGCCTGAGCCCTTTCGCAAAACCGCCGGCGAAATTCGCGAACTGCACCTAGAGAGCGTGCCGATCGCCGGCTCCACACCGCAACGCGACACACTGCGCGCTACGCTGGGCGCCACGGTCAGCGTCGAGTTGCATCGGGTCGCCGATGCCAACAATCTCATGAAAATTGAGCGTGGCGCCATCGGCATAGGCGCGCCCGCAAATGTGCCGGACGCCGGACTGCTGCTGCTTATCGATCAAACGTATCTGGACTTTGACCGCTGGCAGCAGGCACTGGGCATTGGTTCGGCCGGTGCGGGCACAAAAGAAAGCCAAGATACGCTAGCTGCAGCCAGCCCGGACCAGGCCGCTTTGGCAAGCGCGGCCGGCGCATCCGGACTCGAAGATATTGACTTGATCGCCGTGCACGCCGGCACCTTGACGCTTTACAACAAGTCCATCTCGAACGTTTCCCTGAGCGCCAAGCGTGATCCGGATCAAAGCTGGGATATCGATATCGACTCGGATCAGGCCGCAGGCTCTTTGCATTGGATAAGTGCGCGCGAATCGGCGTCGGGACGTCTTACGGCTCGACTGGCCAAGTTGGCAATTCCCGAGCGCGATCAAAAGCAGGTCACCGAACTGCTCAATACACCGCCTACGCAGTTTCCGGCCCTCGACATCCAAGCCGACCAATTTGAATTGGGATCGAGCAAGTTTGGTCAACTGGAAATCCAAGCCCAAAATAGCGGGGCCCCTGGCGCAGATACGTGGTTTTTGCAAAAGCTCACGATCAGCAATCCGGACGGTAAGTTAACCGGAAGCGGACAATGGCAGCGGGAGAACGCCTCTTCCGTACGCAAGATGTCGATGAGAATCTCCCTGACCTACACCAATGCTGGCGGCATGCTTAGCCGCTTTGGCCTTCCGGGCACGATCAAAAATGGCAGCGGCAAGCTCGAAGGGGACCTTTCGTGGCGGGGTTCACCATTTGCTATTGACTACCCAAGTCTCGCGGGCAATTTGCATTTGACGACCGAAAAGGGACAGTTCCTTAAGGTCGACGCGGGAGCGGGGCGCCTGCTCGGTGTGCTCTCGCTGCAATCGCTGCCGCACCGCGTTACGGGAGATTTCCGCGACGTGTTTTCGAAGGGCTTTGCGTTTGACACGCTCACGGCAAGCGCAACCATCGACAATGGCACGCTGACAACCGACGATTTCATCATGAAGGGTGTTAATGCGGTGGTCCGCATCAAGGGAAGCGCCGACTTGCATGCCGAGACGCAGGACCTGGAGGTTGTCGTCATTCCCGAGATCAACGCCGGGACTGCATCGCTCGCCTACGCGCTGATAAACCCGGCGATTGGCCTGGGTACCTTTGTCGCAAATTTTCTTCTTAGAAAACCGCTTTCTGCCGCGTTCACCAATATTTACGAGGTCACAGGCTCCTGGTCCGACCCCAAGGTCGAACGGGTTAAAGCCGAATCAGGCGCCACCGGCACAAGACCGGCGGGCTAGCCGCACCGTGGAGCCGCGCCCGGATGGCGGGTAAGGGTCGTGGCCGTGCCGCATAATTGGGGCTTCATGCATACGACCCAAACCGGCATCTGCGTTGCCGCTGTCCAGATGGTCTCAACCACAAATGTTGAGCAAAACCTGGTTGCGGCCGCACAACTGATCGAGGAAGCGGCACGCCGCGGCGCCCGTCTGGTGGTGCTGCCGGAGTACTTTTGTCTCATGGGCAAGCGCGATCGTGACAAAGTCGCGATGCGCGAGGCCGACGGCAAGGGTCCGATTCAGGATTTTCTGGCCGAGCAGGCCGCACGTCGACAGATTTGGCTGTTTGGCGGCACCTTGCCCCTCGTGGCGCCCGATCCGGAGCGGGTCTTTAATTCGGTGCTGGTGTTCGACCCCACGGGGCGGCGTGTCGCGCGTTACGACAAGATTCATCTTTTTTCATTTCGCAACGGCGACGAGGCCTATGACGAAGCGCGCACCATCGCTGCGGGTCGCGAACCCGTAAGCGTGCAGTGCACGATTGGTGAGACTTCAATTCGCGTCGGCTTATCGGTCTGCTACGACCTGCGCTTTCCGGAGTTATACCGGCAACTGCAGGGTGCGGATCTGAACATCGTTCCCGCCGCCTTTACGGCGACGACCGGCCAGGCCCATTGGGAGGCGCTGTTGCGCGCGCGAGCGATCGAAAATCTGTGCTATGTGCTCGCCTCGGCACAAGGAGGGCGCCACGAAAATGGACGCGCCACCTTTGGCCACTCAATGCTGATTGACCCCTGGGGCGAAGTTCTTGCGGTCCGCCCTACGGGTGCCGGGGTCGTAGTGGGCACGGTTGAGCCCCAGCGCATCGCCTCTTGCCGCTCGAGCCTTCCCGCTCTGGCGCATCGGGTCCTGTCTTAGCGGCAGTGGCACCGGAGTACAGTTGTCCTTGATTCCCCCAGTAGGAAAAAACATATGAATGCCGCCGAACCCGCCATCGCCCGCCTAGCCACGGCGCGCGCGCTGTTGCTTGAGCCCTACGGTCTGGATGAGACGCACCTGCAACGCGCGCTGGCGAGTGTGTTTGAACATCGCGCCGACTACGCGGATCTGTATTTTCAGTACACGCGCTCCGAATCGTTTTCGCTTGAAGAAGGCATCGTCAAATCGGGCAGTTTTGGCATTGACCAAGGAGTTGGCGTACGGGCAGTAAGTGGCGAGCGCACCGCATTTGCCTACTCCGATGACATCTCCAACGATGCGTTGCTGCAGGCGGCGCGCACGGTGCGTTCGATCGCCAGCGGCGGCAACGCAAAAATCGCCCCCGCGGCGCGTCTTCAGACGCGCGCGCAAAAGGCCTTGTACGGCACCGACGATCCCGTTGCCTCGCTGCCAACTACCGAAAAGGTCCGGCTGCTCGAGGAATTGGAGCAGGCCGCGCGTGCGCTCGACCCCCGAGTCAGGCAGGTGATGGCAAACCTCGTGTCGGAGTACGACGTAGTCTTGATCGCTCGCTCCGACGGGCTCTTGGCGGCCGATGTGCGACCGCTGGTGCGTCTGTCTCTGACAGTCATTGCCGAAGAAGGCGGACGCCGTGAGCAAGGTTTCTCCGGCGGCGGCGGGCGTACCGGCCTAGAGATGTTCACTTCCGATTTGCTGCGAGAACACGCGCGCTTGGCCGTCGACATGGCCTTGGTGAACCTGCAGGCACGGCCTGCGCCGGCAGGCATTATGAGCGTCGTCCTGGGGCCCGGTTGGCCCGGAATTTTGCTGCATGAGGCCGTCGGCCACGGTCTGGAAGGCGACTTCAACCGCAAGGGTTCGAGCGCATTTGCCGGGCGCATGGGCCAGCGTGTCGCGGCCCGTGGGGTGACGGTAATCGATGATGGCACGATTCCGGAGCGGCGCGGATCACTGAATATCGACGATGAGGGCAACCCGACGCAACGAACGGTCCTGATTGAAGACGGAGTGCTTCGCGGTTACATGCAAGATTCGCTCAACGCGCGGCTAATGAAGAGCCAGTCGACGGGAAACGCGCGGCGGGAGTCATTTGCCGCCCTACCTATGCCGCGCATGACCAACACCTGTATGTTGGGCGGAGACTCCGACCCGGAGGAAATCCTGCGCTCGGTCTCACGGGGCATATACGCGCGCAACTTTGGCGGTGGTCAGGTAGACATTACCAACGGCAAGTTCGTCTTTTCCATGGCCGAGGCCTACCTGATCGAGAACGGCCGGCTCGGGGCGCCGCTAAAGGGCGCCACCTTAATTGGCAACGGGCCTGACGCCTTGACGCGGGTGACCATGATCGGCAATGACATGCGCATGGACCTTGGCATTGGCACCTGTGGCAAGGAAGGACAAAGCGTGCCGGTTGGCGTCGGCCAGCCGACCTTGCGCATCGAAGGTCTGACCGTTGGTGGTACGGGCGGCTGAGCGCCGCCCTAAGCGACGACTGGCACCCAGAACGGCGGCAAGGATCATGTTTCTGTTTGATACAACTTTGGGGCATTTTTTGTCGAAAACCCCAACCGCCTCTTGGCAAACACGGCAGATCGGTTTTGAATAGCGTATGGGGAGTCGCCAAACCGACGACCCGGTTTTTTTATCGTGCGCTGTCAGGAGCCAGGCATCGTGCCGCAAGGCCGAGAACTTGCAGCGGAAGTGACGCCGCTCGACGCGAGCGCTATGGCGCGCGTCGCGGGTGTCAAGGTGTCGCCTCGCTTCGAAGCCCATTTTTCTTCCCCCCTGCAAAGCATATTTTCTACTGCGCTGGCGTGCGCCGTGCTCGCCATGTACAGCGCTGGGGCTTGCGCCGATGCGCCCGCTCAATCGGTGCCACCTCAATATCGGCTCGAGGCACCACCTTCGGCCAACGCACTGGCTCCGACATTGCCCGGCGTCGCGTCCTTGGGCCTTGGACACGAGCTTTTGTTTGGTCTGCCTGCATCCTTCCGGTTTGATTCTCTGTCCGGCATCAACCTCGAGGACGTTGGCAACCCGCTTGATCGGCCCCGGGCCACGTATCGCTACACGTGGTTATCGCGGCCGGGCTGGGACTTCAAGATCGGCCTTTCGACCGCACTAGATCAGATCACGCCCTGGCAGCGTTTGCTTGCGCCTGCGCCATCGGACCACCTGCATGTTGGTTCGCTACCCACTATGCATCTGGCAAGCGAGGGCCGACTTGCCGACCGTTGGCTGCTGTCAGTAAGCGCCGAGGGTCTGCGCACAGCCCGCGGACAGAGTTTGGACATGGATCTGCGGGTCGACTACAGCCTGACGCGAGACGTTGCCCTCTTTGGAAGTTATCGCCTCACCGACAGCAGCGGCGAAGGACCCGAAGTGTACGGATTTCTTCCGTCGAATTCGGCTCAGTTTGGCGTGCGCTTGCGTTTTTAGTTGGCCCTTGCGGCGCGATGCAAGCAACTATCCGTCTGATGGTACAGTACGGATTGCAGGCTCGATGAGCTGCATGAGCGGTGAGAATTGCGGCAGTTTCGCACCAGCAGGTGAGAATTCATGGTACGGCTAGATAGGGCTTTTGCGCGCTGGTTTTTTCGCTATTTCCGGCTAACGGCGGAAGGAGCTTTTGCGCGAACATGACCCACCGCGTTTAAAAGATCCGACCGCCAGGCAGCAAACCTGGCGGTTTTTTTTTGAGATTTCACCCGATACTTATTCTGGAGCAGTGCAATGCGATTCATGACCGACGATCTTCGCATCAAGGAGATCAAGGAACTCGTCCCACCCGCGCACCTGATTAGCGAGTTGGCCTGCTCGGAAGAGGCTTCGCGCGCCGTGCACGACGCTCGTTTGGCAGTTCATCGCATCTTGCACGCCATGGACGATCGGCTGGTGATCGTGATCGGGCCTTGCTCGATCCACGATCCGAAGGCGGCGCTTGAATATGCGCAACGCCTTGCGGGGGAGCGATTGCGCTACGCCGCCGAACTAGAGGTGCTGATGCGCGTCTACTTTGAAAAGCCCCGCACGAGGGTGGGCTGGAAGGGCTTGATCAATGACCCGGATCTGGATGGAAGCTTTCGTATCAACCGCGGATTGCGGATGGCGCGAGAGCTATTGCTTTCTATTAACGAATTGGGTTTGCCAGCTGGATGCGAATATCTGGACATGATCACGCCTCAGTATCTGGCCGATCTGGTGAGCTGGGGCGCAATCGGTGCGCGCACTACCGAATCGCAGGTGCACCGTGAACTGGCTTCGGGCCTGTCATGTCCCGTCGGGTTTAAAAATGGCACCGACGGCAACATCCGCATCGCAGTCGACGCCATCAAGGCAGCGCAGCAGCCGCATCACTTTTTGTCGGTCACTAAGGCCGGGCATTCGGCCATCGTGTCCACACGTGGCAACGAAGATTGCCACCTGATTTTGCGCGGGGGAACGCAGCCCAATTACGACGCCGCCAGTGTCGATGCCGCGTGCACCGAACTTGCCCGCGCAGGTTTGGCCCAACGCTTGATGATCGACGCCAGTCATGCCAACAGCCGCAAGGAACCAAAGCGTCAGCTCGACGTTTGCGCGGACATTGTCCAGCAGCTCTCGCGCGGTGAGGCGCGCATCACCGGCGTGATGGTGGAAAGCCACCTTGTCGGCGGCCGCCAAGACCTTGTGCCCGGCCAGCCGCTCGTCTACGGCCAGTCGATCACCGACGGCTGCCTGGGATGGGAAGAGAGCCAAGAGTGCCTCAAAATGCTCGCCGCAGGCGTGCGCGAACGGCGCCGACAAAGTGCCAACGCCGGTAAATGAGCGTCACAGCGCGATCGACGGCGCGCGCAGGCCCTCGCGCAGGAGCTCAGCGGTTTCCGGTAATTTCGGCGTAAAACGCCTTTGCATTGGGCTTGCGCCCGAGAAATTGCTCGACCAGTTCCTCTGGTTGTCGACTGCCGCCGGCTTCCAAAATGATGCTCCGGTACCGGCGTCCCACCGATGGATCGAGCAAATTGCCGTCAAAGGCCGAAAGCATGTCTAGCGCCAGCACTTCCGACCACATGTAGCTGTAATAACCGGACTCGTAGCCTCCCATGAGGTGACCGAAGGAAGCGGGCATCATGGTTCCCGGTACATGGCCGAGGCGGCTTGCACCTTCAAGCTCTTCCCACGTTGCCAGCGCCGGCTTGGGCGCTCCCGAATGCAAAGAAAGGTCATACGAGGCCAGGAGCCACTGACGGCCGTATTGCAAGCCCTTCCCGAAGCGGCGTGCAGCCGCCAGCTGCTCGATTTGCTGAGCACTGAGCTCGGGGCATTGCGGGCACACTTCGCTAAATACTCGCAGCGGTTGTTCGCGCCGCGCCCATTCTTCAAACATCTGGGACGGAGCCTCGACAAAATCCAGTCGCACGGCCGTACCCGACTGATCGGCATAGCGTGTCTTAGAGAGCACGCCGTGCAAGGCGTGGCCAAATTCGTGCAGCAGTGTTTCGAGCTCCCTTTGGGTCAGACCCTTGCGATCCAGATTGCATAACAATGCCTTGATGGGCCGCTGTCCGGTAAGCACGGATCCAGCGCGCACACCAAAGGCGGCTGCGTGACTGAATTTTCCGTCGCGCGCGAACAGATCCAGGTAGATGCCGCCGATGCGTTCGCCCGCAGCGCTTTTTGCGTTTTGTTCCTGCACCTCGTAATAGCGCACTTCCGGATGCCAGACCGGGACATCGCGGGCAACGAATCGGATGCCATAGAGCTTTTCGGCGATCCGCAAGACAAATTGCACCGAAGCCTCGGTGGGAAAGTACGCGCGCAGCGCTTCTTGGTCGACGTTATAGCGGCTGCGCTTGAGCCGCGCCTCAAGAAAACTGATGTCCCATCGCTCCAGGCGCACGCTTTGCGTGGGAACCCCCACGAGCACCGCCTTTTCCTGCCGCAGCTCCTCGAGTTCACGTGCCTCGACCTCGTCGACACCCGACTTTACCGAATGCAAAAAGTCGGATACCGCCTGAGGTGAGCCGGCCATTTTGCGCCGTAACGAGAAACTCGCATAGTCGGCAAACCCATAGATCTGTGCCAATTCGCTGCGCAGCGCGAGCGCGCGATCGAGCAACTCCAGGTTCGGTTGACCGGCGCGATTCTGAAATGCCATCCATACGCGTCGGCGCGCATCTTCGTTTTGCGCCGTTTCCATGAACGGCATGTAGCTCGGATAGTCCAGGCTCACCAGGTAGTTGCCATTGGCGTCGCGCTCGCGTGCATCGCGCCAAGCTTCGGGAACACCCGCGAGCTCCTGCGAAGTCAATGCAACGGTTGTTCTCACATTGTTCAAATTTTCCCGAAACCGCAGCGACAGGGTGCTCAGTTCGTCCTCGATCGCCTTGACTTGTGCTCGCTTGTCGTCCGGCAGAGCCGCGCCGCTATCTTCGAAGTTCTCGAGCAACAGCCGCCGATACGATTGGTCCTGCGGATCGGTCGCCTTCAGCGCCAAGACCCGTGCGTACAAACGCGTGCTTTGGAAAAGCTCGGTGGCGAAGGGAACGATCTTTTCAAGGCACGCTTGGGCCGCCGAGCGCGTCTCCTTGTCCGGCGCCGCGTTTTGCAGCACGGCCAGCGGATCGTCAAAACCACCGGTGCGCAGGGCCAGCGCATTAAATTCCTCCAGAATTTTTCCCGCGCCGGCGCGCCGTTCCATGTTCGCCATCATCTTGCGACGCTGCTCGAGCTCTTCGTCGCAGCGCACGGCGATCTGGTGCGCGCCGATGACCGAAAAGCCGGGCGGCAGCGCGGTCACAGGTGTTTGGCCCCAGCCCAATATCGGATTGCCCGCGGCCATCGCGAGCACAGCAACTTTTGACGCGTCCTTCATTGCCTTGGGCACAATCGGCCGCGCTTTAGCCACGCGAGCGCTCGCTGTGCCATTGTGGTTCGCTTCCACCTTCGTCGCGATTCAGTGTGCGCGCCAGCACGAAAAGCAGGTCCGACAAGCGGTTGCAGTATTGACGGGCGATCTCACCCACCGGTTCGACCGCGTCCAGCGCGACCAGCGATCGTTCCGCGCGCCGGCACGCCGTGCGGCAAACGTGCGCCTGGGCGGCTGCGCGCGTTCCACCCGGCAAAATGAACTCGGCGAGGCGTGGCAAACCAGCGTTGTAGTGCGCCAGGCGCTCATCAAGATGCGCGACGCGCTGCGCGGCCAAACGCGCCTGACCGGGCACGCAAAGCTCGGCGCCAAGGTCAAAGAGGTCGTGCTGGATGTCCACCAGGTCCTGGCGAATGTGCGGCGCAGACACTTCGGTCAGCAAAAGGCCGATATGAGAATTTAGTTCGTCGACCTCGCCGATCGTTGTAATCCGCAAACTATGCTTGCTCACGCGCGAGCCGTCACCAAGGCCTGTCGTGCCATCGTCGCCCGTGCGAGTCACGATTGTGGAAAGACGATTTGCCAAGTAAGCCCCGCTGATTTACGTGTCGTATCCAATAAAGACCGCTTGCGCCCACGCTGTAGCACAAGCTGCGTGCAACCGAGCACCCGACGATCCGGCGTCGAATGATTGCCCAACGGGAAAACCACAAGCATACCCGGGCCGATGGCGCACCCGCCCGAGACGTTAGGCTATCTGGATGAGGCGGCCCATTAGGCAAGAAGGTAGCATCGCGGATCCGAATTGGCGGGAGCTTGGGTGAAGTTACAGCGATGTTTGGCGCCAGCACTGGCGCTGTGTTTAACCACCGGGCTTACGGCGGCGCGGGCCGTCGATGTTGGCGTTTCCGTACAGTTCGCACAGCCAGGTGCGTATGGGCGGGTTGACATCGGCCGCTACCCGCAGCCGCAGGTCATTGTATCGACGCCTGTGATCGCCGAACCCCCGCCCGCGCCCCCGCCGGTGCCCGAGCAGCCGATGTACCTCTGGGTGCCGCCCGAGCACCAGGCCCACTGGCGGGAGCACTGCCACGAGTACCACGCTTGTGGTCATCCGGTGTATTTTGTTCACCATGACTGGTACCGCGAGCATGTACTGGCAGAACGGCACCGGGAAGAGCGCCGCGAGGAACGCCGGGGCGAAGAGCGCGATCGCCGTGATTACGAGCGCGAGCGGGGAAGAGACTGAGCGCAGTTTCGCAAGTGCTAATTGGCAAACATACCTGAATTCGTGCGAGAAACCATGCAAGAAGAAGGCTGGCTCTGGATCGGCAAGTACGTGATCGTTATCATCGCCGCGCTGGCGCTAGGCGCCGTACTCGGCAGCCTTGATGTCTTTCGCAATACGCTGATCGGCAGCGCACGGATCAGCGCGGGATCGTTGGTACAGTTCATTGCGCACAGTGGCGCGCTGGGGCTGCTCTGGGCCTTGGGCTATCGCCACGCGGGACAGTTGCGGCGAGGCTCGGGCAGCGCAGCGCACCTGTCCACATCGGTGCTTGCGCTGGTGAGTCTGATCGTTGCCGGCAGCTACTACGAGGTCCTGCTTCGCTTCCTCTCGCCTCTGCTCTCGCCGGACGTGAAATCGTATTTGGACTGGACCTTTATCGTCATCATCCTGGCTACGGCCGGGTGGCTGCTTTGGTCGCTATTTGTACACTCCGAGGCGGTCATCGGCGCTATCAGCAAGGCGGCCAACCGCCGTGGCAGCCCGGGCGGCAGTGCGGGTAGTCTCTAGCCAAACAGGGCCACGGCACGCGGTCGCAGCGACGGGCGCATAGACGTCGGCGGGCCCGCATGGTCCAATGCCGACATGAATCTTCCAAGCGCCTTTTCCGCCGGTTTGGCGCAGCGTTTCGGTAATCGTTTTGCCACCGGCGCGGCGGTTCGCGATCACCACGGTCGCGACGAGTCCGCGTACGCTCCGATGCCGCCCGATGCCGTGGTCTTCGTCGAATCCACGCAGGAAGTCGCGGCGCTGGTGCAGGCTTGCGCTGCTTACCGTGTGCCACTGATTGCGTTCGGCGCGGGTTCCTCCCTGGAGGGACAGGTGCTGGCGCCCTATGGTGGCGTGTGCGTGGATCTGTCGCGAATGCGGCGGATCTTGGCAATCGACGATGCGGATCTGACGGCCAGCGTTGAAGCGGGCGTCACTCGGCTGCAGCTAAACGCTGAGCTCAAAGACACGGGCCTGTTTTTCCCGGTCGACCCCGGTGCCGATGCGACCTTCGGTGGAATGGTGGCAACGCGCGCTTCAGGCACCAATGCCGTGCGTTACGGAACGATGCGAGAAAATGTTTTGGCGTTGACCGTGGTGGATGCGCGTGGCCAGGTCTTGCACACGGCGCGGCGGGCTAAGAAATCGGCGGCGGGCTACGATCTGACGCGCCTATTTATCGGCAGCGAGGGCACGCTTGGTATTGTCACTGAGGTCACCGTCAAGCTGGCAACGCAACCGGAAGCCATCGCTGCGGCGATTTGCAACTTTCCCAGCGTCGACGCCGCAGTGCGCACGACCATCGCGACGATTCAAATCGGCGTGCCCGTGGCGCGCTGCGAACTACTGGACACGAACGCAGTGCGCGCGGTCAACGCCTACAGCAAACTGGCGCTGCGCGAGACCCCGCTGCTGCTCTTTGAGTTTCACGGCTCCGAGACGGTGTTAGCCGAGCACGCCGCGGTCGTGCAGCAAATCGCGCACGAGCACGATGGTGTGGACTTCGTTTGGGCGCACACTCCCGAGGAGCGCAGCCGCCTCTGGGCGGCCCGCCACAATGCGTATTTTGCCGGCCTGCAATTGCGCCCGGGCTGCCGCTCGATCACGACCGATGTTTGTGTCCCAATCTCGCGACTTGCCGAGTGTATTGACGGCACGCGTGCCGACCTGGCGCAGGCAACGTTTCCTTCCATGCTGATCGGCCACGT
>DASPWJ010000136.1:0-15602 GCA_035621895.1 Burkholderiaceae bacterium | reverse complement strand
AAAACGGCGCCTAGGACGAGCAGGTAGCCGACGATGACGAACATGCTGTTCGACCTTTGTCCCGATTGGAATAACGCTGCACAAGCGTCGTCATTGGCCGCCCGCCCAAATAGATGATTGCGCTAACCCCGTTTCGGCAGCGTTGCCGGTGGACTTGAACCGACGCAGTATTCAAGGACAGCCCTTGCGCTAGAGAACCCCAGAACTCCTGTACCGCTTACCGACATTTCCATGGATCGGGCCGGCCGGGTGGGTCGACCGCGGCAGGCGCCACCCAACGGATTAGCAGCCACATTTCCGGGCCACCGTCAGCTAAAAAAAGACCCGGCCAAAGCCGGGTCGAGGTCGGAGGAGGAGAAAAGCGGAAAATCGAGTACCGTGCGGCGGCTTAGGCCAGCGCCTCTTCTTCCGCGCGCACATTGCCGCGGCCCTTGCCGGCACGCGCCGGGGGTTCGCACAGGCCGCAGACATAGTTCTTCGTCAGCTCGAAAGTGTGTGTGACAAACTTGCCGCTGCATTTGCAGCACGGCGTCAACGTGACCATGCCAGCGTCAACGAACTTCACCAGGCGCCACGCGCGGGTCACCGACAGCAAAGGATCCAGGTTTTGAGCCCGAATCTGCTCGATATACAGCTCGTAGGCCTTGATGATTGCGTCGATTTCCTCAAGTTCTGTGGTCTTGTTTAGGTATTCGTAGATGTTGAGGAAAAGCGACGAATGGATGTTCGGCTGCCAGGTCATGAACCAGTCGGTCGAGAAGGGCAGCATGCCGCGCGCCGGGGATTCGCCCTGAACTTCCTTGTACAGGCGCAGCAGACGCTCATAGGAAAGGTCCGTTTCGGACTCCAGAACCTGCAGACGAGCGCCGAGCTTGATCAGCGCGATCGCGCGTTGGATCTGGCGGCTCTCCGTGACGATGCTTTTGATTCTCATGGCGGTCACCGATTCTTAGTAAGTCAGTTGGCTTCGGCGAATTGGCCGGCCATGACGATGTTGGCGTGCAGTCCGGCAACGGCCGCCCCCGGCGCCAATTTGGCGCGCGAATGGCTGGTCAGCAGATTCCAAACGACATCATCGTCAAAGCGAAAGCGAAGGATCAACTGGTTGCTGCCCGCGATCTTCATCAGTTGTGCGGGGGTGAGCTGCTCTACGATGCCGGCAACTTCTTCCGATACACCAAGGCGATAGCGCGCCTGGGCCTTGTCGGCGCGGATCATGTGTTGCGCCAGGACCAGGTAGGCGAGGTTGACTTCCCGGACTTCTTGCAGCAATTGCTCGTTGACGATGCTGGTATTGCTCATGGACGCTTCCTCCAGGTGGCCGGGCACTTAAAAGCCCGGATTAACGTTGCGAAGTGATGCCATTTTCACGGTAGGGGGCCGTTCGTAGTAGCGGAAATGCGCCAAATCGGGCGTCAGATCGCAAGCCAGTGGCATGTAGGAAATTGCCTTACAAGCCCCCGAAAGCCCCTCGTAAGGGGGCTTGCGCGCCTGCGGATCGTGCGCCTGAGAGCCACTCTTGAAAGCTAACTAAAGATCTTGCGGGCGCTGCCGTAATTGCATGCAGCAACACCTTTCCTCCCCCGCCTCGCGCGCCGCGCTGACCCCTGTCACCGGCGCGCATTTTTTTGCGACGCGCCGGCGCACTCGTCGCGCTTAGGTGGGCCGCTTACTTACTTATTAGGGCTGTCCGCGGCTGGAGCATTGCGACACCACAGGTGCCTGGCATTGAAAACGGCAGCGGCTGAACCGTCGCTTGATAGGACTACACATACTTGCGATACGTTCTTTGCAAGTGCACCAGGTTCGCATTTGGCGCGGATCAACATCGCAATTGATTCGATCGTGCGGTCGCAATGAGCAAGCCGTAAATTAAACATGAATGATTGCGGAATTGATGCGATCGCTGAGCGTGCAAAGTCAACGCGCAAAAGACCCTGGCCTAAAGTTCGTTAACCGAAACACCGATAAGCGAACTGACGCGACGCAGTACACAGCATCATGCGTATGTGTGGTGACGAAACTGCTAAGCGCAAAGGACCGGTAGGCGCCTCTAAATATGTGGCAGCCGCCTGGGTAACAGGTTGAACCAGCCTCGAATTCTGGCTGCCAGTTTTTAGAGATCTCGAAAGGAAACAGAAAATGTCAATGGTCGTAAACACCAACGTTCTGTCGCTGATCACGCAGACGAATTTGACGAACTCGCAGAACAAGTTGAACACGTCTGTGGAGCAGCTGTCGTCCGGTCTTCGCATCAACAGCGCCATGGACGATCCCGCCGGCTTGGCGATCGCAACCGGCATGCAGGCGCAAGTTAACGGCATGAACCAGGGCATCATCAATGCCAATGCTGCAATTTCCCTGGCGCAGACCGCCGACGGCGCAATGGGTGCAGTTACCAACATGCTGCAGCAAATGCGCACCTTGGCCGTGGAAGCGGCCAACGGCACCAACGCCGGTCAAGGCGATCAAGATCTGAACGCCGAGTATCAGCAATTGGCTTCGCAGATTACGATGACGCTGAAAAACACGCAGTTCAACGGCATCGCGATCTTTTCTCAAGCCAGTGCGATGACCTATCAGATCGGCGCTAACGCGACCGACCAAATCGCGGTCACCGGAATGACGCTGGCGAGCGCGAAGGCGTTGTCCGCCGCAAGCCTGGGCAATCTCAATAGCGGGACGTTCGCAACGGCGGCCATTGGTAACGTGGACTCGGCCCTCGGCGTTGTCAATTCGGCACGCGCAACCAATGGTGCCAACGAGATCCGCTTCCAGCAGGTCGTTCAATCGATGCAGGTCAATTCGCAAAATACGGCCGCCGCAGAGTCGCAGCTCATGGATACGGACTACGCTCAGGCGACGTCGAATCTGACTCAAGCGGAAATCATCCAACAGGCCGGCGTGGCGATGCTATCGCAGGCAAATTCGATACCGCAAAACGTGCTCTCGCTCTTGGCCAAGCTGCCGTAGGCGCCGATCGCCTCGGCAACTTAGTAGCTAAGCCGGAGGGGTCCGGTGGCGCAGGCCACCGGACCCCTTCTGTTTTTGGTCATCCGTTCCGCCGCAAGTTCTTTGATCAGCTAAAGTCAGCCGGCCTTCTGCCGTTATTCCTCACGTAAGGCGGAAATCCGTTTAGGACAGCTCGTCCGCCAGGAGGTAAAGATGGTAAGCCTGCAACTGTCTGGAATTGCTGCGAGCGGGGGCAATGGCAACCCGGCGTTGGCAGGGGCGCTCACGCCACCCGCGGCGCCGAACCTGAGCGGCCGCGCAGTACCCACGGGGCCGCTCAATCGTGGCGCGCCTGCGACCGATGCGGCTGATGGCGCGCCCGAAAGTGGTACCGACACTGCGGCCCCGTTAGCGCCAAAGGCTCCAAGCAGCGCACCAAGTGCAGGTGCCGACACGTCGGAGGCAATTGGAACGCAAATGGTGCTTGTATTCGATGACCAAACACGTTCAATGACCGTCAAAATCCTGGACATATTTACCCAAAAAATCGAGCAACCGGCCCTATTACCGTTAGGCACGACTGCCGCTCAAGGCACTATGTCGGGACAGGGGGGCAGCGGCTCGCTGGTCGACACAAAGGCATAGTTTCACCACGCGGACCAACACAAATGACCACCTCCTCCACGACCGGTACCTCGTACACCAGCCCGACATACAACAGCTCCAGCACGTCGTCGAGCTCAAACTCGGGGCCTCTGATTACGGCGGGGCAGCTCAATGTCAGCCAGCTTGTCTCCGAGATGATGGTTGTGGAGTCCCAGCCGCTGACGCAACTGCAGAGCCAGGAAGCAGGCGTTCAGTCGACGCTAAGCGCGTACGGCCAAGTGCAAAGCGCAGTCTCCTCGTTGCAAAGCGCTGCGGCAGCGTTGGCACTGCCGGCGGCGTTTCAAGCGGCCAGTGCCACCGTAACGGGCAACGGCGTGTCTGCGACGGTAACGGGTACGCCCGCCAGCGCGAACTACGCCGTGACTGTATCGAGCCTGGCACAAGCCCAGTCAATCGCATCGGCGCCGGTCGCGAGCGCCACCGCGACTTTGGCTACTGGAACGCTGAGCATTCAGATGGGCGCCTACGACTCCACCACCAATACATTTACCCCCACATCGGGATCGAACCCAATTTCTGTCGTCATCAACTCTACCGACGATACGCTAAGTGGTATCGCGGGCGCGATTAACAATGCCGCTAACGGATCGGTCAATGCGTCGGTGGTAACCAATGCCAACGGCACTAGCCAGCTGGTGATCAGTTCGGCCAATACTGGTACGGCCAACAGCTTTAGTGTCACGGCAAGCTCGGGCTTGTCCCAATTTGCCTTTGATCCGACGGCAACGGCGAGTTCGCCCATGCAGGAGACACAGGCCGCGGCGGATGCCCAATTTACCGTCAATGGGCTTGCCTTGACGTCCGCGTCAAATTCCGTGACGACCGCGATCAATGGGGTAACGCTGAATCTGACGCAAGCGCCGGCCACCGGGGCGGCGCCATTACAGGCGCAGGTGGCTGTCGGCACGGATCCCGCAGCGATTACGAGCTCGGTCAACGGCTTCATCTCCGCCTACAACTCGCTAATTACCCTGACCAACAGCCTGACCAATTACGACGCCAGCACAAATACCGCCTCGGTTTTGACCGGAGATCCGACGACGCGCGACATATTGGACATCATGCAATCCATTCTTGGCAGTCAGACCAGCGCAGCGGGTACGAATCCGAGCTATTCCTGGCTAGCGGAGGTCGGTGTTTCCGTGAACTCCGACGGTACCTTGTCGTTAAACCAAACACAGTTTCAATCCGCGCTCAGTGCGAATCCGACCGCCGTCGCGGCAATGTTTACCGGCGATACCGGAACGGGTGCACAACAAGGCTTTGCTGTGCAGATCAGCAACGCGGCGTCACAAATGATCGGACCATCGGGCGCGTTGGGGGCTGCCGAAGCAGGGCTGCAGTCGCAGATTACCTACATGAACACGCAGCAATCTTTGATGCAGGCGCAACTGGCGCAGATACAGACCAGCCTGACGCAGGAATACTCCCAGGTCAACTCGATGTTGGCAAACGCGTCGGCCGAGCAGACATCACTTACCAACGAACTATCGTCGCTGCCCGGCTGAGGGCAGCGGTCGCACCGCAATTCCGGCCTTGCGCCGGCTCAACCTCCGGGTCGCCTTGCCGATATTCTGGTTGAGTTCGGCGTAGCAACTCGGAGGAAGTCTTGGACGGATTCGGTGCAAAGGCCTATAGCAAACTGGGTTTGGAAACCGACGTTGTCAACGCGGATCCGCATCGCCTGGTGCTCATCCTTTTCGACGGGGCGCTGCTCGCAATCCAACGCGCCAAAGGGCATCTGGCAGGTCGCCGAATTCCCGAAAAGTGCCAAGCTCTCAGCCAGGCAATTCGAATCGTCGATTCGGGCCTGTGTTCGAGTGTCGATACATCGCATGCCCCCGAGTTTGCGACGCGGCTGATCCGCCTTTACAAATACATCATCATGCGTCTGCTGCACGCCAACATGCGCAATGACCTCAGGGCAATGGACGAAGCCGCAAATCTGTTATCGGGCTTGCGCGGCGCTTGGACCAAGATTGGTCCGTCGGCCGGGCTTGCACAAGCTGGCCCGAATCCGGACGCGCAGCAAGTCGTGCGAACTGCTTCCCAGCCTATTGGTGCGCGGGTGGCGAATGCCTATCGGGCGTAAGTCGCTAATCCGGAGCACTGCCCACATGGCTTTGAAAGGTGGTGACGGCGCCGACGAAGCGTTCGACGGCCGTAGCTGCGGTCTTATTCAACAGTACGAGAAAATCGCCCTCGCCAGCCGCAGCATGCTCGAGGCGGCCCATCTTGGCAATTGGGACCAGGTTGAGGAAATCGCGGCCCGCTGTCGGGTGATGATTGAGAAGCTCAAGCTCTCGTCTACCAAAAACGCACTGGGCGATGGCGAAAAAAGACGCCGCATCGCCCTGCTGCGTTCGATCCTCAATGACGATGCGCAAATCCGGGCGCGCGCCGAACCTTGGCTGCGCGACCTGGAGGCGTTCCTCGGGTCCTCGCCGCAACCGCGGGGGCGCACGCCCTAAAAAAGAGGTTCAGAACGTGGCGATCGAGATCCCGACGCTCCTGGCCGATCGCCTGCCACGGCCTGAGTGGGGTCCAAGTGCCCCGATCGACCGCTATCAGCTCTCTGCGGATCGGCTGTTGCAAGTCCTGGACACAATGTCGATTCCTGACTCGGTTCGCAGCGCGCTGCGCAGTGCGGCGCAAACAGGCGCGAACGTCGACATACTGCTTGCGGGCGACCGAGGTTCGCTGCAGATATTGGTCGCCGGATGGCGCACCGCGCTTGTCGGGACGGCGCGCGACGCAGTATTGACGCTCCTGGGCGAAGGCGCGAGTTTGCCCTCCGGGCGCGCAGGCCCGGCGGCCGACGCGTTGACCGGGACGCTGCTTGACGCTTCTGCTGCCGCGCGCAGTGCATCGGTCGATGCGCAGATCCAGGAGTCGCGCGCGCTGTCGCCAGGCGCCACATCGGAGCTGCTTGAATCGACCAGCGAACAGCCGGCGATAGTGATTACCACGCCGCTGATGGACGCTGCGAACGACAAAGACGCTAGTAGCGCATTGGCGCGGGCGGTTGATTCGAGTGGATTGTTTCTTGAAGCGCATTTTGCGCAAATGCTGCGAGGTGAACGCTCGCTGCAACAAGTCCAGGGCGAAGTGCGACGACTGCCAGTGGACGCGCAAGCCGAGGGTGCGCAGGGGGCCGACCGCCGCAGCGTGATGCAGCTGGACGCCATGCAGCGCCAGGCGATCAGCCTGATCGGCCAGGCGTGGGCCGGGCAACCGTTTCGAATCCAGATCGAGCGCGATCGAGAGCGCAATCGGGAGGCGGCCAACGTGGGGGACGCTACGGGTCTTTTTGTGGCAACGCTCAGCATGCGTCTTGCGAACCTAGGCCAACTATGTGCGCGCATCCGCGTAGTGGAAAACACGGTGGGCGTGCAAATCGAGTCCAATCAGCCCGCGGCACTAGGCGCACAGTTACCGCAACTTGCCAGTGCCTTGTCGGCGCGCGGCCTGAAGCTTGCGCAATTGGCCGCGATCCTCCCGGCGGCCGAGGACATTTAATGGCTGCGAAGAGCGCGTCGCAGGACCGTTCGCTTCGGGCGGTTGCGCTTTCCTATGAAGAGCGCGACGCGATCGCCGGTCTGTCGCCGCGCGTGGTGGCAAGCGGGCAGGGCACAATTGCCGAACAGATCATCGCGCGCGCCGCCGAATTCGGCGTTCCGGTGCACGAGTCCCGGGAGCTTGTGGCAGCGTTAATGGATTTTGATCTTGATCAGCGCATACCGCCGGCGCTATACGTTGCCGTAGCCGAAGTGCTCGTCTGGGTCCACCGCCTGGAGCACGGGGCCGCACCGCTTCCGCTCATCGCTGCCGAGTGACGCCAAGCATAACTGACACTCGGTCTTGCCCGATTTGCGTTGGGCATGACCTCGAGGTGACAAGCTTGCGCTAGCTGCGGGCGGTTAGCCAGCGCGTCTTGGAAAACACGAAAAACGGCTCACGCGCATTGCAGCCGCAAGTGACCGCGTCGATTCCAGGCAAAATCGCTGCGTGCGGATACAGCCCACCCTTGAGGCCCGCGGCGGCAAAGTGCTCCGCGATGTTTGCGCCAAACAGGCGAACGTGATCTTTCTGACCGAAGAACAGCTCGGCGGCATCGCTTGTGGGCGGCGAGCTAAATTCCATCGTGTCGCGTAATAGCGGTGAATACGGGGTCTGCGCGACCAGCCATCCGTCGTCTGACAAGCAGCGTGCCAACTCGCGGATCGCTCGATGGGGATCGGCCACATGCTCGAGCACGTGGTTGCAGATGATCAAGTGAAATCGGCCGGCCGGCTGATCGAGTTGTTCAATATCCAGTCGCAGGTGGCGGGGGTCAGTTGGCGCCAAATCGGCGCCGATATAGTCGGCGCGCGCCATGGCGCGCAGCTTGCGCTCGATGCTCGGTTCGGGCGCAATGTGCAAAATGGGATGCTCGAAGCAATCGGCCAATATTCCGACTGCGCTCATATAAAGCCAGATGTGCCGCTCTCTATCATTGCAGTGGCAGTTCGGGCAGCTGTGCAATGTCAGATCCGAGCCGATGACGTCGAGCGCGGCGCACAGCGCGCTGCGTTTGTCGCGCTCCGGATGAGGAAGCCAATGCGCCACCGGTTGTTCGCACATCGAGCATAAGGGCATAGTGATGTCCCATCGCACCAATCTTGGGGGCATCTTGGGGGCAACGGCATCATCCGATAGACCGAATATACGAGCGAAATCGCACACAATTTCGGCTTCGGTGGGCACATAGCCTTTTGGCGCCGATCGTAGGTGGATGCTCGACACTGGCCGTCAATTGCACCTCAATTGCACCTCTTTTCGCGCGTGGCGTGTGGCGCACGCTCCGTATATTGGCAGATCTCCCCTTGCCGGGGGTCCGAGCAAAAGTGCAACAATGACCGCACGACTCCCAGACCCAGCACTTGAGCAGGTCGCAGCACCCGCATCGGACGCGGCGCCGATTTACGTTACCAAGCCGCTGCTGCCTCCGCTGGAGGAGTTCCTTCCCTACCTAAAGACGATCTGGGCCAGCGGCATCCTGACAAACGGCGGTCCGTTTCATAAGAAACTGGAGGCGGCGCTTTGTGAGTATCTGGGAGTAGAGCACGTATGCCTGTTCAGCAACGGTACCCTGGCGCTGCTCACCGCGATCCAAGCGCTTCGCATCTCGGGCGAGGTGATAACGACCCCGTATTCGTTCGTCGCCACCTCGCATTCTTTACTGTGGAACGGCATTGAACCGGTTTTCGTTGACATTCAGCCCGGCTCGCTGAACCTCGATCCGGAGCGAATCCAAGCGGCGATCACGCCACGCACGACGGCAATCATGCCGGTACATTGCTATGGCCATCCGTGCGATGTGGAGCGCATTGAGCGCATTGCCGATGACTACGGTCTGAAGGTGGTGTACGACGCTGCGCATGCGTTTGGCGTGCGCTGGCAAGGCCACAGCATTTTGCGCCACGGCGACTTGTCGGTGCTGAGTTTTCATGCCACGAAGGTCTTTAATACCTTTGAGGGTGGTGCCGTTGTTTGCCCCGACGCAAAAACCAAGCAACGCATCGACCGGCTCAAGAACTTCGGGTTCGTCGACGAGGTCACGGTGGTCGCACCCGGAATCAATGGAAAGATGAACGAGTTTCAGGCCGCATATGGATTGCTGCAACTGCAACATATAGACGATGCGATCGTCCGTCGCGCTGCGATCGCTCGTGTTTATCGGGAGCACCTGAGCGGCATCGAAGGCATTACCTGCTTGCCACAAAATCCAGCTGCCGAAAGCAACTACGCGTACTTCCCTATCCTCGTATCGGCGCCCTACCGGCGCACGCGCGACGGGCTCTACCAGCATCTGCGAACACGCGGAATCTATGCGCGCAGGTACTTTTACCCGCTCATCTCGGACTTCCCCATGTACCGCGATTTGCCGTCTTCGGCACATTCGAATCTGCCCGTGGCCGTGGACGCGGCACAGCGGATTTTGTGTCTGCCGATCTATCCATCGTTGGCGGATGCAGAGCAGGCGGCAGTGATCGATGCGATCGTCGCCGCCTAAGGGCAAGGCGGTATTGCATCCATTCCTTCGGCCTCGCGGGACCTGGATCAGCCGCGCGCGTTGATGGTGCTCAGCAGTTGCGCGGGCGAATTGATCCGCAGTGACTCGTCTTCCGAGATCTTGATGCCGTAGTTCTCTTCCACGGCAAGAAAAACGGTCATCACGTCCAGTGAGTCAATGCCGTTGTCACGAAACGACTTGTTGGAGTCAAAGCGAGACATGTCCGGGACTACGTCTAATCCGGCAATCAGATCCGAAAGTGTTTTGAGCTCAACCATTTCATTCCCCCACTTTTTTGCACACACAACTTGACCAAGAAAGACCAACTCCAAAACCACTTAAAACCATCGTTCGGACCGTCGGATTGTCGATTTCCTCCGCCAGTAGCAGGGGAATCGACGAGGACACCGTATTGCCGGTGCGCAAAATATCCATCCGCACTTTGCTTTTCTCCAGACCTATCCGTTTTGCCAGCGTTTCCACGATATAACGGCTGCCTTGGTGAAACAGAAAGCAGTCGACATCCTCTTTTTTTAGCTCGGCCCGGTCGAGCAGCCGGGCGATATCCCGGGGAACCACAGTTGCAGCGAAGTTAAACACCTCGCGGCCATTCATATGCAAGACACCGTCCCGGCAACTGAGCGCACCGGCGAGGTCTCCCTGCGTTCCGAAGGTGAAGGGACCGCATAGCAGCACCGGATCGGGACCAATCAATGTCGCCGTTGCCGCATCGCCGAACAGCAAAACGGTGCTCTTGTCGGCCGGGTCGATGATCTTGCTGTATGGATCGCAGGTCACCAGCACACCCCGAGACAGTCCATTGGCAGCCAAAAACGCCTGCAACACCGAAACGCCGTAAACGTAACCCGAGCAGCCAAGGGAAATATCGAACGCGGCGCAGGCATCGGGCAGTTGCGCGCGAGCCTGTAACAGCGCGGAGACATGGGGCATATTGGTGTCGGGATTTTGTGTCACCACGACCAGTGCTTCGATTTGTCCGCGAGACAATCCGCGCTGTTCGATCAGGGTCTGCAAAGCGGCCAAGGCGAGGTCACTGGTGGTTGAACCGGGTGTCTTGACGGCGCGCTCCAGAACCCCGATCTTTTCGGTCAAAAAGAACTCGTCGATGTCAAATGTCTCCCGCAGGGCCAGGTTGGAAGCGCGCCCTGCCGGCAGATGCACCGCGATTTGCTCGATACCTAGCATTTCAGACTCAAACCATCGAGAAAAAAATCTCGCCGACTTTGCGGCCGTCGAGGAAAACCTCGCTGCGTGTCAGGCGGTCGCCCAAGTTTGCAGCGATTGCCAGCGTGCGTTGGCGCGCGTCGCTGCGGCGTGTGTAGCTTGGGAAGCGCCCGCGCACGAAAAGCCATTTGCCTGGCGCCTGTGGGAAAACGGCCTGGTGCAGCGCCTTGGTCATCGCAACCCACACCTCGATATCGGTGTAGGCCACCGAGCCGAGCAATACCCCGCGCCGCGTGGCGAGATCGATTTGCATGGGTGCAACGATTTCGTCTTCCGCGTACGGGTATCGCCCCGTCACTGGTCGATCCGTCTCGACCAGGTAGGCTTTCTCGCGGCGACCGGCTTGGGTGAAGGCGCATACCGAATACGCCGATTGGCCTGTGGGTGGAGTGCCGATCCGCACGCCGACTTGGTGGTGGGCAAGATGGTGAAACGAAAAGTCGATGTCCTCGATTGGCGCGTGGGGCCGGGCATCTTGCAACCAAAATAGTGTCTGATTAAACACGTCTGTCCCGTGGAGGTAATCGCGCTTGCCTTTGAAGGCCAATTCGAATACGGTCTGGTCCATCGCCTGATTTCTCGCTAGCGGCTGGGACCCGCCTGTATGGCTCGAAGCGGCTGCGCCGGGTTGCCGAACACCGAAGCCTGGGGACGCACCGACTTAACGACAACGCTGCCCATGCCGACCTGGGCACGCGCGCCGATCTTGATGTTGTCGCGCACCGCGACGCCCATGCCCAGCGTTGCGCCGTCGTCGATGCAGGTGTGTCCGCCGATCAGACTGCCAACCGAAATCCAGACGCATTCACCAATTTCCGCGCCGTGTCCGACGTTGCACAGGTTGCCAATGATGCAGCCGGCTCCGATGCGTGTGCTAGTGAGTATTCCGCGCACCACGACACAACCAGAGCCAATTTCCGCGCCCTCACCAATGATGACGCTGGCAAAATGCGGGAATTTACGGACCCGGTTATCGAGGCCGCGGTACGCGTTCATGCCGGCGGCACCGATCGTCACATGGTCCCCGATCGATGTTCCCGCCTTAAGCCACGTGCCACGGTGAATCGTGCAGTGGGCGCCGACGCGAACAGCTTGATCGATGCGCGTTTCGGGGTGAATCTGCGTGTTGGCACCGATATTTGCGCTGGGATGAATACCAAACGGACGCTCGACCGCGTCGCTCACCGCAACGGCTGATTCGGACAGCAGACGGTGACCCAAATCGATGAACACCGAACGAGGGTCGGCCACAGGAATGCAAGTGATGCCGACAAAACGTCGGCTGAGTATTTCAACAAGGTTCTCGGGACACAGGGTCAGCGAGCCAGGCGCAACGCCGTTGTACTCGGCACCTGGCTCGCGGTCGCAAAAGCACAAGTCGCCGGCGCGCGCATGACCAAATCGCGCGATTCCCGAGATGCTCCGCTGCCGATGCGCGCGCGGAACCGCCGCGTCCAGTGATGATAGGGCGAGCGAATGCGATACAAGGAAGTTTTCCATGGTCAGGGCAAAGTGCTCTCGGAGTGTCGCAGTTCCTGTGCCATGGCGCGCACAACTTGACCATCGGCAGCTCTTGGCTGACCGATCGGCCCCAATAGCCGCAAATCGATATCGAGATAGGCCAGATCGAGCGTCTGCAGGAAGCGGGCGTCGAGGCATTCGCCGCCCGCATCGAACGCCTCGAGCGCAAGAAAGCGTGCGAAGACCGGCTGTTGCTCCTGGTAACGCCGATATTTCTCGTGGACGCGGCGCAGTGCCTCGAGATACGCGTCGACCGACAAAAGTCCCGTCGCCCTGGCGATGCGAGCAAGAACTTCCCACTCGAAGTAGCCGGCCGCAAATTGCGGCGAGCGTTCGCTGCTGTTTTGATTTTGGTGTTGTCGGAAAGCCGAACCGAAGAATCCAACACCGACAATTGCATGACCCGCGCGGGTGAAGTTGTACATCAGGGCCACGTCGGTAAGAAACCGGAACGGCCGCTCCAGCGTCCCGAACGGCAGGTCGATCGCGCGCAGCGCGGCGGCATCGATCAGCATGTTCGTCGGTTCGCCGATGGGGTTACTAATGCGGCCAATCATTTCCTGGTAGATCGCTTCCGGCAGCAAGCGGCTCACCGTCCCTTCTGGTACAACCGTAGGTGCATGCAGGATGCGTCCGACCGAGTCAACGAAATGGCGATGATGGAAGACCAACTTGGCGCCGGTTGCGTGCGCCGCTTGCAGCAGCCTTTCGACGGAGGTTGGATACAGCAGATCGTCATCGAACAAGAATTTGAGGTATCGGCCGCGAGCAAGGCGCAGCAGGTTGTCGCGGTTGGTCGCACCGCGCCGCGGCGTTGGGTTGCGCACGTAGCGCACTCGCGGATCGCTCCACTTGGCAAGCAGTTTCTCGATATCGTCGGTGGGACAGTCGTCGCTTACGATCAGCTCAAAATCGCGGTGGGTCTGGGCGAGCGCACTTGCGACGCAAGCGTCGAAAAACTCCGGGCGATAGGCCGGGATTAGGATGGAGACGTCAGGCATCGGGTCCGGGAAAATAAGAAAAACGGCTCGCGTGCGTTGCAACCCCAAGTTGCGCCATCGACTCCGGGCAATACGTCTTCATGGCGGTACGGGCCCCCTTGAAGTCCGGCCGCCTTGAACATTTGCGCAAGATCGGAGCCGAATAGCTGGTGCGCGCGCTCGGATCCAAAAAACAATTGCGCCGCCCGTTTTGTCGGTTCGACGGTAAAAGCCAAAGTGCGCTTTAACATCGGCGTGTAAAGCGACTGGGCGACCAGCCAGCCGCCGTCCGCAAGCGCGTGAGCCAGGCACTGGATGGTTGCGGTGACGTTTGCGACCGTCGGAAGGATTCGGTTGCAAACGATAAGGTGAAAGTGCGCCGCCTCAGAGCGCTGCAAAATCGCGGCAAACTCCTGCTCATCAACGAACGTCCAATCGATAGCAAGCCGTGCGAGCTTTTCGCGCAGCCTCGGTTCCCCGCCCACATGCAAGGCGTGTCGACCCAGCACATCATCCAGGACGCCTGTGCTTGCCAGATACATCCAGGTATGCCGCTCGCGGTCATCGGCTCCACAGGCCGGGCAAAGATGCTGGTCGGTATCGGCACCAACGGCCTCGAGCGCTCGCAGCAACGAGCTGTGCGCAGACTGCTGTGGATTAGCAAGCCAGCGCTCGACCGTCTGTTCGCAGATGGCGCAGACGGGCATCAACGACCCCCGGGACAGGCAATCGCATGCGCTCGCGCGCCCGCGCGGCCGCAGCGGCCTGCTAATGCCTTTATTCTCATCACCACGCTCCCCCGACAGACAGTGCGCCCGGCATGGCTGCACATTGCGCTAACGCGCCGCTGCCGATGGCATAGTTTCACCGTCGCAGCGGTTTGCCCAAGCGTGAAAAAGAGCGCCTTTCGCCCGACTTGGCTCAGGGTGAGCACGTGCCGCGCGGTCGGCAGGCTGATGCCCGATGGTTACCTTTGCGTCGCAAATGCCTAACGCAGAGCGCAAGACAGCCGTGCTGCTGCCGGTGATGCGGACCTGTGCCGCTTTGCGCGCTGGGGCATCAGCCCGCGACGAAGATGGAATCTTGCAACTTGGTCACTGCGGTGCCGCAAGCATTTGTGCCGCTGGCAAATGCTGCGGGGAAAGACCGCAATCAAGCCGCTCGATCATCCGAATCAATAACGCCTCGAAGTCACGCGTGTAGCGGCCGCTGTCAAACAGCGGGCAGGCTTGGCGGTTGCCGACTAGGCGATCGCGCAGCTTTCGCAACGCGCGGCGGTCTTTGGCTAGGTCAAGTGCGATTTGTTCGTATTCTTGCAGGTTTACTGCCACCAGTTCTGGCAGTCCCGCGGCCGTGAGCAAGCTTGCGGCGACACGAGAGACAAAACTCTCCCCCAGGACCGTAAGCACGGGGACGCCGGCCCACAGCGCATCGCTTGCGGTGGTGTGTGCATTGACGGGCAGAGTGTCAAGGAAAAGATCGGCGCAAGAAATGCGCGCCATATGTTCGGCAAGTTGCAGTCGGGGAGCCCAGAAAACGCGGCTTGAGTCCACACCCCGCGCTCGAGCTTCCGCAAGGAGGTTCTTGCGCGCCTGGGGGTTGGTCTCGAGCAACCACAAAACGGCATCGTCGATCTGGCGCAACAGGGAACACCATCGGTCAAATACCTGCGCCGTGATCTTGTAGTTGGCATTGAAGCAGCAGAACACGAGCGCATCAGAGGGAAGTTGCCATCGTGACCGGTCCGCTGATCCAGTTGCCGGCCGCAAACCGTCATTGGGTTGGTAGCAGCTGGGCAATTGCGCAATTTTTTCGGTGAAACCATCGGCATGCTCCAGTGGCGTAACGATGGGATCGCCAATGACATAGTCGTAATGCGTAGATCCAAGGGAGCCAGGAAATCCGAGGAAATTGACTTGGATCGGGGCTGCGCGATAGGCAAAAGCCTCGTTGCGTGCGTACAGGGTATAGCCCTTCAGGTCGATGAGGATGTCGATGGCGTCATTGCGGATGCGGTTAGCGACCGCACCGGGCGACATCCGGCTTGTGTCGACGAAGTTCTGGCCGATCGCAGCCTCGATACGGCGGCGCATGGCAGAGGCGTCGTCGACTCCGTACGAGTAGGCGTGAATCGAAAACCGCTCGCGGTCATGACGTTCGAGTATCTCGGCAATCAAATACGC
>DASPWJ010000135.1:0-3494 GCA_035621895.1 Burkholderiaceae bacterium | reverse complement strand
TGGCACCGTCATTGGCGTCGCCGATGGAATTGCATGGCTGCAAGGCTTGCCCTCGGTGCCCATGGGCGAGGTGCTGCGCTCGGCACAGGGCAGCCGTGCGTGGGTGTTTCAGTTGGACGAGCGCCTTGCCGGCTGCATCTTATTGGATCAATCCGAGGATCTCGTCGCCGGCTTGCGAATGCGTCGCAGCCGGCAGCGGCTAAGTATCGGCTGCGGCGACGCCCTGCTTGGCCGCGTTATCGATCCGCTCGGGCGCCCTCTGGACGGCCTGCCTGCTCCCGTGCTTAGCGAACAGCGCCCCTTGGAGGGGCGCTCGCCGGCAATTATTGAGCGCGACCCCGTGACCAGGCCGCTGTATACGGGCAATACCATCATCGACACGCTGCTGCCCATTGGCCGCGGCCAGCGCGAGCTGCTGATTGGCGACGAAGGCACCGGCAAAAGCGCCATCGCGTTGGATGCGGTAATTCACCAGCGTGACCAAGGCGTGCGCTGTGTGTTGGTGCTCATCGGTCAGCGCCGTGCCGAGGTGGCCGAAACAATCAATCTGCTGACTGAACACAAGGCACTCGCGCATACCACGGTGGTCGTTGCCGAGGCTGGAACGCTCCCAGGTGTGCAGTACTTGGCGCCGTTTGCTGGCTGTGCGCTGGCGGAGGCTTGGATGCATGCCGGGTTCGACACGCTCATCGTGTATGACGATTTGGGCAAACACGCCCAGGCCTACCGCGAACTTTCGTTGCTGTTGCGCCGCCCTCCTGGACGCGAGGCCTACCCGGGCGACATCTTTTACCTGCATTCGCGGCTGCTTGAGCGCTCGACGCAATTGCGCAGCGCGCAAGGTGGCGGCAGCATGACCGCTTTACCCATCGTACCGACGCAACTTGGTGAAGTTGCAAGTTATATCCCGACGAACCTGATATCGATCACCGACGGTCAGGTGTATCTGAGCAGCAAACTCGTCGCCTCCGGCATGTTTCCGGCCATCGACGTCGGCACCTCGGTGTCCAGAATTGGTGGCAAGGCTCAGGTTGGCGCGATCGCACGGGAATGCAAACGCTTGCGCCTAGATTACCTGCAGTTCATGGAGCTGGAGTTATTTACGCGTTTTGGCACGCGCCTGGACGATGCGATGAGTGCACGCTTAAAGCGCGGGCAACTACTGCGGGCCCTTTTTCGCCAAGGCCGCCTGGACCCTCGGTCGATCGCCTACCAGCTGGCCTGGTTGGTGGCTCTCAACGAGAACTGGCTGGACGGTCTTGAGCCGCCCGATCTTGCGGCAGCACTTGCGCGGCTACGGGACAACGCCGCGCGCGCGCCGGCTCTTGATGCGCCACGCGAGCAATGGGTCGCGGCCGTGCGCGACTGGCTGGGACGTGAATCATGAGTGGACAAAGCGCACTGCGCGAACGAGTTGAATTGCTCGAAGAGTTGCGCCAGATCGTGCAGGCGATGAAAAACATTGCCTTTGCGGAGCTGCAGCGCGTAACCCACCTGCTGCCCGCGCAATCTTCAGCGTGCGATGCGGTGATTTCAGCGCTGCGGGCATTACCGCAAAATACCGAGGCTTTCGACATGGCGGGCCGATCCGATGCGCCGGTAGCTTGGCTGGTGATTGGCGCTGAGCGCGGCTTTTGCGGCGCGTTTAACGATCATTTGGCCTCTGAGGTTGCTACGCTTCGGCACACGGATCCGACGCCGCGGCTCTTTGTCGCCGGCCAGCGCCTGTGCCAGCTGCTCGGAGTCGAGCCGGCGCAGACTGTCGCCTTGCCCGGTTGCGCATCGCTCGAAGACGCCGATTCCGTCCTCGATGAGTGGATCGCTGCACTCTCGCAGGCGACACGAGATTGTCGCCAGGTTTGGCTCCTATACACGGTCGAGGGTACGATCGAGCGGCGGCGTCTGTTGCCAATATCGCCTGCGCCCAAAGAACTTTCTTCTGAACCGCGCAAGCAAGTGGCCGCGGCGCCGCTGCGTTATTTACCTTTGCCGACGCTGCGAGCAGCGCTCGAGCATCAAAGCCTACGGTTGCTCTTGCAAGGCGCGCTCTTTGCATCGCTTAAACAAGAACATCGTTGGCGCCTGGCACAGATGCAACGGGCCCAGGACCACCTCGATGATCTAGGAGCCGTGCTGCGCAAGCGTCGTGCGGCACTTCGTCAATCGGAAATCACGAATGAGCAAGAAACCTTGATGAGCTCCTTGCCGGGGGCAACGACAGCCGGCTTACGTTCTTCGGATGAAGTCTTTTCTCCTTAGCCGCGGAGTTCGTCGTTGGCCTGCTCTTTTAATTACATATCAGCCCGACGACAAACGAGCCACTCTCGGATACGAATTTGCCTAGGTGAACCAACCGCCGGGCAACACGCAGCGATCTTGCTTGCGCAATGCGAGCATCCCAACATTGCGTTGACCTCGCCCTTCGACGGACCGGACCACCCAATTCGAATCGGCTAGCCCAAAACTCAAAAACGCAACGACACCATGCAGCGGCCGCGGGCGCGAGACCGCGGCCGGCTTTTTTGTGCGCGAGCGCGTCCCCACGAAGCGCGCACCGAGCGCCCCGTCGTCGCGGCGCCACGAATTACAGCGAGCGCAGGAAGTTGAGCAAATCTTGCGTCTGCTGCGCACTAAGTTGCTCGTACTGAGCGATGACGCCATTGGCTTCGCTGCCGGGACCGCGGTGTGCGCCGATCGCCTGGACCAAATCGCTCGTGCGTCCGTCATGCAGGAAGAATATTCGCTGGCCCAGACCCCACAGTGGTGCAGTGCGAAATTCGTCCGGTCCCGCGGCGCCTTGGGTAATGCCATCGGCCAGGCCGCTACCCATGTGGTGCACGATCAGATCGGAGAACAGATTCACGCTTTGGTTCGACAGCGCTGGACTCGGACTCACGGCCGAGCCCGTGGAAATCGCGTTTGCGGTCTGTAGCGTAGGGGTGTGGCATAGCGAACAGCCGACCTGCGTAAAGAGGGCCTGGCCATTTGTCGTCGAGGGTGTGGCAGGCGCCGGCGTCGGTGGTGCCAGCAACCGCATGAAATTTGCAAACGCCTCAATGTCCGACAGCGCCGCCGTCGCCGTCGCCGGTGAAGGGGTAAAGTTGGTCGTGTCATCAGGCGTTGGATTGAAAGTGCACCCGGGCGTTTCGTCGCGCTTTTGCGGAAAGAGCTGGTTGGAGACGCCCATTTCGACGTTGTAGGCCTCGCCCGCAAACATCAGCAGCGACTTGTTTTGCGCCTTCCATCCGAAGCGAGTGATCGTGCCGTCATTGGCGCTCGTATTGACGTTGCCACTTAATATTGAATTCGGATGACCTCCAATGGCCAGGGCCTGCTTTGCGCTTGCGTTCGCCGCCATGTTGGCAAGGATGGCCGAGTCGGGTATCGCCTCAATGAGGCCCGCGCCGAACACCGGGGTCGGGATCCGAAAAATGATGTTGGGGTTGCCGCCCTGCCCGCTAAGCGGATCGCCCGCGGGGGTGAAGTCCGGCTGC
>DASPWJ010000134.1:0-38227 GCA_035621895.1 Burkholderiaceae bacterium | reverse complement strand
CGACGATCAGGCGGAGCTACTTGCGAAGATATGCAAGCTCACCGTCGAGATCGGTGGCCACCTGATGGCGTGGGTGGGTTTTGCTCAAAACGACGCGGGCGGCCCGGTGCTTGCCCTGGCGCACGCGGGCGTCGAGGACGGTTACTTAGAGCTGGCATGTGTTGTCGGCGATTGTGCGCCGGATTGCCAAGAACCCGTCGTAGCGGCGATTCGAACGGGAGCTACGGTCGTCATCCAGAATGTCAACGCAACGGTTCCAACCGCGTCTTGGAGCGACGCCGCTCGCGCGCGCGGCTACCGGTCATGCGTGGCGCTCCCGCTCGTGGTTAAAGGCGACGTGCTTGGCGCGTTTGCCATTTACTCAAGCGAGCTCCATGCCTTTAACCAGCACGAGGTGGAACTGCTCGAGCAACTCGCTGCCGACTTGGCGTACGGTATTCAGACCCTACGATCGCGCCGGGAGCATCAAGAGGCGCAAATCGTTCTTAAGCGCGAAAGCGAGAAGAACCAGGCGCTTTTGCGCAACGGCAGCGACGGTATCCATATCTTGGATGCCGACGGCTTTTTGCTGGAAGCCAGCGATTCATTCTGCAGCATGCTCGGCTACCGGCGCGAGGTGATGATCGGGATGCACGTTTCCGAGTGGGACGCGATTCTTACCAGGGAGCAAATTGCCGGGATGCTTGAGCGGCAATTTGTGCGTCGCACTCGCTACCAGTTCGAGACTCGCCATCGGCGAATTGACGGTACGACGTTCGATGTTGAGGTCAGCAGCGTTTCGATTGAATTGGACGGCGGAGCGGTTCTCTTTAACTCTTCACGAGATATTACGGAGCGAAAGGCAGCCGAAGAGTCGTTGCGAGAAAGCGAGGAGCGCTTTCGCGCGGTCATCGAGCAATCTCCGATTGGGGTCGCCTTTGCGCGCGACGGCATCATCGTTGATGCCAATGCGGTTTACCTGAGGATGTTTGGCTACGACAACGCCGCGGAGGTACGCGATCGCAAGTTGCTCGAGCAGATCGTCTACCGACGCAGGTCCGACTTAGGGGATCGGGGCGCGCTGGCCAATGGAGCCGATCACGTCGAAGGAGCGTACGAAACGGTTGGGCTCCGCAAGGACGGTTCCGAGTTTCCCGTGTATGTGTCGGCAAAACGCCTGGAGTTCAAAGACGGACCCTCGACGATAGCCTTCTTGATCGACATCACGCGGCAGAAGATGTCAGAGGAGGAGATTCGGCGTTTGGCGTTTTTTGACCACCTCACCGAATTGCCCAACCGCCGTCTTTTGAATGATCGGCTCCAGCAGGCGCTGTTATCAAGCGAACGTACCGGCCGGCGCGGCGCGTTGCTATTTATCGACTTAGACGACTTCAAATCGCTCAACGATACGCTCGGCCACGCGGCGGGCGATGCGCTGCTGCAGGAGGTTGCACGGCGGTTGAAATCCTGCCTGCGCGAAACCGATTCCATTGCCCGGATGGGTGGTGATGAGTTTGTTGTGATTCTGGAGGACCTCAGCGACCAAAGCGCCGCGGCAGCCCGTCAGACCGAGGCGATTTGCGAAAAGCTGCTGGCTGTTCTCGATCGCCGCTACGAGCTCTTTTCGGACGAGTACCAATGTACCGCCAGCATTGGCGCGACCTTATTTTGCGGAAGGGAGGGACCGGGCGTTGACCTGATTAAGCAAGCGGACATCGCAATGTACGAAGCAAAAAGGGCTGGCCGCAAGAACCTGCGGTTCTTCGATCCAAAGATGCAAGATGCGGTCAATGCACAGGCCGCACTGGCAGGAGAGCTGCGACGGGCAGTGGAGAAGGGCGAGTTTGAACTACATTTTCAGGTTCAGGTCGACAGTTCGCACCGGCCTTTTGGCGCGGAGGCCTTGCTTCGCTGGCACCATCCCGTGCGCGGCGTGGTCTTGCCAGCAAATTTCATCGACGTCGCGGAAAGCACGGATTTAATCATTCCCATAGGACAGTGGGTTTTGGAGACGGCGTGCGCACAGCTTCGGTCCTGGGCGCGGGCGGCGGAAACTCGGGATCTTTCGCTGTGCGTGAACGTTAGCGCCAAGCAGTTTCACAAAGCGGAGTTTGTCGGCACGGTTCGCGCGCTCGTGCGTCGCTATGCGGTCAATCCGAAGCGACTTGTGCTCGAATTGACTGAAAGTTCGCTATTGAGAGATACCGAGGAGACCATTGCCACGATGAACGCTTTGCGGGATATCGGGGTGCAATTTTCACTTGACGACTTCGGTACCGGCTACTCCTCCTTGCAATACCTCAAGCGCCTGCCGCTGCACCAGCTCAAGATCGATCGGTCCTTCGTGCGTGATATCGCGGTCGACACCAGTGACCTGTCGATCGTGCAGACGATCATCGCGATGGCGCGAAGCTTGAATTTGCAGGTGATCGCCGAGGGCGTCGAAACGCAAGAGCAGCGCCGACTTCTTTTGAACATGGGTTGCGACGAGTTTCAGGGATTTTTGTTTGGCAAACCCGTTTCGATCGACCAATTTAATGCGGCGCTCAGATCGAGCACCATTACCACTTAAGCACGGGCGCTCTTTCGCCAGCACGTCGTGGCAATGTGCCGCAAGGACTCCAGAAATAGCGAGACCTTGACGTCCGCAACGAAATTACGCGATGAACTGACCGAAAGCGGCCGACTGCGGGTTGCTGCGCACTTGCGCACCGCTGAGCCGGGTTGGGATTTTAGGCACCGCAATTGCCACAACGGTTTTTACGCCTTCAGCGACAAGGCTTGGCGGATCTGGTCCAGAGCCGTGGCATCTTCGATCGTCGTCAGATCTCCGGCCTCACGTCCCTCACAAATAGCCTGAATCGTGCGGCGCAGGAGTTTACCGGAGCGCGTCTTTGGCAGCAGACCTACGAAATGCACCCGTGAAGGCCGTGCCACTGCCCCGAGCTGCGAATCGACGACCTTGAGGATCTCATTTTCGATTGCCAGGCGGCGTGGTGCGTCGCTGACCGCTGCCGGGTCGCGAGCCACGGCAAAGGCGATCGCGACCTGGCCCTTGAGGGCATCGGCGATACCGACCACTGCCACCTCGGCAACGCCGGGGTGCGAACTGATCGACTCTTCGATCTCGCGCGTGCCAAGCCGGTGGCCTGCCACGTTGATCACATCGTCGGTTCGTCCCAGTATGAAAAAGTACCCCTCCTCGTCGCGCACTCCCCAGTCGAACGTCGAATACACGCTCTTACCCGGCACGCTGCGCCAGTAGGTGTTGACGAAGCGCTCGTCGTCCCCCCAAACCGTGCTCATGCAGCCGGGCGGTAACGGTCCCGCGATTGCGACTACGCCCTTGGTGTTGTTGCCGACTTCCTCGCCGCTGGTTTCGTCAAACAGTCGCACGTCGTAACCAAAGCAGGCCATGCCCGGACTGCCAAACTTCGGCGGCGGCGACTCGATGCCGCGATGCGTCGCCAAAATGGGCCAGCCACTCTCGGTTTGCCAGTAATGGTCGATTACGGGCTTTCCTAGCCCTTCGGAGATCCAACGCGAGGTCGGCACATCAAGGGGCTCGCCGGCTAGGAACAAGGTCTTGAGCGATGAAAGATCGTGTTTGTGAAGTAGCGCCGGATCTTGTTTTTTCAGGACGCGGATCGCCGTGGGCGCGGAAAACATGACGCTTACGCGGTGCTGCTCAACAATGCGCCACCAGATCGCACCGTCGGGGCGGATCGGCGTACCCTCGTAAACGACCGTGGCCATCCCGGCGATCAGCGGCCCGTAAACGATATAGCTGTGCCCGACGACCCAGCCAATGTCGCTTGTGGCAAAGTACGTGCCTCCTGCGGCGCCAGCAAAGATGTACTTCATCGATGAGGCAAGTGCCACTGCATAGCCACCGGTATCGCGCTGCACGCCCTTGGGTCGTCCCGTCGTTCCCGAGGTGTACAGGATGTAGGAGGGTTCGTTGGATTCGAGCCAAACGCAATCGACGTTGGCGTCGGCATGCTTGCGCAGTTCGGCGGCGCAATCCAGATCGCGCCCGGGCGTCATTGGCATCGGTGCCAGCCCTCGATCTATAAGCAGAACATGTTCCGGAGCAAAGCGGGCCATCGCGATGGCTTGGTCTAGCAGGCCCTTGTACGGAACCGTCTTGCCCGCGCGCGAGCCAGCATCGGCCGATACGATGATTCGGGGCCGCGCGTCGTCGATCCGAGTCGCCAGGCTGTGGGAAGCAAAGCCACCGAATACGACCGAGTGGATTGCTCCTATTCGAGTGCAGGCAAGCATCGCAAAGATCGCTTCCGGCACCATTGGCATGTAGATAAGCACTCGATCGCCACGCTGGGTACCCCGCGCGCGCAAGACGGCGGCGAAGCGATTGACCTCGCGATGCAACTCGGCGAAGGTATAGGTCTTTTCTGTGTCCGTTTCCGTTGAAACGTAGATGAGCGCCGGCTGATTGGCGCGCGCGGCCAAGTGGCGGTCGACGGCGTTGTAGCACAGGTTTGTGGTGCCGCCCACAAACCAGCGGGCGAAAGGTGGACGCGAGGCGTCCAGCACATTTTGCGCCGGCTGCTTCCAATTGATCAGATCGGCCTGTTCACGCCAAAAGGCTTCGGGTTGCTGCAGCGAACGAGCGTGCAACTCCTTGTAGGTGTTCATGGTTCCTTCTCCGATCCGGATTCAGAGTTGGCACTTGCCTGGTTTTGTTGTTGTCGAATCAAACGAAGCAGGGGATTGAGCTGCTCGATTAGCCGCGGTATATGGGCAACGACCTCCGCCGCACGCCCAGAACCAATCAGCGCCAAGGCGAGGTTGATATCCATCGACCCGGTTTCGCCATGCGGGTCAAAGCCCCCTGCTTTGGCAGCCTCAGCGGCCCCCAGCATGATGCGCCGCGAGTGCGTGCTTTGGGCCATTTGCGCCCGGCGCTGTGCTTGGCCGCGCAGCTCGCCTGCGTTGCGGCGCAATTCCTCCGACAGCATCGCCACTCCAATGCAGGTCCAGACCTCTATCCCCGGACCGGCGGCATCGACATTTTCCAGCACCTTGCGCATACGCGCCGCAAATCGCAGCGTGTCGGAAATGCCCTTATTTTGTGTGGCTACACAAAACTCGGTTTTGTCTGAACGCGTTGCCAGATCCTCAAGCCGTACCGACGAGCTCAGAGCACGTCCGACATGGCGCATGCGCTGTTCGATCTCGCCGTCCCAGGCTTCGTTGTGGGGCATCCGCAACTCCACACGGATGCAGATCAGCGCCAGATCCGAAAGCGATCGGCGCGCGTACGACAGCAGTTTGTCGACTTGCCGGTCAAAGGCGGACACCGTCAGTAGCTCCGTATCGGGGTCGACGGTGCGTGCGGAATCGAGTTCGGAGCGGCTGTCGACGAGCGCATCGCGCGTGTTGGACAGCTCGACGAGCACGCGCACACGCGAGAGCAGGTCACTGGCCGCATTGGGTGCCGGGGGATCGGACATCAGCAGCGCGGTCGCCTCCAGCGCCTCAACGCGCTGACCGTCCGCTGCACTGGCCGGATCGAGTACGGCGATGGCAGGTATTTCGCGGATGCGCTGGACCTTCGAAGCGCGAAGGCGGGTGAGCAGCTCCAAGCCACGTTTGGCCGGCGAGGCGACCTCGGCGATCACGGCTCGGATGGAGGAATCCAAGAGCACCGCCTGCCAAGCGGCTTCTGCGTCGGCCACTTCTCGCACGTCAAAGTGCTGACGCAGGCCATCGCCAACAGCTCCGCGCAAAATTCGGCCGGCCTCGGCCATCAAGATCTTGGGCTTTGCAGACGGGTCGGCGCGTTTGGCGCGAGCGCCCGGCGCTGGCTCCTGCGCTGCGCCTTGGGTATTGGGACCTTGCGGGCTCATGCGAATGGTGCCTTCGGGGTTCGGCGCACGCCGTTGATCGTTAACATACTCGGGGTGTTAGCGCGCGGTGCGCTCCTCATGGTCCAACGCTTGGAACAGCCGTTGCGGCCATACTTTGCCGCGCCCGTGCCAGGACCGCCAAAATGGCGTTGGCCTGTGCTGCCACCGCTTGCTCGCCTCCCAAAATGGAGGATTCGCGCGCGGCAAAATCGGTGCTGCCAATAGCGTTCACCGCGGGCTCCAGGACGACATCCGCATCGCTCAGTTCGCTGCGCGCGATGACCTGTCCCATGATGGTGAAAGTCTGCAGCAAGATGTCCAATGCGCCCGTCGTGCTTTGGTAGACGGGTTTTTTCGAGATATCAACGGCGATGACAACGTCGGCGCCCAGACGCCGGGCGGTTCTTGCCGGCACCGGGCTTACCAATCCGCCGTCGACATATTCGTGGCCACCGATGGCCACCGGCTGAAACACTCCCGGCACACTGCTCGAGGCACGCACGGCCATGCCGACATTGCCCCGCTCAAAGACCATCATTTCTCCTGTGCCCAGATCGGTGGCCACTACGGCAAGTTTGCGCGGCAGCTTCTCAATCGGCCGCTGCGCGACGTGCTCGTTGACAAAGTCCTGCAAGGCCTGGCCTTTGAATAATCCGCGCGAAGGCAGGGACCAGTCGGTGAGCGTCGATTCCTCGAACTGCATCGCCACGCGCTGCAGTTGTGCGCCATCGTATCCGGAAGCATACAGGGCGGCAACGAAGCTGCCGACGCTGGTGCCAACGATGATGTCCGGCACGATGCCACGGTCCTCGAGGGCCTTGATCACGCCCACGTGGGCAAACCCACGTGCGGCTCCGCCACCGAGCGCCAAGCCGATTTTGACGTGATGCGCGGGCGTCTCGACAGGGGCAGGCGCGGACGGCGCTGGCGCTTCGGGGGCGGGAGGACCCATGAGCTCAACGCCAGGAGCGGGGGCCGCAGAGGGCGCCGATGCAGCCGCGGCCGGGGCGGCGCCGGCAGCGACCGGTGCCGCTGTGGGGGCCGCGGCGGAGGTCCGCCCTGCGCCGACAACCGTGCTCGGTGCCATCGTCTGGCAAGCTCCGAGCACGCCGATGAGGCCGCTAAGCGCGATGCGCAAACCAAATCTTGAAAGTTTCGTTAGCAAAACTGGGCCATACAAAAGTGTGGTAACAAGCCGGCGTATCGGGATAAGGGAACGCGCCCGAGAACTGCGGTGCCGGGCAAATTCCGGCAATTAGGGAGAAAGCAAATCATGGCCGGCCAAATCACAGACGTAATTGTATTAGGCGCGGGCCACAACGGTCTGGTCTGCGCAAATTACCTTGCGGCTGCCGGGTTGAAGGTGACCGTCGTTGAGCGGCGCTCGATTGTTGGCGGCGCTGCGGTCACGGAAGAGTTTTTTCCGGGATTTCGCAATTCCTCCGCGAGCTACACCGTGAGTTTGCTTCAATCCGCGATCATTCGCGATTTGCGGCTGCTCGAGCGCGGATTGCGGATTGTCGAGCGACCCTTTGGCAACTTTGTGCCACTTGCCGATGGCCGTTCGCTGCGATTCGGCGGCGGGACCTCGAATGTGGCTGGGTCATTCGCGGCCAACACCTTGGCGCAGCTATCGCCGGGCGACGCGCAGCGTTTGCCCGAGCACTATGCGCGCCTGAAGCGGATCGCAGACGTGCTGCGTCGCTGGCTGCTGCGCACGCCTCCGGAAGTCGGAGGCCGGTGGCTCGTTGCCGATTTGTCGTCGGCTCGCACCCTTGCGCAACTGCTGGTGGAGATCAGTCAACTGGGATTGCGCGGTCAGCGCGATTTGCTGGCGGCATTTACCCGCAGTGCCGGACAGTGGCTCGATTCGATGTTCGAGTGCGACGCACTCAAGGCGGCCCTGGGTTTTGATGCGATCGTCGGCAATTTTGCTAGCCCCTACGCACCGGGATCGGCCTACGTGCTGCTGCACCATTGGGTCGGCGAAGTCAACGGCAAGCCCGGAACGTGGGGCCACGCCGTTGGGGGCATGGGCCGGATCACTCAGCTAATGGCCGAGGAGGCGCTGTCCCGAGGAGTAAAGATTGAACGCGAGTGCGAGGTGCGACGGGTACTGGTCGAACGTGGACGCGCCGCCGGGGTCGAGCTCGCTGACGGTCGCTTGCTGCCCGCCCGCGCCGTGGCTGCAGGGATCAATCCGAAACTCTTGTATCAAAAGCTGGTGGAGCCACAGCATCTTGCCGAGGATTTTCGTGCGGCAATTGGCCAGTACCGCTGTGCATCTGGCTCTTTTCGGGTCAACGTGGCACTTTCCGAGCTGCCCGATTTTGCCTGCCAGCCAGGCACGCAAGCGCAGGAGCATCACGCCAGCGGAATTTTGCTGGGACCCTCCTTGCGTGTCATGGACCAAGCGTGGCACGACGCAGTTCGCGACGGGTATTCCCGAGTCCCGGTCATAGAGATGCTATTGCCGAGCGTTGTCGATGATTCGCTCGCGCCGGCCGGGCGGCATGTCGCGAGCTTGTTTTGTCAGCACTTTGACCCGGCACCGGCCCTTGGCTGGGATACCCTCAAAGAAAACGCGGTCGAAGCAATTTTTCAGACGGTCGAGTCCTACTGTCCTAATTTCCGCCGCTCGCTGCTTGGCTACAAGGCATGGTCGCCCCTTGACTTGGAGCGTGACTACGGTCTAATCGGTGGCGACATCTTTCATGGCCAGCTCTCGCTCGATCAGCTGTTTTGCTTTCGGCCGCTAATCGGGAATGCCCGCTACCGCGGACCGATCCGTGCGCTGTACCATTGCGGTTCGGGAGCTCACCCCGGAGGCGGTGTTACTGGAGCGCCGGGGCGAAACGCCGCGCGCGAAATCTTGCGCGACTGGAATGCGGCGCGAGGGGTCGCCGCGGCCAGCACCGCGTAGCGACGTACGATTAAACTTGCATCGCCTGATGGTGGCAGCACGGCTCTGCGGGCATGATAAGGGCCGTGTTACGCAAGTAAACCAACGCGAAGATCGGGACGGCGATGAAAGTGATGGTCTGCGTCAAGCGAGTGGTCGATTTCAATGTCAAGGTCCGCGTCAAACCGGATCAGACCGGTGTTGACATCGCCAATGTCAAGATGTCGATGAATCCCTTCGATGAGATCGCGGTCGAAGAGGCGGTGCGCTTGAAGGAAGCGTCGCTGGCCACGGAGATTGTTGCCGTCGCTTGCGGTGTGAGCCAATGCCAGGAGACGCTGCGCACGGCGCTGGCCATTGGGGCCGACCGCGCCATCCTCGTTGAAACGGACGTGGAATTGCAGCCGCTGGCGGTGGCAAAGCTTCTCGCGGCCCTGATGGAGCGAGAGCAGCCGCAGTTAGTGATCATGGGCAAACAGGCGATTGACGACGACTCAAACCAGACGGGCCAAATGCTCGCGGCCTTGCGAGGTTTGCCCCAGGCGACATTTGCTTCGCGTCTGCGACTTGCCGATGGCAAGGCACAAGTAACGCGCGAAGTCGATGGGGGGCTGGAGACGGTTTCCGTGCGCCTGCCGGCGGTGGTTACTACAGACCTGCGGCTGAACGAGCCGCGCTATGTCACATTGCCTAACATAATGAAAGCGAAGAAAAAGCCGCTGCAGAGCGTTTCGCCTGAGAGCCTAGGTGTTGATGTGGTGCCGCGGCTCAAGACCATCAAGGTCAACGACCCACCCCAGCGGAAGGCAGGCATACGGGTGCCCGATGTAGCCACGCTCGTTACCAAGTTGCGTGAAGAAGCTAAGGTGATTTCGTGACTGCCGGAGCCAAAGTATGAGAGCGCTGATACTGGCCGAACATGACAACGTGACGCTCAAGGGCGTCACGCGCAATGTGGTCACGGCAGCCATTGCCGCAGCCGGCGAAGCAGATGTACTGGTAGCGGGCAGCGGTTGCGCGGCGGTGGCGCAGCAGGCGAGCGCCATTGCCGGCATTGGCAAGGTCTTTGTTGCTGACGCACCGCATCTTGCCGACGCGCTGGCGGAAAACATCGCGGCTCAACTCCTTGCGCTTTGTGGCAAGGGCTACACCCACGTGTTGGCGCCGGCCACCAGTTTTGGCAAGAACGTGTTGCCGCGCGTTGCGGCGCGCATGGACTGCGCGCAGATCTCCGATGCGATCGCGGTGATTGCTCCGGACACCTTTGCCCGGCCCATCTATGCCGGTAACGCGATCGCGACCGTTCAGTGCGCCGATCCAGTCGTCTTCATCACCGTGCGTGCGACCAGTTTTGCGAGCGCGGCGGACGGCGGCAATGGCTCAATACAGGCTGTTACGGCCGTTGCGGACTCGGGTCTGTCGGAATTTGTCGGGCGGGAAGTGGCCAAGTCCGATCGACCGGAACTGCAAGGCGCCAAAGTCGTGATCTCCGGTGGGCGGGCACTCGGATCGGCCGAAAACTTCAAGCTGCTTGACCAGCTCGCCCGACGGTTGAATGCTGCGTTAGGGGCATCGCGGGCCGCCGTCGATGCTGGCTATGCGCCCAATGACTGGCAGGTTGGACAAACCGGAAAGATCGTCGCACCGCAGTTATACATCGCGATCGGTATTTCGGGAGCGATACAGCACTTGGCTGGAATGAAGGACTCGAAGGTCATTGTGGCGATCAATAAGGATGCCGATGCACCGATTTTCCAGGTGGCCGATTACGGGCTGGTGGCCGACTTGTTCCAGGCGGTACCCGAACTGATCGAGAAACTGGGGTAGGGTGCGATGAGTTACCAGGCGCCGCTGCGGGAGATGCAGTTCGTGATTCACGAACTCGCCGATCTGCGTTCTGTTCAGGCCTTGCCAGGTTGTGAGGAAGCCACGGACGAGATCGTCGGTGCGGTACTGGAAGAATGCGCCAAGCTCATGAGCGAGGTGATTGCTCCGCTAAACCGCGTGGGCGACACCCAGCCCGCTCAATACGCCGATGGAACCGTGACAACATCGCCCGGGTTTCGGCAGGCGTTTCGCGCCTTCGTCGAAGGGGGCTGGCAGGGGGTGATGCATCCGACGCAGCACGGCGGTCAGGGCCTACCGAAGCTCGTTGCCACGCCGTGCCTGGAAATGCTGCAATCGGCGAACCTGTCCTTTGCGCTTTGTCCGTTGCTAACCGACGGTGCGATCGAAGCGTTTTTGACAGCCGGGTCCGAGCAGCAGCAGCATCTGTACGTGCCCAAACTTATTGACGGCAGTTGGACGGGAACTATGAACTTGACCGAACCGCAAGCCGGTTCGGACCTTTCTTTGGTGCGCACACGCGCCGAGCGCCACGCCGACGGCCGCTACCGCATCTTCGGTCAGAAGATCTTCATCACGTATGGCGAACACGATCTGGCGCAAAACATCGTGCATCTGGTACTGGCCCGCACGCCCGACGCGCCGCCCGGCGTCAAAGGATTATCGCTGTTCGCAGTACCCAAGCTGTTGCCGCGGGCCGACGGCACTTTGGGCGCTCGCAACGACGTTTTTTGCGCTTCGCTGGAGCACAAGCTCGGCATCCGGGGCTCTCCCACGGCGGTGCTGATTTTTGGCGATGGACGCGGCGAGGTTGGTCCAGGTGCGGTCGCCGAGCTGGTAGGGGAAGAAAACCGCGGCCTGGAGTCGATGTTCATCATGATGAACGCCGCACGCTTTCAGGTCGGTCTGCAGGGCATCGCCATTGGTGAACGCGCCTATCAACAGGCGAGCGCGTACGCGCGCGAACGCCTGCAAAGCCGGGCGGTGGAGGGTTCGCCCGGTCCCGTTGCGATCATCGAACACCCGGATGTGCGCCGCATGCTCATGTTGATGCGCTCGCACATCGAGGCGGCGCGCGCCATCGCGTACGTGGCCGCAGCGCAAAGCGACCTAGCGCGGCATCATCCCGATGGCGGGGAGCGCGCGCGGGCACATGCGCTCTACGACTACCTGGTCCCGATCGTCAAAGGTTGGAGCACGGAGATCGCGGTGGAGCTGACTTCGATTGGCATCCAGGTGCATGGGGGCATGGGCTTCATTGAGGAGACCGGGGCGGCGCAACACTATCGCGACGCTCGTATCTTGCCGATCTATGAAGGAACGACGGCGATCCAGGCCAACGACCTGCTTGGACGCAAGACAGTGCGCGACGGCGGCACGACCGCGCGCGAACTGATCGAGCAAATGCGGACAACCATCGCGCTTGTGCGGGGGCAACAGGCACCGGACTTTACGGCCATCGCGGCGCGCCTGGCCGCAGCAGTTGACGCTTACAGTGCGGCCGTGGAGTATTTTTTGCGCAGTTTTGATGGGAACGTGCGGGCGGCCTTTGCCGGCTCGGTGCCCTATCTGAAGCTCGCGGGCATCGTAGTTGGCGGCTGGCAGATGGCGCGGGCGGCGCTGGCCGCGCAACGGCACTTGGCGCAAGCTCCCGGGGACCGGTTTTATCACGCCAAGATCGCGACCGCGCGCTTTTTTTCCGACCATGTGCTTTCCAGCGCCCCTTCACTGCTGCTGGCCATCGAGGCGGGCGGCGCTGGGGCCTTGGCGCTAGACGCAAACGATTTTTAATTCCCGATTTGGCGTTCGCGAGGTCGCCGGGGTCACGCGATTTGGCGAGGTGGATAGCTAAAGACTATCTATCGGATAATCACAATTCATTTGTTTAATGCAGGGCGGGCGGGTACATTTGTCCATACCGACCGATTTCGGAAGGATCGCGCTGCAGCGATGAATCAACAAGGAGAGCTTTATGGCACTAAAGGGATCAAAGACCGAGGAAAACCTAAAGGCCGCGTTTGCCGGGGAGTCCCAGGCGAATCGCCGGTACTTGTACTTCGCGTCCAAAGCGGACGTTGAGGGCTATAACGATGTGGCGGCGGTGTTTCGCTCCACCGCGGAAGGGGAAACCGGACACGCGCACGGCCACCTCGAATACCTCGAGCAAGTGGGAGACCCGGCAACTGGTCTGCCGATCGGACCCACGCGCGCCAATCTGAAGGCCGCTATCGCTGGCGAAACGCACGAATACACCGATATGTACCCGGGAATGGCCAAGACCGCGCGCACAGAGGGTTTTGCAGAAATTGCAGATTGGTTTGAGACGCTAGCCAAGGCCGAGCGCTCTCACGCCAACAAGTTCCAAAGAACGCTGGACTCCCTGGTCGACTAGGCGCTGGGTCTTTTAGCCACAGCGCTAGCACGCGATGCGCGCCGGGCGCGCATCGCGCTCCAAATTTATCGCACGAATACCAAATATGAGCACCAAGGAAGGAAGCCTGGAAGCACCGACTCGCAGGCCGATCGCGTGGGACCAACCCGAGTTCTGGGATGAGGCCAAGCTCGAAAAAGAGCTCGAGCGCGTCTTCGATATCTGTCATGGGTGTCGACGCTGCGTAAGCCTATGCGGCGCCTTTCCGACGCTCTTTGACCTCGTCGATGGCAGCCCCAGCGGTGAGCTCGATACTGTCCCCAAGGCGCGCTATGCCGAAGTCATCGAGCAATGCTACCTGTGCGACATCTGCTTTATGACCAAGTGTCCCTACGTGCCGCCGCACGCATGGGATCTGGATTTTCCGCACCTGATGCTGCGAGCCAAGGCCGTGGAATTTCGCCGCACCGGGGGCCGCTTACGCGACCGGGTGCTTTCGTCCACCGATCGATTGGGCTCTTTTGCCGGCATTCCCATCGTGACGCAGAGCGTTAACGCGGCCAATCAAAGCCGACCCGGGAAGCTGGTCGCAGAAAAGCTGCTCGGTGTTGATCGGCGCGCGTGGCGGCCGCAGTACGCCAGTGCGAAGTTTCGCCGCTTGGCTAAGGCTGATGCCTCGGCGCCGGTTCGCAACGGGGCGCGCACGCCAGGCAAGGTCGCGGTATATGCGACCTGCTTTGTCAACTACAACGAGCCTGGGATCGGGCTCGATTTGCTCAAGATCCTTGCGCACAACGAGATTCCCCACGTGCTCGTGGAAAAAGAGGCATGTTGCGGCATGCCAAAGCTTGAACTGGGCGACCTGGAAGGCGTGGGCCGCCTAAAGGAAATCAACATACCGGTATTGGCCCGCCTGGCGCGGGAGGGTTACGCAATCGTGGCGGCAATTCCGTCCTGCACGCTGATGTTTGCCAAAGAACTTCCGCTGCTCTTCCCCAATGATTCCGAGGTACGCCTCGTGAGTGAATCGATGTGGGATCCGTTCGACTATCTGGTGGCGCGGCAAAAGGACGGATTGCTCAAAAACGACTTTGCTCGGCCTCTGGGTACAGTGTCTTACCACGTTCCGTGCCACAGCCGCGTGCAGAATCTGGGACGCAAGACCGAGGAGGTCCTAAAGTGGATTCCACAGACCTCGGTAACCACCATCGAGCGCTGTTCGGGCCACGCCGGAACCTGGGGCGTGAAAAAGGAATTTCACAGTACTGCGATGAAAATCGGTACACCGGTTTTCCGCGCCATGGCACAGCCCCAGCCAGACTTCATCAGCTCCGATTGCCAGTTGGCCGGGCACCATATCGAGCAAGGAATCGAACAGCTCGAAGGCGATCCAACGTCGGGCAAAAGGCCGCGGCTTGCGCACCCATTAACGCTGCTACGCATCGCCTACGGTATTGAATAAACACGGCAAGGTGGACCGACCATGAACGCAATCTCCCAAGCGAGCCTGCTGACGCTGGAAGCGTACGCAAGGCAGCGAAATGAAATTCGCAGTCGCGTGATAGCCCATAAGAAACACCGGACCGTGCATTTGGGACAGCACGTGACCCTGATTTTCGAGGATGAGATCACCATCCGATACCAGATACAAGAAATGCTGCGGATCGAAAAAACCTTCGATGAGCAAGGCATTCGCAATGAGCTCGACGCCTATAACCCGCTGATTCCTGACGGAACGAATCTGAAGGCCACGATGATGCTCGAATACGAGGATCCCAACGAGCGCGCGCGCGAGTTGACGCGACTTATTGGCATCGAGCGCCGCGTTTACATCGAAGTTGCCGACCGGGAGCGCTTTTTCGCGATTGCGGACGAGGATCTGGTGCGCGAAAACGAGGAAAAGACCTCCTCCGTGCACTTTCTTCGCTTTGAGCTGACGCGGCAGGCGATCGCGGACTTTCGCGGCGGCCGTGTGGTGGCCATCGGAGTTGATCACCCGTATTACCGTGCGCGCATCGACCCGCTCGGCGCCGAAGTCCAAGAATCGTTGAGCAAGGACTTCGCTTGAGTTGATCTCAAAACAGGCACTGTTGCGCGGCACACGCCGACGGTACCCGAAAGTGGCCGCAGTCAAGCGGTTCATACTCCTGCGCAAGCCGCAACTTACGGCAGGCCAGATCGAAGCGCTGCTGCAGCAATGTTGCAAACACCCCCGTGCCGGACATGCGTATGCCAAACGCCGACTGATTGTCCTGTCCGCCCCTCATCTGGCGGATGCGGCTCATGACATGTTCTGCGCGCAGCGGAGCGAACTCTTTTAGCCACTCGACAAACAAATCGCGAACCTCAAGCGGTAGACGCAAAGCGACATACGAGGCATGGCCGGCTCCGGCGGCCACGGCGGCTTCGAGCACCCGCTCAAGCGAGGATTCGGTAAGCGCGGGGATGATGGGTGCGACGATCACGCCAACCGGTATCTTGGCTTGTGCCAATGTGCGGATCGCTTCGAGCCGACGCTGCGGAGTGCTCGCGCGCGGCTCGAGTGTTCGCGCCAGCGAGCGATCGAGCGTGCCAATTGAGATGAGCACGCGCACCAAATTGCGCTCTGCCATGTATTCGAGCAGATCCAAGTCGCGCACGATCAATGCCGATTTGGTTGTGATCGCAACCGGGTGAGCAAATGCTGCAAGGGTTTGCAGTACCGAACGGGTGATGCCCAGCTGCCTTTCGATAGGCTGGTAGGGATCAGTGTTGGCCCCTAAGGCGAGCAACGCCGGTACATAGCCCGGTTTTCGCAATTCGCGCTCTAACAGCTGCGCGGCATTGCTCTTAGCAAAAAGCCGCGTTTCGAAATCCAAACCGGGTGAGAGGCCGAGGTAGGCGTGCGTAGGCCTGGCGTAGCAATACACGCAGCCATGCTCGCAACCACGATAGGGATTTATAGAGCGATCAAAGGGTATGTCGGGCGACTCGTTACGGCTGATGATCGTTCTTGCTTGTTCGAGCGTTACGTGAGTCCTGATTGGCTCGGCGGTCCGTGATTCCGGATCGACGCTGGTATCGGCCGTTGCCTGCCGATCCTCGCAGCTGGCGGGTTCGCGCAAGGCCTGTTCGAGATATTCCGGGTCAAACTCACGTGCCAATTTGTCAAAACGCGAGTCCCGATTGCTTCGAGCGCCACGTCCCTTGAGCTCGGCAAACGCGCTGGGTAAAAGCACGGATCGAACTACTTTCACGGCATTGCAGTAGGCGTACTGTGAAAAATACCAGTATACGGGCACTCGGACTCCATCGCAACAAAGGTCTGTGCCGGGGGCTTGACCCCAAAAGAGTTGCGCCATGTGCCATCCGTCGCTGCGCGCACCCATCCGAATACCGACGCGCGCCGCCTGGTTGGGGTCTGTCGCGCGTGCGCGCTTCCTATGGCGTTTGCTGGCTTTGCGGCGGCAGAGGCGTGCGCCCGCATGCCAGCTCGGTGCGCATAGCTTTTATGCACAGAGCTGGCCTGATAACTTACCCTTGATCAGCGTTTTTTCCGAGCTTTCGCCCCACCGCGTCGCGGTCCTTGGCACTTTGTCGACGCATGCTGCCGGTCACCATGTCAAAGCAAAACAGGCGGCACTCAAGAGGCCCATTGAAGAGAACCGTCTTGCTGGACTCGCGCAGTCGCATCTGTTGCGGCAACCCGCGATCTGCGCTCAGCAGCCACGCCTGCCATCCGGGGAATTTGCGCTTGAGCTGCCCGGCGACATCAGCCATCATCGAGCCGACGCTCGCAGATTTGGGGCTGCTTTGTTCGCCATAGGGTGGATTCGTGACGATCATGCCGTGATCGGCGGTCGGTTCACCCGTGCGGGCATCGCTGGCTTCAAAGACCAGCGATCGAAGCTGCAGCGCGGTACCTAGGCCCGCGCGACGGGCGTTAGAAATTGCGAGTTCGATCACTCGTGTGGAAATATCGCGCCCTACGAGCTGCATTGCTGCGCGATCATCGATCGCTGCTTGTGCCTTTTGCCGCAGGGAAGTCCAGGCAGCGCGGTCAAAACTACGCAATTTCTCAAAAGCAAAGTGACGCTGCAGGCCGGGTGCCCGGCTCGTTGCCATGCACGCGGCCTCGATGAGTATCGTGCCGCTTCCGCAAAACGGATCCAGAAGTGCTCGCTGCGGCGTCCAACCCGAAAGCATGAGCAAGCCGGCCGCAAGGTTTTCCTTCAGTGGGGCTTCGCCTTTTTCCGCTCGCCAACCGCGCTTGAACAGCGCTTCACCTGAAAGATCGATATACAGCTGCGCGGCCCGCTCATTTAGGTGGGCCAGTACCTGGACGTCGGGACGAGTGCGCTCGATCGAAGGCCGTGAGCCGCTACGATCACGAGCGCGATCGACGATGGCATCTTTGATTCGAAGCGTCGCAAACTGCAGGCTGCGCAACGGTGAGCGATGCGCCGTCACGTCCACCCGCAGGGTTTGGTCAGGGGAAAATTCCCGCTCCCAAACGGTAGCGCGCGCCAGATCGTACAGATCGGCCTCGCTGCGGTAGTTGCCCTCCGCAACGCGCCATAGGATGCGACTTGCGATGCGAGAATGCAAATTGGCCGCATAAGCGCTCGCCAGTGTTCCGCTAAAGTGTGCACCGCCCGCGACCGGCGAATGCGTTTTTGCGCCCAAGGCGCGCAGTTCCTGCGCCAAGAGTGCCTCTAGCCCGCGCGGACAAACCGCAAAGAAGTTTTGCGTCATCCGCCTGTGTCGATCAAAACGGCTTGACGACTACCAGCACTACCACGCCGAAAAGCAGGACCGTTGGAATCTCGTTAAACCAGCGAAACCAAGTGTGCGAATGGCTGTTTCGTCCCGCTTGCAAGCTGGCGAGCTCACGTCCGCAAAGATACTGGTACGCGAACAGTGCAACGACGAAGGCGAGCTTGGCGTGGATCCAGCCCTGGCCTTGGCCGATGCCGTATCCCAGCCATAACCAAAGGCCGAAAACGAGCACTACCACGGAGAGAATCTTGGTAAAGCGGTAGAGCTTTTTAGCCATCAGCAATAGCCGATCGCGCTCTGCCCCGGGGGACGTCACCATTGCCAGGTTAACGAAGAGTCTGGGCAGGTAAAAAAGTCCGGCAAACCAACCGACCACAAAAAACACGTGCAGCGCTTTGACCCAGAGCATGGGTGTTAGCCGCGGACCTGTCCATCGCCAAAGACGACATATTTAAGTGAGGTCAAACCTTCCAGGCCGACCGGCCCGCGCGCGTGCAACTTGTCGTTGCTGATGCCGATCTCGGCGCCCAGACCATACTCGAAACCATCGGCAAAACGCGTCGAGGCGTTGATCATCACGGAAGCCGAGTCGACCTCGCGCAAAAAACGCATCGCATTGGGATGGTGCGTGGTGACGATCGCGTCGGTGTGGTGGCTGCCGTAGGTATTGATATGTTCAATAGCGGCATCGATCCCCGATACGACTCGTATCGACAAAATGGCTGCAAGGTGCTCCGTGCGCCAATCTTGCTCCGTGGCGGCCTGCAAATCTGCAATGCCGGCTCGGTCCAAAATCGCCAACGATTGCGGGCAGCAGCGCATCTCCACGCCCTTGTCGGCGAAGATTCGGCCAAGTTGAGGCAAAAAAACCGGGGCAACGTCCGTGGCCACAAGCAGGGTTTCCATCGTGTTGCAGGTGCCATAGCGCTGCGTCTTGGCGTTGTCGGCAATCCGCAGCGCCTGCTGTAGGTCCGCGAAGGCATCGACGAACACGTGACAAATTCCCTCCAGGTGCTTGATCATCGGAACGCGGCTTTCGCGCATCAGCCGCTCGATCAGGCCGCGCCCGCCGCGGGGCACGATCACGTCAACAAATTCGGGCAATGCCACAAGATGACCGACCGCCGCCCGGTCGGTGGTTTCGATCAACTGCACCGCGGAGCGGGGCAAACCCGCCGATTCAAGTGCGTCGGCCACCAACTTCGCCAGCACCCGGTTGGACTCTATCGCCTCGGAGCCACCACGCAAAACGGTGGCATTGCCGCTCTTGATACAAAGCGCCGCAGCGTCAATGGTCACGTTGGGGCGGCTTTCGTAAATGATGCCCACAACGCCTAGCGGCACGCGCATGCGTCCAACACTTATGCCCGAGGGCCGGGGCCGCACATCCTGGATTGTGCCGACCGGATCGGCCAGAGCAATAATCTGGTCGACACCGGTTGCCATCGCCTCGATTGCCTTCTCGCTAAGCGTCAGGCGATCGAGCGCCGCGCTGTCGAGTCCGCTATCACGCGCACGAGCGAGGTCTCGCGCGTTGGCCCGGACGATTTGCGCGCCGTGCGCACGAATCGACGCGGCCAAGGCACCCAAGCATCGGTCTTTCGCGGCAGTTGGGGCGCTAGCCAACTGGGCCGAAGCGGCACGCGCCGCCTGGCAGAGGCCGCGCACGTACGATGCGACATCGTCAGCCTCAGCGACGCCTTTTCCCGAACGAGCCAGCGTTGAGTTCATCGGTTTCACCCTTGCAGCGCTGACATCAGCCCGACGGCGTGCCAAACGCCAGTTCAGTCAATTCTAACCAAGGATCGTCGTCGCTATTGGCGAGCGGCAGACCTTTGACAAGGCGATCGAGTTCAGCGCAGCGCGCTAGCAATCCTGCCAATTGGTTCGCGCTCAACCTCGGAAGCAGACGCTCAATAAGTGCTGGCGCGGCGCTCAAGCGGACCGTGCGTACCGCCGCTGCGAATGGCCGCCCGCTGGCGAGCGCTTGCTGCAAGCGCAGCAGGTTGCGCAACTCCTCCGAAACCATCCATAGCAGTAGTGGCAGTGGCTCGCCTTCAGCGCGCAGCCCGGCGATCAGGCGGGTGATACGCAGCTTATCGCCGGCGAGCATGGCGCCAGGCAAGGAGTTGCCTTCGTAGCGCGCCACATCAAGAACAGCCGCTTGGATCTGAGCAAGCGAGAGCTCACCATCTCCATAGAGCAGATGCAGTTTGCCGATCTCCTGGTGCGCGGCGAGCAGGTTTCCTTCCACCCGATCGGCAAGAAAGTCGAGTCCGGCGCGAGAAGTGCTTTGCCGCTGTCGGGCCAGACGGGCACCAATCCATTCGGGCAACCGATCGCGGGCGATGCTGGCGATATCGACCCAGACGCCGGCGGACTGCAGCGCGCTTGCCCAGTCGGAGTTGCGCGTGGCCCGGTCTAGCCGCGGCAAGCTGACAATCGTAAGCGCGTCCTCGTCCTTGCGACGCGCGTGAGTTTGCAGCGATTCAGAACCCTTCTTGCCGGGTTTACCCGAGGGCAGCCGTATTTCGAGCAAGCGACGTTGCGAAAACAAAGACAGACTACTTGCAGCCTGGTCCAACAGCGACCAGTCCATCCGGGCGTCCGCGTGCAGCACTTCTCGTTCGACAAAGCCCTGTGAGCGGGCGGCAGCGCGTATCGCGTCCTGTGCCTCCAGGCTTAGCAGGGGTTCGTCGCTGCTAATTACGTAGCAGCGTGCGAGGCGACCGCCCCGCAAGTGCTGCTCGAGTTGCTCACTCCGAAGCTGCATACGGTTTGGCAGCGGCGATGCGCCGCAGCAGCTGTTGCACCAGATCGGTCTGCATATCGCGATAGAGCAGGGCCTCTTCAGACTCCTTGGACAGGCGCTGAGAATCATTAAAAGAAATGTCGCGCTGAACCTGCAAATCGGTTGGTTCGATCACTTCGCGGCCCTTGCTGTCGCGCAGACGAAACCGCAGACGGTCGCGCAAGGTGTACTCCAGCGCGCGTCCCTGGGCATCGATCGTTAGCACTTGGCGATCACGCAATTCGCCAAGCAGGTCAAAGACCGCATCGGCCTTTGCTGCATCGCTGATGATTTGCGTATTGGTGCCCGCGCGGATGTTGCGGGCCAGCTCGGTGCCTAGAGGCGAATTGGGGGGAAAGTTCAGGGCAATCGTCGCGAAGGGCAGCTGTTGCGTGCCGCGCAGCTTAAAGCCGCACGCGGCCAGGCAAAGGCACACAAACACCACACCCAGCAAGGCTGCGAGTGAAGGCGCTCCCTGTGCCCGGCGCGCGTCAGAGCACGACATTGACCAGCTTGCCTGGCACGACCACGAATTTCTTGGGCGGAACCACAAGGAACTTGGCCAGCGCCTGGTCGGCTACGACGGCCGCTTCAATGGCTTCCGGCGTCGCGTCAACGGCGACTCGGATCGAGCCGCGCAACTTGCCGTTTACCTGTACGACAAGATCCACCAGTTGACGCTGCAAGGCCACCGGGTCAGGTTGCGGCCAGGGTGCGTAGACGAGTTCGCCAAAACGTGCTTGCCGACCTAGCGCGCTCCAGAGCGCTTGCGTTATGTGGGGCGCAACCGGGTACAGCACTCGAAGCAAAATATCCAAACCCTCGTCGATCAAATCCCAGGACGCGGACGAGCGACTGGCGGTTTCGAGTAAGTTCAGCAGCTTCATTGCACCAGAGACGACCGTGTTGTACTGCAGGCGTTCGTAGTCGTAGTTGATCTGCCCGAGTAGCCGATGCAGCTCAAAGCGCAGCTGCGCCTGTTGGTCAAAGCTCCCACGGGCAGGCGCACGCCGCGCTTGCGCGAAATAGGCAAACGACCAGAGCCGACGCAAAAACCGGTGTGTACCCTCTGCCCCGGCGTCGGACCAAGCAGCACTTTGATCGGGCGGGCCGGCGAACATGACAAATGCCCGCGCCGTGTCGGCGCCGAAACGAGCGATGATGTCGCGTGGTTCAACCACGTTGTTCTTGCTTTTGGACATCTTCTCGATACCGCCCAGCAAGACCGCTTCTGCATCCTCGCGAGATGTCGCGCCGATCACGCGCCCACGTTCGTCATAGCGCAATTCGACTTCCGTCGGATAGAACCAGCGTCGGCGCCCCGATTCGTCTTCGCGATAAAAGCAGTCGTTGAGCAACATTCCTTGCGCGAAAAAGCGCTCAAAGGGCTCATCAAACGTGATCAGTCCCACATCACGCATGACGCGGGTCCAAAAACGCGCATACAGCAGGTGCAAAACCGCATGCTCGATGCCACCGATGTACTGATCCACCGGCATCCAGTAGCGAGCGCGCTCGTCGACCATGCCAGCCGAAGAACCAGGCGAGCAATAGCGCATGAAATACCAAGAGGAGTCGACAAAGGTGTCCATCGTGTCCGTTTCGCGCTGCGCCGGGCGGCCACAACTCGGACAGGTGCAGTGCAAGAACTCCTCGCAGCGGTTCAAGGGGTTGCCACTGCCATCGGGGATGAGGTTCTCGGGTAGGACGACTGGCAGATCCGCCTCAGGGACAGGTACGGAACCGCAGACCTCACAATGGATGATGGGAATCGGCGTTCCCCAGTAGCGCTGACGAGAAATTCCCCAGTCGCGCAGGCGGTATTGCGTCTGCATCGTACCCAGGCCCATGGTTTGCAGATCAGTGGCGATCGCGACGATCGCCGCATCGTGTGCAAGGCCGTCATATTTGCCGGAGTTGACGCATACGCCAGCTTGCTTATCGGCGTACCAGCTCTCCCACGCATCGACCGAGAAGGTGCGACCCGGCACCGCAATTACCTGCTGGATCGGCAGGCCGTACTTATGCGCAAAGGCAAAATCGCGTTCGTCATGAGCCGGAACCCCCATGACCGCGCCTTCCCCATAGCTCATGAGCACGTAGTTGCCGATCCAGACCTCGACGGGTTCTCCGGTCAGCGGATGGCGCACATGAAAGCTGGTGGCGATGCCGCGCTTTTCCAACGTTGCGATCTCGGCCTCGGCAATTGCGCCGCGGCGGCATTCCTCGATGAATTGCGCCACTTCTGGCCGATCTTGCGCAAGACGCGTTGCCAGTGGGTGTTCGGCAGCGAGCGCGACAAACGTCACGCCCATGATCGTGTCGGCACGCGTCGTGTACACCCGCAACTGCGACGGCACGCCGTCGATCTCGTAGGGAAAGCCGAAATTCACGCCCGTGCTGCGTCCAATCCAGTTGTCTTGCATGGCGCGCACTTGCGCGGGCCATCCGTCCATCGTCTCGAGACGCTCGAGCAGTTCATCGGCGTAGCGCGTCATCGCCAAGTAATAGCCAGGAATCTCGCGTCGCTCGACCAGCGCTCCGGAGCGCCAGCCTCGTCCCTCGATGACCTGTTCGTTAGCCAGGACCGTCTGATCCACGGGGTCCCAGTTGACGAGCTGGGTCTTGCGGTAGGCGATGCCCTTTTCAAGCATGCGCAAAAAGAGCCATTGATTCCAGCGGTAATACTCGGGTTTGCAAGTCGTGAGCTCGCGCCTCCAGTCAAAGGCAAAGCCCAGCGGCTCCATCTGCGCCTTCATGTCCGCGATGTTGTCGTAGGTCCAGCGTGCGGGGGCGATCCCCTTGTCGATGGCGGCGTTTTCCGCCGGCAGGCCAAAGGCATCCCAACCCATGGGCATGAGCACGTTGTAGCCGCGCATGCGCAGGTGGCGAACCATCACATCGTTGATCGTGTAGTTGCGCACGTGTCCCATGTGCAGTTTGCCGCTCGGATAGGGAAGCATTGAGCAGGCGTAAAACTTGCCCTTGGGAAAGCGTGGATCGGCCTCCTTGGAGGTGTGAGCATCGATCGCGCGCCAGTGCGCCTGCGCCTGGGCTTCGACCTCCTTGGGCAGGTACTTTTCTTGCATCGTGGGGCAGCGCTTCCAGGAACAATATTGCGTGGCAGCGCTCCATTATAGGCGTCGGTATAGTGGCGTACTTGATGAACCTGCTTGACGATCTCAACGCCCAGCAGCTCGCGGCCGTGACACTGCCCGACGAGCCTGCACTTATCCTGGCCGGCGCCGGCAGTGGCAAGACGCGCGTGTTGACCACCCGCATCGCCTGGCTCATTCAAACCGGCCGTGTCGGCCCCGGTGGGGTGCTGGCCGTCACCTTCACGAACAAGGCGGCGCGGGAGATGCTCAGCCGGATCGAGTCGATGTTGCCGATTAACACGCGCGGCATGTGGATCGGCACCTTCCACGGTTTGTGCAACCGCCTGTTGCGCTTGCATCACCGCGATGCTGGGCTGTCACAGACATTCCAGATCCTCGATACGCAGGACCAGCTCTCCGCGATCAAACGGCTGATCCGAACCGCCAATGTCGACGAGGATCGTTGCCCGCCCCGCGAGCTGCAGTTCTTTATCAATAGTGCCAAGGAATCCGGTCGACGCGCGGCGCAAATGACCGGCAGCGGACACGATCGGCGATGGGTCGAGCTTTTTGCCGCATACGACGCACAGTGCCAACGCGAAGGCAGCGTTGATTTTGCCGAGTTGCTGCTGCGAAGCGTCGAGCTGCTTACACGCCAGCAGACATTGCGCGAACATTACCAGGAGCGATTTCGCCACATCCTGGTCGACGAGTTCCAGGATACGAATTCGCTGCAGTATCGATGGCTCAAATTGCTCGCGGGAACGGCCCGGCCAATTTTTGCCGTCGGCGATGACGATCAGTCGATTTACCGGTTTCGCGGGGCTAACGTGGGGAACATGTCCGATTTTCAGCGCGAATACGACGTGCGCCACGTGATTAAGCTGGAGCAAAACTACCGCTCCCACGGACACATCCTCGATGCCGCCAACCAGCTCATTGGCCATAACGTGCGGCGCATGGGCAAGCGGCTATGGACCCACGCTGGACCAGGCGAAAAGCTGCGCCTGTTTGTTGCCGGCTCCGACGCCCTGGAGGCGGCTTGGATCGTAGATGAGGTGCACGAGTTGCAACGTCAGGGCTCGCGCCTGCTCGACGTCGCGATCTTGTATCGTGCCAACGCCCAATCGCGCGTGATTGAGCACGCGCTATTTAATGCCGGCCTGGCCTACCGCGTCTACGGCGGCTTGCGCTTTTTCGAGCGCGCCGAGATCAAGCACGCCTTGGCCTATCTTCGGCTCATCGCTAACTGCGACGATGATGTTTCCTTTGCGCGAGTAGTCAATTTTCCCACACGCGGCATCGGCGCACGCAGCCTTGAGCAACTACAGACGCTAGCGCATAGCGCATCTACGAGCCTTTTCGGATCCATTGCAACGGTTGGCGGACGTTCCGGCTCCAGCATTGCGCAATTTGCGAATCTCATCAAAACGCTGCGAGCCAGGGCGGACGAATGCGATCTGGCGGAGCTCGTGCAGGAAACGATCGAGCGAAGCGGCTTGTTGGCGCACTATCGCGGTGAAAAGGATGGTGCGGACCGTTTGGAGAATCTGGCCGAACTCGTAAACGCAGCGGCGGGGTTCGTGCTGGAGCAAGAGCCCGATTCGGGGGCGGGGGTCCAACAGGATGTCGCCAGCGCCGTAACAGGCAGCTCGTTACGCGAGACGACGCTGCAATCTTTTCTTGCGCATGCGGCACTTGAAGCCGGCGACAATCAAGCGGGGGATGGACAGGACGCGCTGCAACTGATGACGGTGCACGCTGCCAAGGGTCTGGAATTTGAAACCGTGTTCCTCACGGGCCTCGAGGAGGGCCTGTTTCCCCACGAGAACAGTCTCAGCGAGGCCGACGGCCTAGAGGAGGAGCGGCGTCTGATGTATGTGGCCATAACACGCGCGCGTCGACGACTGAACCTGAGTCTTGCCCAAAGTCGCATGCTGCACGGTCAAACTCGCTATGGCTTGCGTTCGCGCTTTGTCGACGAACTGCCGGCTAAGGCCGTTCAAGCGCTTACGCCGCGTTTGCGCTCAAGCTTTGAACCGTCCTCCGATGCAAGCAGACACGAGGCAAGCGCCGGCGGGGCATCCTGGCCCGCAAACAGGCAGGTGGCCCCCGCTGCTTACAATCAGGCACGCAGCGAGGAAGGCGCGGTTTTGCACATTGGGCAAGGCGTGCGCCATGCCAAATTCGGCGATGGCGTCGTCGTTCGTTTGCAAGGTTCGGGTAACGACGCCCGCGCGCAGATCAATTTTGCTGCCTTCGGGATCAAAGAGCTGCTGCTTGCGGTGGCAAAACTGCAAACGAACTAAAAAGTGCCTAAGCCGGCGTGCTGGGCTCTTGCGCTGGCGCGTGTTGGCTGCTCAGGTCAGGACTGTTAGCGACCAGGTCGCGATACATCGCAAACGTTGAGGTCTGCGTGATGGCAAGCATCAACAAGGGCGGTGGTGCCAGCAACAGTTGTGCCATACCGTCTTTCGCATTGAGTAGACCGACAAGCGCGGCAAAAGCGAGCACCGCCATGCAAGCCAGGCCAAAGAGCGTGAGCAGATAGACGACCATAGCGGCGCGATTGCGCCAGCAGGCGAAAAAACTGAAAAACAGCGCCTTGGTCGCAGGCATTGCATGCCAAGCGGCCAGAACGGGCGCAAACCAGATCGTCATCTGCAGTGGCACCAGAATGACAACGGCGGCCAGCAGCATTACAGCGCGCATTGGGGTGAGCGTCAGATCGGGCGCCTGTGGTTCGAAGGGTGCCGGCGCGACGTTCGGATTGGCGGGCGTCGAGGGCGCTGTTATGCCCTCGGCCGTCGAGGGCGTTGTCGATGCCGACGGCGCAGTCGGCTGCGAGGGGGCGGGGGCTTCGCTTGGTAGGAACGACCACAGCGTTACCAAAACACCGATGACCAACGAGTAGTAGACGCCAATCTTGAGCAGTTCCCAGCGCGCCACGCGATCTCGCAAGACGCCAAGGTAGCTCGTCAGTCCTGGTATTGCCCCTTCGTCCACCGCCCGGCAAACGGACAGCATTCCTAGCGAGATGGTGGGAAACAAGATGAGTGCAAATGCGGTCCCGACGACGGGCAGCAGTCCGATGGTCCAGTTCAGTAGCGGTCCGAAGGCAACCAGCACAACGATCACAAAAGGCCGGCGCGCAAACAGACGTAACCCGGCCTGCACCCATGCCAGGCCAGCGGTCGCTTTACGCGTTCGAATCGATACGTCGGCCATGGTGTTCCTACGCGTGCCGGGGCGCCGTGTGCGGCCAGGGAAGCTCCGGGGCGTGCACCCGCAGTTTGAGCATTATCTCGAAGCGACTCGGATCGTGGGGCCGCAGCATAGCCGCCGGGCGCGGCAGGTACTGGTCATAGAGGCGGGAAATCCAGAACCGAAGGGCGGCCGCCCGCAACATCGCTCGCCAGAACACGTGTTCCGCTTCCCCCAGCGGCCGCACAGCGTGGTAGGCCTGCAGCAGTGCCGCCGCATTTGGCTGATCAAAAGCGCCGGTTTGAAGTTCGACGCACCAGTCGTTGACCGTTATCGCTAAATCGAACAACCAAGCTCCGAAACCGGCAAAGTAAAAATCGATTACGCCACCGATCTTACTGCCGTCAAAAAGCACGTTGTCGCGAAACAGGTCGGCATGAATCGGACCACCGGGCAGCTGCTCAAATTCTGCGCGTCGTGACACGCTATCTTGGTAAATGACTTCCTCGATCAACTCGTTGAAGGTCTCGTCATCCAGATACGGCTGCAGGCAAGCGGCAGCATCCTTCCACCAACCGATGCCGCGCAAGTTGGGTTGAAATACATCATAGTCACGTCCCTCCAGGTGCATACGAGCGAGCAACTCGCCCACTAGGGCGCAGTGCTCAGGCTGCGGTGACTTGATGGCTTTGCCGGGCAACCGCGAAACGATCGCGACGGGTTTTCCTCGCACGTACGTGAATAGTGCCCCTTTGATGGTCTCAACCGGTTCTGGAGCAGGAAGATGGCGGCGAGCAAGGTGGCGCATCAATCCCAAATAAAAGGGTAGTTGACCCGCGTCCAGTCGCTCGAAAACGGTCAGTACGTACTGCCCGACGTCGGTAGTCAAGAAGAAGTTGGAATTCTCGATCCCGCTGGGGATCCCCTGTAGCGCGAGCAGTTTGCCTAGCCGGTATTGGTCAAGCAGCGCAAGGATTTCGTCGCGCGACAGGTCGGTGAAAACGGCCATAAGGACTTCATTTTATCGTTGCCGCCTGACGCGGGGACCTGCGCGGGTGGATTGGAAATTTCGAGCCTAGAGATGAAGCAGCTGCTCGCGCTCCTCGCCGCTTTGTGCAAAACCGCGCCGCTCGTAAAAGTCGAAAATGCGCTCCGTGACGGCGTCGGCCTCATCCACAACCTGCATTAGGTCCATGTCCGCTGACGCGATCATGCCCTCAGCGACCATGCGATCGCGCATCCACTGGAGCAAGCCGCCCCAAAACGCGCTTCCCACGAGAATGACCGGGATGGGGCGCCCCATCCCCGTCTGAATGAGGGTCAGCGCCTCGGTCAGTTCGTCCAAAGTGCCAAATCCGCCCGGCATGACAACGTACGCGCTGGCGTATTTGACGAAGGCGACTTTGCGCGCGAAGAAATGGCGAAATCGCAGGGAAATATCCTGGAACTCATTGCCGTGCTGCTCGAACGGTAGCTCGATGTTTAGCCCAACACTGGGCGAGCGACCGGCAAAAGCGCCGCGGTTTGCTGCCTCCATTGCTCCTGGGCCGCCGCCGCTGATAACCGCAAAACCGGCGTCAGAGAGCGCGCGCGCGATTGCGGCCGTTTGCTGGTACAAAGGCGACTCGGGCGTCAGGCGCGCGCTGCCAAAGATCGAAACGGCGGGACGAATGTCCGCGAGTCGTTCGGCTGCCTCGACGAACTCCGAGATAATGCCCCAGAGGTGCCAAGATTCTCGCGCTTTGACCTTGGTGGCCTGTTCTTGTGCGGTAATAGCCCGCAATGTCGGGATATTCTTTTGGCGGTCGAGCATAAATAACTCCTATGAAAACACTGCTGCTCGTGGATGGCACCAGCTATCTTTACCGGGCCTTCCACGCGATGCCGGATCTTCGCACTTCCGACGGGGAGCCGACGGGGGCCGTTCGCGGGTTTATTGGCATGCTGCGCAGCCTGCGTGCGGCGGTTCCCTGCGACTATTGCGCTTGTATATTTGACGCCAAGGGTAAGACGTTTCGGGACGAGCTATATCCCGAATACAAGGCCCATCGCCCCCCGATGCCGGGCGACCTGGCGGCACAGGTGCCTGTCGTGCACGAAGCGGTTGCTGCGCTCGGTTGGCCCATTTTGCAAATCGAAGGAGTCGAGGCCGACGACGTGATCGCGACCTTATCCGCGCGCGCCCGGGCCCAGGGACTGCGTACGGTCATCGCTACCGGCGACAAAGACCTGACTCAGCTGGTGGATGATTCGGTGCAACTGATCGACACAATGAGCCGTGACGGAGGGCCACCCAAGCGGCTGGACCGGGCGGAGGTTTTGGAGAAATTCGGCGTTGCTCCGGAGCGCATCGTCGACTACCTTGCCCTGGTAGGCGACCCGGTGGACAACGTGCCCGGAGTTCAGAAGGTCGGGCCGAAAACGGCGGTCAAGTGGTTGCAGCAATATGGGTCACTCGACGAGGTCATGGCCCACGCCGCCTCGATCGGTGGCGCGGTTGGTGAGAATCTGCGTCAGGCGCTCAGTTGGTTGCCCACGGCGCGCATCTTGGTTACGGTGCGAACGGATTTGGATCTCGGGGCACAACTACAGTCGCTGGAGCCGCTTCAGGTGCGCAAGCCGGATCGGGAAAAACTGCGCGAACTTTTCGCACGATGCGAATTTCGCACCTGGCAGCGAGACTTCGACGCGGCCTATCCTCGCGACGTCGCAAGCGACCAACCTTCTGCAGCAGTCGATCTTTCTTCGCATGTGCCAGCGGATCAAAGATCCGTTGCGGACGCGTCCATCCGCGCTGCGGCGTTGCCGAGCTCCTACGAATGCGTCCTGTCGAGCGAGCAACTTGCTACATGGATCGAGCGCATAAGCTCAGCCGAACTGACCAGCATCGATACCGAGACGACGTCTCTTGACCCCATGACTGCCCAACTCGTGGGTATTTCGCTTTCCGTGCGCGCCGGCGAAGCTTGTTACATCCCACTTGGGCACCGTTACCCTGGCGCGCCGGTGCAACTTGAGCGCGCGCTAGTTCTCGAACGACTTGGACCTTGGCTGCGGAGCGATCGCCACCCAAAGCTGGGGCAGCACTCTAAGTACGACGCGCACATCTTTGCCAACGCGGGCGTTCAGCTCGCCGGCATCGCTCACGACACGCTTTTGCAGTCCTATGTGATCGAGGCGCACCGACCGCACGATCTGGAATCGCTTGCGGCGCGCCATCTTGGGCGCTCAACCATCTCCTATGAACAGGTCTGCGGCAAGGGCGCTAAGCAGATCGGGTTTGCCGATGTGGCGATCGAGCGGGCTACCGAGTATGCCGCCGAAGATGCCGACATTACGCTGGCGGTGCACGACGTGCTGTGGCCCAAGCTCATGCAGGACGCGGGGTCCCGCTACGTTTACGAGTCGATCGAAATGCCGCTCTCGCGCGTGCTCTTTGCCATGGAGCGCACCGGCGTACTGATCGACCCCGATCGGCTAAAGGCTCAGAGCCGAGAATTAGGCGCACGCATTGTAGAGCTCGAGCGCTACGCGTATGAGCTAGCGGGTCAGACGTTTAATCTCGGGTCGCCGAAACAGATCGGGGAGATTTTGTTCGGCCGACTCGGCTTACCGGTACGTAAGAAGACGGCAACAGGCGCCCCGAGTACCGACGAGGAGGTTCTTGAGCAGCTAGCGGCGGATTTTCCGCTGCCCAAGGCGCTGTTGGAGCACCGCGCCTTGTCCAAATTACGCTCGACTTATTGCGACAAGCTACCGACTATGGTCAATGCCCGAACCGGCCGTGTACACACCACCTACGGGCAGGCAATAGCCGTTACGGGTCGCCTAGCGTCGTCGGATCCGAACCTGCAAAACATTCCAGCACGCACCGCGGAAGGCCGTCGCATCCGCGAGGCATTTATCGCTGCTCCCGATGCGCGCATCGTTTCAGCCGATTATTCACAAATCGAACTGCGCATCATGGCGCACATTTGCGGTGATTCCAGCCTGATTGCTGCGTTCGATCGCGGTGACGATGTGCATCGGGCCACCGCTGCCGAGGTATTTGGTGTGGACCCCGATCGTGTCAGTGACGACCAAAGGCGCACCGCGAAAGTGATCAACTTCGGATTGATCTATGGAATGAGCTCCTTTGGATTGGCGGCGAACTTAGGAATTTCCAAGGATTCCGCCAAGCTATACATCGACCGATATTTTGCGCGGTATCCGGGCGTTGCACGCTACATGGAGGCAACGCGCGCCCAGGCGCGGGAGCTGGGCTATGTGCAGACCGTGTTTGGGCGACGCCTATGGCTGCCCGACATCAATGGGCCAAACGGGCCGCGGCGCCAGGCAGCGGAACGGGCGGCCATTAATGCGCCGATGCAGGGCACCGCAGCCGATCTCATTAAGTTGGCGATGATTGCCACCGATCGCTGGCTGACAAAAGAGCGCCTTTCTACTCGGCTCATCATGCAGGTTCACGATGAACTGGTTTTCGAGGTCCCGCAGAACGAAGTCGACATCGTGAGGGCGACGATTCCCGGCATCATGACGGGCGTAGTGCGGTGGGACGTTCCACTGGAAGTGGACGTCGGCGTGGGAGAGAACTGGGATGAGGCCCACTGATGCCAACGCTGCTATTTATCGTTGTCGCAAATGTGGCATCAACGGCCGTTTCCCTTGCGCTGGCGGCCTTGCTCAGTTTTCGTTTGCTATCGGATCTGGTCGATCGGATGGTGCACGTTTCCATTGGGTTGCTGCTGGCGACCGCTTTGGTAAACATTCTTCCGGAGGCGCTTGCCAGTGGGTTGAACCCCGCTCAGCTCGGTTGGGCGGTGCTCTTGGGCATCTTGGGTTTGTTTTTGCTCGAGAAGGCGACCTTGCTACATCACACTCATCACCACGAAGGCGATGGACATGACCATGCCCATGGGTACGATGCGCACGAGGTCGGGCGCGGCGCGTACCCGATACTGATCGCGGACGCTTTTCATAATTTCACCGATGGAGTGGTGATCGCCGCGGCGTTTTTGGTAGATCTTGGCACGGGCATCGTGACGGCACTGGCGGTGTTGGCGCACGAAATTCCGCACGAGATTGGTGATTTCATGATTCTTTTGAACGCCGGTTTTTCTCGGCGGCGCTCGTTTCTCTTCATGCTGCTGTCGGGATGCTCGGCTGTCATCGGCGGAATCGGTGGCTATTTCGTGCTTGCCAGGGCTCAGGCACTTTTGCCTTATGCGTTGGCGATCGCGGCAGCGAGTTTTATCTACATTGCCTTGTCAGACTTGCTGCCGGAGCTGATGCGACGCTCCTCGCTGCGCAAGTCGTTGCCCGAAGTTGGTTTTGTCTTTCTTGGGGTCGTAATCGCCATACTGGCGATGAGCCTGGATCGCTAGCTGCAGCGCCGTGCACAACCGCATTTCAGGGGCTGCGCCCCGTCCTTATGGGGCGTGCCCGATCGGCGATCCATTGGCTCCAAGAGCCTGGAAACAGAGCAGCACCTCGCAGGCCTGCCAGATGCATGGCTAAAAGGTCGTGGCATGCGATCACTCCGGAGCCGCATTGGACGGCTACGTTTTGGGGCGAGCGGCCATCCAGGAGCGAGCCATATTCCGTGCGCAGTTGCGCAGACGATTTAAAGCGGCCATCGGAAGTGAGATTTTGCTTCCAAAAGCGATTGATAGCGCCCGGTATATGTCCGGCAACCGGGTCGATTGTCTCGTTGCGGCCTTCATATCGTTCGGGAGCACGCGCGTCAATTAACAGGTTCGGAGAAGTTGCCTTGGCGTTTCGAGACCACTGCGCCACTGTCTCGACGAAAACCGTGGCCTCCAGGGGCGGGCGTTCCTGGAAATCCCCCGCTTGTAGTGTCGGCACCTGTTGGGTCGTTGGGCCACCGGCCCCAACCCAAGCTGGCCAGCCGCCGTCGAGCACGGCGACCTTTGGATGCCCGAGCCAGCGCAAAAGCCACCAGGCGCGTGCCGCATAGCAACCCTCGCTCGCATCGTAGACAACGACCTGACTCGTCGTATTCACCCCCCAGGACCGCAGCCGAGCCACGAGGTGCGGGCGCTCCGGAAGCGGATGGCGCCCGTTTTCTCCGGTTTTTGCACCCGACAGGTCCCGGTCCAGATGGGCAAAAAGGGCCCCCGGAATGTGGCCTTTGCGGTATTGCTCCTGCCCCAGATCGGGTTGGGCAAGATCGTGGCGGCAATCGATCACGCGCAGGTGGGGGCTGCCCAAAACAGTGCGCAGGGACCCAACGTCAATTAGCGTGCCCCATCCATCCTGTCCACTGTCGTCCAATTGGCCCATGTGCGCCCGTCCCATTGCCGGCAAATGAATCGCAGCGTCGGCAAACGACAGTCTACGCGGAGGCAGCGTCTGCCTTGCCACCCTGCGCACCCGGTTCGTGCGTTTGCCGACGAAACGAGCCTTGAAACGCTAGAATGCGGGTTTGGCGCTCTTGTTGCGCACTAGTGGTCCCGGTTGCGGGTCTTTTCGTTGTTGTTTGGTCTTGCAGCGCATCGTCGGGCGCATGAAAAAAATCGCGGAGCCCAAGGCACCGGAGGAGTTGAGTTTCGAGCAAGCGCTCGAGGAACTCGACGGTCTCGTACGCAAAATGGAATCGGGTGAGCTGGGTCTGGATGATTCGATTGCTGCCTACCGCCGCGGTGCGGAACTGGCGCGCTACTGCCAGACACGGCTAAGCGCTGCCGAGCAGGAAATTCGCAAGCTCGATAACGACGTCTTAAAGGCGCTGGAACCGGACGAACTGCGGGGCACAGAGTCGTGAAGACCGAATCGGGAACTCCGGCAATAGTGGAGGCGGCACTGTCGGCGGGCTCCGACGGCCAGGCGAGCGCGCTCTCGTCGCTGGGCCAATGGATGCGTGAGTGCCAGGAGCGCTTTGAGGCCCAGGCTGCCAGCCAGCTGCCCGCGGCTACGCGCGAGCCGCAGCGGCTTCACCTAGCGATGCGTTATGCGGTTCTCGGCGGTGGTAAGCGCATTCGACCGCTGCTTGTGTATGCCGCAGGAGAGTTGGCACAAGCCGAACTCGCTGCGCTGGACCGTGTGGCCTTGGCGGTCGAATATGTCCATGTGTATTCCCTGGTACACGACGACCTGCCCTGCATGGACAACGATGTCTTGCGTAGAGGAAAGCCGACCGTGCACGTTGCGTTTGACGAGGCTACGGCAATGCTGGCTGGCGACGCCCTTCAGGCCGAGGCGTTTCGCTTGCTGGCCGAGGCCCCACTTGGCGCTGCAGTGCGGTTGGAGCTGGTGCAGGAACTGGCGCGCGCGGTCGGCACGGACGGCATGTGCGGGGGGCAGGCCATTGACCTAGAGTCGGCGGGGCGCGTCCTTGAGCCATCGCAATTGGAGCAGATGCATCGCATGAAGACTGGCGCGCTGTTTCGGGCCTCGGTACTGATGGGCGCGCGTGCCGGGCGCTTGGAGCCCACGGCACTGGCTGCGCTCGACCGTTACGCGCGTGCGGTAGGGCTTGCGTTTCAGATTGTCGATGACATCCTTGATGTGGAATCGAATTCTGCGGAGCTGGGAAAGACTGTTGGCAAGGACCAGGCCCAGGCCAAGGCGACCTATGTTTCGGTGCTGGGGATGGTGGCGGCCAAGGAGCGTGCCGCTCAGTTGCGGCAGGCCGCGTCAGTGGCCTTGGAGGAGACAGGCTTGGGACCGGCGCGCACGAGCCGTTTACTTCAGCTGGCAGAAATGATTGTTGCTCGACGCAGCTGACAGCACCTACACGAGTCAGACCATGACCTCGTCCTCCTCACGACCGTTGCTGTTGCAAATTGACTCGCCGGCGGACCTGCGTCGCCTTGATCGTGCGCAACTGCGGCCCCTTGCCGATGAGTTGCGCGAATTTTTGCTGCGCTCGGTTGCTAGCACGGGTGGGCATTTGAGCTCAAACCTTGGCACGGTCGAGTTGGCAGTGGCGCTGCATTATGTATTCCAGACGCCCGATGACCGAATTGTTTGGGATGTTGGCCATCAGACGTACGCGCACAAGATCCTCACGGGCCGCCGCGAGGCGATGAGGACGCTGCGACAGGAAGGGGGAATTTCGGGTTTTCCTCGGCGCTCAGAATCACCCTACGACGCCTTTGGAACCGCACATTCCTCGACTTCGATATCGGCCGCATTGGGCATGGCGTTGGCCGCGCGCAGCCGGGGCGAGGATCGGCATTGCGTTGCGGTTATCGGCGATGGCGCTATGTCCGGCGGGATGGCGTTCGAGGCTCTGAACAACGCGGGCGTTGCCGAGGATGTGCGTCTGCTCGTTATCCTGAACGACAACGATATGTCGATTTCCCCGGCGGTTGGCGCACTCAACCGTCACTTGGCGCGCCTGATGAGCGGGCGCTTTTACATGGTAGCCAGGAGCGCGGGCAAGCAGGTGCTCAAGCATTTGCCCCCTATGCTGGAACTTGCACGCAAGCTCGAGGAACACGCCAAGGGCATGGTCGTGCCAGGTACGATGTTTGAAGAATTCGGCTTTAATTACATTGGGCCCATCGACGGCCACGACCTGGACTCGCTGATCCCCACGCTTCAGAACCTGCGCGGACTGCGTGGCCCACAATTTTTGCACGTTGTCACCCGCAAGGGCCATGGGTACGCGCGGGCGGAGGCCGACCCGATCCTGTACCACGGTCCCGGGAAATTCGATCCAGACGTTGGCATCAGCAAGCCAGCACCTTCGCGCCCCACGTACACGCAGGTGTTTGGCGACTGGCTCTGCGACATGGCCGCTGCCGACACGCGGCTGGTCGGAATAACTCCCGCGATGCGGGAAGGATCTGGATTGGTGCGTTTCGAGCGCGAATTCCCTGATCGCTATTTTGACGTCGGCATAGCCGAGCAACATGCGGTCACGTTTGCTGCGGGCTTGGCCTGCGAGGGGATCAAACCGGTTGTGGCGATTTACTCGACGTTTTTGCAGCGAGCTTACGATCAGTTGATTCACGATGTGGCGCTGCAGAACCTGCCGGTGATGTTTGCGCTTGACCGCGGCGGCTTGGTTGGTGCCGATGGGGCGACCCACCATGGTGTTTTCGACCTCTCTTACCTGCGCTGCATTCCGAACATGGTGGTGATGACACCAAGCGACGAGAACTTGTGCCGCAAGATGCTTTCGACCGCGTTTTGCCACAACGGCCCTGCCGCAGTGCGCTATCCGCGGGGTGCAGGGATCGGAGCGATGGTCGAATCAACTTTTGAAACTGTGCCGATCGGGCGTGGTGAGATCGTGCGCGAGTCTCGCGCCCGCGCGGGGGGGCGAATTGCCATCCTGGCCTTTGGGCCGATGCTTCATCCGGCGCTAGCGGCTGCGGCTACGACGTTGGACGCCACCGTTGTCGACATGCGCTTTGTCAAACCCCTGGATGTCGAATTGCTGCAAAAACTCGCCGATTCGCACGATGCGCTGGTGAGCGTCGAAGAGAACGTCCTGCAGGGAGGTGCGGGAAGCGCCTGTGCCGAGGCGCTCGAGAGTTTGCAACGAGTAACGCCGCTGCTGCGCCTCGGATTACCCGACCGCTTCATCGATCATGGTGATCACGCGCGCTTACTCGCATCGGTGGGGCTTGATGCCGACGGAATCGAGGCGTCCATTCGCGCCCGCTTTGGAGATTTGCTTCGCGAACCGCGTCTAGTTCAAAAAGCTGGCTGATCGCTAAAGGTTTTCGTTTGCGCTCTGCTGAGCGCTGATGCTAGGCGGCGCCAGCAAAGGATCAACGATCCGCGCCAGGTTTTCTTCCGTCACCGGTAACGTATCAGGGCGCATTTCGGCGCGCACCACGCCATTGGCGTCAATCACATAGGTCACCGGCAAGGCACTTGGATTGCCGAAACTGTTTCGGCTGGCCTTGTGCGCCATAGCAACTAGGTAGTCCACGTTCATATGGTGCACCATGCGGTGCACCTCATCGAGGTCACGCGTACGATCCTCGCTCAATGCGATGAGCACAACACCTCGCGCGCGATAACGCTCGTAAAAGGCCTCGAGCGCAGGCATCTCCTTGATGCACGGCGTACACCAGGTCGCCCAGAAGTTCACCAGCACAACGTGTCCTCGCTGCGCCGTCAGATCAAAATTCTTTCCGTCAAGCGTCATCGCGACCAGCTCCGGCGCGATTGCATCGGTTGGTTTGGCCGCGCCTGCAAGCGGGCAGACGATCACAAGTGGGAATATTGCAATGATGCCGCGAAGTTTCATAAAGGTGCAATCCTAACTAGTTCAATCCCCTTCTCGTGCGACGCGACTTGTTACCTTTCGGGCCGCTCGAGGGTGGGAAATACAATATTCACGCGTTAAAACTCGTAACCAATCTGCAATTTAAAGATCTTCGAGGCCACCAGTTGCCCCGACGTTCCTTCGATCGCGACACTCGAAGCAGCATTGGTTCTTTGGTAGACGGGCAGTTCAATGTCGGCATAAAGCTTGATCTTGTTAAAGCGCAGGTCGATACCCGGCGAAACAAGCAAGCGAGTGTAGCCGCTATTGAGTGGATCGGCGTTCACGCCAGTGTCGTGATTTCTTTGACTGACGAGAAGCTGTATTAGAGGCGCGTCCCTGGTCAAAACGCCCGCGGCGCCAAAATCGTAGGTCAATCCGGCAGCGGCGTCGATTTCATTACCCGGCCGGTACTGGTTTCGTACCAGCATTGCATTTTTGTAAAGCGCTTGCGCAAAGTAGGCCAGGCGGTTATCTGATGTAAGTCCACCGACGTGATAGGCGCCAAGCAACAAATCCGTGCTACCGGTACCGGGCAGCGAGTCGCGGTCAAACTCGCTTCCGCCTAACGGACCTGTCGGTCCGGTGTAATTACCGGTTGGCAATTTCAGACCGAAGAGCAGGCCCGTGGACATATCAGGCGAAATGCCGGTGTAAATTCCCATTACCTCCAAGTCGCCCATGTCCGTCAGATGGCCGGTATAAATGCTGCCTGCCGGTCCAGCCACCGTTCCGTCGTCGGTGGTCTCCAAGGATCGATGGAAAGTCGGTAATTCCGCCATGACTCCCCAGTTGCGGCTGAACATATATTGGCCGCCGATTGTGTAGAAGCTGGTGCGGATTTCCTTGTCGCCGTTGTCGCTTGCGGGTGCGCTCGATGTTCCTTCCCAGTTCTTGTTTTGGTCCATCAAGTCGTAACGAAGCCAAATCGAAAAGCCGGTATCGGATGTGTTGGCAAACATCGTGCTTGCACCTACATCGAACACTCCACAGCCACAGGCGCAGGCGGACGCGCTGTCCGGAGTAATGCTCAAGGTCAGGGCAGCCGCCACGACGGAGCAAAGAAACAAAGGACGGGTGGTGGCGGGCGACGACGGGCGGGCTTTCTTGCGAAATAGCGAATTCATGAGACCTTTAACATCCTTGTTGGATTGTGG